>NZ_JAVIWJ010000001.1:2617500-2917500 GCF_034314105.1 Pseudomonas sp. AB6
TCGCCTGCACACGTCGAAAGACCCTAAGCGACGTGCAGGCATTCTGTCGTTCAGCCTTGATGGCGTGGAAAACTCAGCGCTGTTCGAGCGACTTAAGCAACATCAGGTGGTATGCGTACAACGGGGGCCTGGCATTCGTTTCTCCCCACATTTCTATACAGAGTCGCGGGTGATTGAAGAGACGTTGGCTTTGGTACGCGAACTAGCAGCGCGGTGAGAACCCAATCAAAGCGTCGATATTCCAAATCCGTTTAAAGAATAGTGTGGATTGGGCTGGACGCGCGGCAATCATGACCAATACTTAACTCGTTGGCGCGGCATCTCCCCCAAGTGGCGCGCCAATGAGGGTACCAATGGATCGCGTACCTTTGTTTACTCCTAATGGTCTTAACCCGGATTCACCCCCCAGAACCCGGGTTTTTTTTGCCTGTGTTTTACACACAGTAAAGATACAACCTCGCCCTCCCTGTGTTTGGAGGAAGTGTAGATGTCAGCGCTTCAGATGAGCCAGCGGAAACAGGCGGGCGAAGTTTTCGGTGGTCTGCTCGGCGAAGCGCTCATAGGACTCGCCGCGCAGCATCGCCAGAAACTCAGCGACCTCCCGCACATATTGAGGCAGGTTCGGCTTGCCCCGGTAAGGTATAGGCGCAAGGTAAGGTGAGTCGGTTTCTACCAGCAATCGATCAACGGGAACTTGGCGCGCCACGTCACGCAACGCGTCGGCGTTGCGGAAAGTGACGATCCCGGACAGCGAGATATAAAAACCCAGGTCCAGTGCCGCTTTGGCCATCGCCCAGTCCTCAGTGAAACAATGCAACACTCCGCCCTGTGGCAAGGCCGCTGCACGCATCAAATCCAGGGTGTCGGCGCGAGCGCCTCGGGTGTGGACGATCACCGGCTTGCCCGTCAGATTGGCCGCCTCAAGGTGCAAACGAAACGATGCCTGTTGAAGCTGCGCAGCTTCGGGCTCGTAGTGATAGTCGAGACCGGTTTCGCCGATGGCGACTACCCTCGGATGGTTGAGCTCCGCCAATAACCAGTCCAGCGCAGGTGCCGTGCCCGGTTGCAGGTCAAGCGGGTGAACGCCGACCGAGCAATCCACATCGTCATAGCGATCAGCCAAGGCTTTTACCGCACCGGCGTTTTCGGCGCTGACGCCGATGCACAGAAAATGCCCGACACCCCGCGCCCGGGCGGCATCCAGGGCAGCGTCCAGTGAACCTGCATGTTCAGCGAGGTCGAGACGATCGAGGTGACAATGGGAATCTACAAGCATGAAGGAGGCTACAACTACATCGTATGAGTGGGACGGTCGGACTTAAGAGCACCGGCCAGATACGTTTCGATTTTATTGCGTGCAGCGTTATCACCGTCGTTGAATTGAACGCCAACCCCGGCAGCCCGATTGCCTTGGGCGCCTTTGGGGGTGATCCAGGTAACTTTGCCCGTTACCGGAATTTTTTCCGGCTCGTCCATCAGGTTAAGCAGCATGAATACCTCGTCACCCAGCTTGTAGCTCTTGCTGGTCGGGATAAACAAACCGCCATTCTTGATAAAGGGCATATACGCCGCGTACAACACCGACTTGTCCTTGATGGTCAGAGACAGGATGCCATTACGTGGACCGGGGTTCAGCGGCAAATTCATTGCAACTCCTTTAGGGGAAGTGATCCTGCAGCAGGAGTCTACCCCTGTCCGGGCAAGCCTGCCCACTGCACCAGCAAGGCTTCGAGCAATAAAACGCGGTTAAGGTTTGATTTGGACATAACCTTTTGCCGTTGCGCCAGCACCCAATCCTGAATGCTGAGCACTTTGTCCTGCCTGGTTTTTTGCGCCAAGTACTGCAAAACCTTGCGCATATCATCCAAACCGAGACCAGCTTCATCCTGGGTCAGTTGATAACGCAGGATCAATAGCGCCCAACCGGTGAACCAGTCAAACAACAACAACAACGGAATATCTTTCCAGCCTTCGGCCAACTGAGTCGGTGATTGCTGCTGTTTAAGGAGTTTTTTCACACCGTCGACCACCAGCGCCCGCTGCTCACGAACCCCTTGGGTATTCAGACTGACTGCCGCCAGAGGCGATCCTGCGGCCAGCGTGAGCAACTCGGCACGCTCGTCTTCAGAGCAGTCAGGTAAAGCTGTGGCCAACCACTGCAAGCTCACCGCCCTACTTGGCAGCGGGCAGGCCTGCTGCACGCAACGGCTCCTGACAGTAGGCAACAATCGACTCGACTGATGACTGATCAGTAACAGGACGGTATTACCGGAGGGTTCTTCAAGGCTTTTCAGCAAAGCGTTGGCAGCATTGACGTTCATCGACTCTGCCGGCTCGATCAACACTACTTTGCGACCACCCATTTGTGCGGTCTGCACTACAAAGCTCACCAGATCGCGGACCTGATCAACTTTGATCGCCTTGTCCGCCTCTTCTGGCTCCAGTACGTAGTGATCGGGATGAGTGCCCGCAGCTAAAAGCAGGCATGACTTGCACTGACCACAAGCATTCAAACCTGCGGGCCGCTGGCACAGCAAGCGAGCCACCAACCGTTGCGCCAATGCTCGCTTGCCGATGCCTACAGGACCGTGCAGCAAATAAGCATGCGCATGCTCGGTACGCCCGGCCATCTGCTGCCAGAGGCCTTCCTGCCAAGGATAGGCTTCAGCCACGGCATAGCTCCAAAAGTTCAGGCAGCAGGTCATCGAGTGACTGCTGAACTTCGGACAACGCCAATGCTGCGTTCACCAGTCGATAGCGCGCAGGATTAGCGCCCGCGCGATTCAAATACGTACTGCGCACAGCATCAAAAAAACCCCGGCCTTCCTGCTCGAAACGGTCAAGTCGGCCACGGGCTGTTGCTCGGGCCAATCCGATTTCCACTGGCAAGTCGAACACCACGGTCATATCAGGGCGCAGATCACCTTGAACGAACGCTTCCAGCGCCGCAATCCGGTCATGGGACAAACCTCGGCCGCCGCCCTGATACGCGTAGGTCGCATCGGTAAACCGGTCACACAGCACAACGGCTCCGCGTGCCAGTGCGGGACGAATAACCTCAGCCAAGTGCTGGGCTCTGGCGGCGAACACCAGTAACAACTCCGTATCAGCATTCATTGACTCGTCGCTGGGCGCCAGTAACAGCTCGCGTATTCGCTCTGCCAACGGCGTGCCACCCGGTTCGCGGGTCAGCACAACATCGACACCTTGCGCACGCAGACACTGGGCGAGGTATTCACGATTGGTACTTTTGCCCGCGCCTTCGGGACCTTCCAAGGTAATAAACAGGCCAGTCACAGGCAGTCCTTCATCATGTTCATTGTGGCTTTTGCTCGTCTTTTTCGACCGGTACGGCAATCGGAGCGGCGTCGTCGGGTTGAGGCCTGGGCTCGGAGTTGGCTTCGGGCTTGGCATCAGCCTCGGGCTTTAGTTCAGGTGCAGGCTCAAGCCTGGATTCCATGGTCGGCGTGATAGCGGGAGCAACAACGGGGGCTGGACTGGAGCGGTAATCTGCTCGCCTTTTGAGCTGAAACTCACGGACCGCGCTGTTATGCGATTCCAGATCATCCGAGAACACGTGGCTGCCGTCGCCTCGTGCCACGAAATAGAGGCTGCTGCCAGCCACCGGATTAAGCGCAGCGTGGATCGCTTCACGCCCCACTAACGAAATTGGCGTGGGTGGTAACCCGGAAATAACATACGTGTTGTACGGTGTTGGTTCCTTCAAGTACGCACGAGTCAGCTTGCCGGTGTAGCGCTCGCCGAGGCCATAAATCACCGTAGGATCAGTCTGCAACAACATGCCTATATGCAGACGGCGGACAAATACACCGGCGATTTTTCCGCGTTCTTGAGGAACGCCGGTTTCTTTCTCAACCAATGACGCCATGATCAAGGCCTGATACGGATCGACGTAGGGCACATCTGCGGCGCGCCTGGCCCATTCGTCGGCCAGCACCTCGTCCAGACGGTTGTACGCCTGCTTGAGCATGTCCAGATCGCTCATCCCAAGCACGTACCGATAGGTGTCTGGAAAGAAACGACCTTCGGGAAACACATTGGGGTGCCCGAGCTTGCTCATCAACTCACTGTCGCTCAGCCCCGCCAGCGCTTGCTCAAGCTTGACCTGTTTTGCCAGTGCAGACCGAACCTGACGAAAATTCCAACCCTCGACCAGGGTCAGGCTGTATTGCACCACTTCGCCGCGCGCCCACAGGTCTAGAAGCCCCCGTGCATCCATGCCGGGCGTCATACGATATTCACCGGTGTGGAACGACTGGCCGGCTAGGTTAAAGCGCCAATAAAGGCGTAACCAAAACGCATCCTTGATCACGCCGTCAGTTTCCAGGCGATTGAGCACTCCGGTAGGCGTGGAGCCTGCCGTGACGTCCAGCAGTTGTTCCTGAGTGACATTCAAGGGTTGCTTGAGGGCAACATTCTGCTCCCAGGCAAAAAACCCCAGGAGTAAACCCGCAAGAAGCAGGCCCCCTTCAAACACCACCAACAATTTACGAATCACTGATCAAACATCCAAGAGCGCGCGGGCGATGCCCTGCAGTTTACGGGTGAGTGGACCAACCGGCCAGTTCAGCTGCGCAAACTCCCGTACGGGCCATACGCCGTAAACGCTGTTGCACACAAAAACCTCGTCTGCCTGTTCCAGGTCGTGAATACCTATGTCGCGGACCTCGGTGACGATGCCCAAGGTTTGTGCTTGCGCCAATAGCTCGGCGCGCATTACTCCTGCCACACCGCAACGACTTAGATCGGCCGTGACCAGAACGTCGTCAGCGATCAAAAACAGGTTGCTGTAGACACCCTCAATGAGGCGTCCCGAGGTGTCATACATCAGCCCTTCGGCAAAGGCGCTGTCGTGCCATTCACTGCGGGCGAGGACTTGCTCCAGTCGATTGAGGTGCTTAAGCCCCGCCAACAGCGGCTGCTCGGACAGGCGGGTGACGCAGGCAAACAGGCTCACCCCCTGGTCGGCATGAGCCGCAGGATAAGGCGAAGGAGGATAGCCCTGAATAATACGTCGCGGACGAGCAAGGGGCGCGGGCGCATAACCACGCAGACTATCGCCACGGGTGACAATCAGTTTCATGACGCCGCGGCCCAACTGAGCGGCAAACGCCAGCAACTCACTGCGAATCAATGCTTGATCGGCAGCGATTTTCAAACGGTCGCAGCCCAGCTTCAATCGCGCCAGATGACGTTCGATCAATAACGGCCGTCCCGCCTTGACGGCGATGGTTTCAAATAACCCATCACCATAAGCCAAACCTCGATCCGTAATGGACAGAGCGTCTGCCGGCCGACCGTCGATCCAGCTCAACATCAATCAGCGAACCGGCGAAAGACCAACGAACCGTTAGTGCCGCCAAAACCAAAGGAATTGGACACCGCAACGTCGATTGGCATCGGCTTGGCCTCATGCGGCACGAAATCCAGGTCACAGCCTTCGTCTGGCTGATCGAGATTGATGGTCGGCGGTGCAACCTGATCATTGATCGCTAAAATACTGAAGATAGCCTCGACGGCGCCTGCTGCGCCGAGCAAGTGACCCGTCATCGACTTGGTAGAACTGACCGCCAGTTTGTAGGCATGGTCTCCAAATACTGTTTTGATCGCCGACGCTTCTGCCAGATCGCCCGCCAGAGTCGAGGTGCCATGGGCGTTGATGTACTGCACCTCATCAACGTTGAGCTTGGCATCACGCAGTGCATTAGCAATACAACGTGCCGCACCCGCCCCGTCTTCCGGTGGTGAGGTCATGTGATAAGCGTCGCCGCTCATGCCGAAACCGATCAGCTCAGCATAAATTGTTGCGCCCCGCGCTTTGGCGTGCTCAAGCTCTTCGAGTACCAATGCACCCGCACCGTCGGACAGGACGAAACCGTCACGGCCCTTGTCCCAGGGACGGCTGGCGCGAGCAGGATCGTCATTGCGCGTGGACAGAGCCCGAGACGCGCCGAAACCACCCATACCTAAACCGCAGGCGGCCATTTCGGCGCCACCGGCAATCATCACGTCGGCTTCACCGTAGACGATATTGCGCGCCGCCATGCCGATGCAGTGCGTACCTGTGGTACACGCCGTGGCGATGGCATAGTTGGGGCCCTGCGCACCGAGGTGGATCGACAGGAAACCAGAAATCATATTGATGATTGAGCCAGGCACAAAAAACGGAGAAATTTTCCCCGGGCCTTGCTCGTGCAACGAACGGCTGTTGTTCTCGATATTGGTCAGGCCACCGATACCAGCGCCCATGGCAACGCCAATTCGGTCGCGGTTTTCATCAGTAACTTCAAGGCCGGAATTGCGCACGGCCTGGAAGCTGGCAGCCAGCCCGTACTGAATGAACAAATCGAGACGGCGGGCCTCTTTGGCCGCGAGGTACTCCTCGACTTTAAAATCCTTAACCGAACCGCCAAAACGAGTGGTGAAGGCTGAAAGGTCCGTATGCTCGATCAGGCCAATGCCACTACGGCCAGCCAAAATGCCTTGCCAACTGCTCGGCACATCGGTGCCCAATGGCGACAGCATACCCATACCGGTGACTACGACGCGTCTACGCGACACAGCACTCTCCTTTCTTCTAATGACGACACTTTTGATCGATTTTTAAAGAAAAAACCGCACGCCAGCAATGGCAGTGCGGTTTTTCCAGTCAACAACGCAAATTAAAACTATTACGCTTGGTGCTTGTTGACGTAATCGATAGCAGCTTGAACGGTGGTAATTTTTTCGGCATCTTCGTCAGGGATTTCGGTCTCGAACTCTTCTTCCAAAGCCATTACCAGCTCCACGGTATCAAGGGAGTCAGCACCCAAGTCGTCTACGAAAGATGAAGTGTTTTTCACTTCGTCTTCTTTGACGCCCAGTTGCTCAACAACGATTTTCTTGACGCGTTCTTCGATGGTGCTCATACCTTGTTTTAACTCCTAGTGGACAAATTCAGGCAGCTGGCCGGTGGGTAAGTGTAAGAAGAGGTTTTGCGCATTTCAAGCTCAATGCGAAACCTCTCGAACCACACCCGCCTTCCGCCTATTAATAGATTGCAGCTTTATAACGGATTTTAGACCGCTCGTATGACATTTTTTTAAAGCGATCCGTCACATTTAGCTCATGTACATGCCACCGTTTACCGGGATTGTAGCCCCAGTAACGTAGCCTGCACCTTCAGATGCGAGAAAAGCGACCACGTGCGCAATCTCTTGGGCCTGCCCCAAACGCCCTAAAGGAATTTGGTTGATCAACAATTCGCGCTGCGTTTCTGGCAACTCGCGGGTCATATCAGTATCGATAAAACCGGGTGCAACCGAATTCACAGTCACTGCACGGGAGCCGACTTCGCGCGCCAGTGCCCGACTAAAACCTTCCAACCCGGCTTTCGCGGCCGCGTAGTTTACTTGGCCTGCGTTGCCCATGGCACCCACAACTGAACCAATACTGATGATTCGACCCCAACGGGCCTTAGTCATGCCGCGCAAAACACCCTTGGATAGCCGAAACAGGCTATTCAGATTCGTGTCGACAACGTCATGCCACTCGTCATCTTTCATCCGCATTACCAGATTGTCACGGGTGATACCCGCGTTATTGACAAGGATCAACGGTGCGCCAACACGTTCCTGGATCAACGCCAGGGTTGCGGTTACAGATTGGGCATTACACACATCCAGCATCAGCCCAAAGCCTTCGATCCCGTTTTCCTTGAAGGTTGCGCTGATGCGCTCCGCGCCGGATTCAGACGTTGCGGTTCCAACTACAGTCGCTCCGTTGCGTCCCAATTCAAGGGCGATAGCTTGTCCTATACCACGACTCGCACCGGTAACCAGTGCAACTTTACCTTGCAGGCTCATGCAAGCTCTCCTAATCAGGCCAATGCCGCGCGAGTGGCAGCGAAGGCATCTGGGGTATTGAGGTTGTAAGTCGTTACGCCTTCGGCGCAGCGTTTGTTCAGACCCGCAAGTACTTTCCCGGGACCACATTCGACCAACTGGGTAACACCGCTGGCTGCCAAGCTCTGAATGGACTCGACCCAGCGCACTGGCCTGTATAGCTGCTCAAGCAAATTGTGTTTCAGGGTAGCAAGATCAATCGCAGGCGACGCGCTGACATTTTGCACCAGTTGGATCTGAGGCGTCTGCCAGGCAATCGCTTCGATGGATTCAGCAAAGCGCTCTGCAGCCGGGCGCATCAGTTCGCAGTGCGACGGCACGCTCACCGGCAACGGCATCGCGCGCTTGGCGCCACGGGCCTTGCAAGCCTCCATGGCCCGCTCAACAGCGGCAGCAGAACCTGCGATCACCACTTGGCCCGGCGAGTTGAAGTTCACCGCACTGACCACATCACCTTGAGCCGACTCGGCGCACGCCGCCAAGACATCCGCATCCGCCAGACCCAAAATTGCCGCCATACCGCCTTGTCCAGCTGGCACGGCTTCCTGCATCAGCTGGCCCCGACGCTGCACCAACTTGACTGCATCACTCAGGCTCAAGCTGCCAGCCGCTACCAATGCGCTGTACTCACCGAGGCTATGCCCCGCGACAAACACAGGGCGAGCGCCATTTTCAGCCAGCCACAGGCGCCAAAGCGCCACGGAGGCGGTCAGGATTGCCGGCTGCGTCTTATCTGTTTGATTGAGTTGCGCCTCGGGGCCTTGCTGAGTCAACGCCCAAAGGTCGTAGCCCAGCGCTACGGAAGCTTCAGCAAATGTGTCCAGAATCAGTGGGTAATGCGCGCCCAACTCGGCCAACATGCCGAGGGACTGCGAGCCTTGACCCGGAAAAACGAACGCGAGGGATGCAGACATTAAACAAGCCCCTAATAATATGTCGTCGAAAAATATGCACCTGATCGACCAGGCACACTAACGCTTGGCTACATTGATGGACAATTGGATGAATAACCTGTCGCAAGCGTCACATCGCCATCAAGGAGCGTGACACACAGCAGTCTAGAGCAGCTCCTCTAGACGCCCACTTAACCGTTGAGGAAGATCTTCCTGAATTTCGATCAATGCCCGCTGAATAGCGCTTTGAAAGCCTTGCACGCTCGCAGATCCATGACTTTTGACGACTATCCCATGCAAGCCCAGAAAACTGGCCCCGTTATGGCGAGCGGGCGCAAGATCAGCCCGTAATCGCTTGAGCATTGGCAGCGCCATAGCACCCACTACTTTGGTGAACACGTTCTGCGTGAACAATGCTTCAATACGCGCACCTATCATCGTCGCCAAGCCTTCGCTTGACTTGAGCAGAATATTGCCGACAAAACCGTCACATACCACGACATCCGCCTCGCCCCGATAGACGCCATCGCCTTCGACAAAACCGACGTAATTCAACCCCGGTGACGCATGCAACAAACTCGCTGCCAGTTTGACCTGCTGATTGCCTTTGATGTCCTCTGTACCGATATTGAGTAGAGCTACCCTGGGCCGCGTGACACCCAAAGCCTCAGCTGCAACTGACCCCATCACTGCAAATTGATGAAGATTCTCAGCACTGCAATCAACGTTTGCCCCCAAATCCAGTAGCTGGCAATAGCCCCGCTGGGTTGGAATAGCTGCGACCATAGCCGGCCGATCAATACCCGGCAACGTCTTGAGCACGAAACGCGACAACGCCATTAGCGCCCCCGTGTTTCCTGCACTGACACACGCATGGACCTGACCACTGGCAAGCAATCCAAGTGCAACGCGCATTGAAGAGTCGGGTTTACCGCGCAACGCCTGAGAGGGACGTTCGTCCATGGAGATCACTTCAGTAGCGTTTAAAACACGCAGACGTGAGCGATCCACACCGGAATGGCGGGCAATCAATTCTTCAATAAGGGGGGCTTGACCGACGAGGATCAGGTGCAGCGAGGGTGTTGCGACCAAACAAGCAATGCAGGCCTGCACAATGTTGCGGGGACCGAAGTCCCCACCCATTGCGTCAATCGCGATGATCGAAGCGGACAAGTAATTACTCGTCAGCGCCTTTATCGATCACTTTGCGACCACGGTATACGCCTTCTGGCGATACGTGGTGACGCAGGTGAATTTCACCCGTGGTTTTTTCTACAGACAGAGTGCTAGCCGTAAGGGCGTCGTGCGAACGACGCATGTCACGGGCAGAGCGGGATTTTTTGTTCTGCTGAACAGCCATAATTAATTAACTCCTAAACGTTTGGGTCACGCTTTAACTGCGCCAATACACTGAACGGGTTGGACCGCGTTACCTCGTCCTCGCTCGACTCGGACACTTGATTGTCCGCCGGCTGCTGGCATTCTTGCGGATCATGAGCAGGCACAATGGGCAAGGCAAGCAAAAGCTCTTCCTCGATCAATGCCAGCAGATCCAATGGATCTTCGCCCAGTTCCAGCACGTCATAACCTTTCGGTAACGACTGGGTATTCGCACCCTCTTTCACCACAGCGTAACTGCACTCACTGTGGATCGGCAGGGTGACCAGCTCAAGACAACGCTGGCAAACCATTTTGACTTCGACGTCGATTGAACTGTGAATTACCACAGATCTACGCTCGTCGCGCTCAAAAACGAACTTCGCCTGCACCGTACCGAGGGTATCGGAAAGCGGGTCGCAGAGCCTCTCCAAATCAGCCAGCGGTACTTCTCCCTGAAGAGTAGTGCCACGATCAGCTAATTTGCGCGGGTCAACGTGAGGTGGAATCGGGTCATTCAACATAGGCGCAGCATTCTAGGGATGAGGCACCCCTCTGTCAAAGGAAATTCAACGCTGTGCGTATCCGTAGTCGCTGATTACAATCAACTTTCACTCAAGGAGAACTTAATGCTCCCCCTGCTACTTGCCTCCAGCTCACCCTACCGCCGCGAACTACTCACCCGCCTGCGGCTTCCGTTCACCTGCAGCTCGCCAGACATCGACGAAAGCCGGCACGCTGGCGAACCCGCCATTGATCTGGTCCAGCGCCTGGCCCGCGAGAAAGCTCAAGCCTTGGCGGGCAGCCACCCCGATCATTTAATTATCGGTTCGGACCAAGTGGCAGTGCTCAATGGGAACGTCCTCGGCAAGCCCCACACCTTCGAGCGAGCGCTGGAGCAATTATCAGCGGCGAACGGCAACAGCGTGACCTTCCTGACTGGCTTGGCGCTGCTGAACAGCCTTACCGGACACTGCCAGGTCGACTGCGTGGCGTTTACCGTCCACATGCGCAAGCTGGATCAACCCAGCCTCGAACGCTACCTGTACGCCGAACAACCCTACGACTGCGCAGGCAGCTTCAAAGCCGAGGGGTTAGGGGTAGGCTTGTTTCAGAGCACCGAAGGCAGCGACGCCACTAGCCTGATCGGCCTGCCACTGATTCGCTTGGTCGACATGCTGCTGATTGAAGGGGTAAGCATTCTGTAGGAGTGTCTCCTACAGAAGTAGAAAACCCGACCATAAGGTCGGGCTTCAATTAGCGCAGCGACGGCCCCTGGAAGCCCATCCACATCGCCAATTGATTGGCCATGCTGACACCTAGCTTCTTCGAGAACCGATCAAACGGTGAATCTTCGACGGTGTAGTCGACAATGTCCTTCGCGCCGATCACTTCACGAGCGACGTAACTGGCATTGCCCAGGCCATCAATCAGACCCAACGGCAGTGCTTGCTCGCCGGTCCAGACCAATCCAGAAAACAATTCCGGGTGCTCTTTGTCTTTCAGACGATCGCCGCGCCCTTGTTTGACGCTGGCGATGAACTGACGGTGCGTCGTATCCAGTACGCCTTGCCAGAACAATGTCTCGTCGGCCTTCGGAGGCTGGAACGGATCAAGAAATGCCTTGTGCTCACCCGAGGTGTAAGTCCGACGGTCAACGCCCAACTTATCCATGATCCCGACAAATCCGAAACCGGCAGCCGTCACGCCAATCGAACCCACTAAACTGGCCTTATCGGCATAGATTTGGTCTGCGGCACTGGCGATGTAATAAGCCCCAGAGGCCCCGAGATCACTGATCACCGCATACACCTTGATATCAGGTTTCTCGGCACGCAGGCGACGAATCTCGTCGTAGATGTAACCCGCCTGGACCGGGCTGCCACCCGGACTGTTAATGCGCAGGATCACACCCTTGGTTTTGGAGTCGTCGAATGCCGAACGCAACGCACCGACAATGTTATCGGCGCTCGCAGCCTCTTTGTCAGCAATCATACCCCGCACTTCAATCAATGCAGTGTGAGGGTCGCCCCGCGATCCGCCTTTGCCGAAATCCATTAAAGGTGTAAACACCACCAGCGCGCCTATCAGGTAAGCAAATGTCAGCAGCTTGAAAAAAATGCCCCAGCGCCGCGAACGACGCTGCTCCTGCACGCCTGCGAGCAAGGTTTTTTCCAGTAGCCTCCAACTTCTGTCGTCACCCTTTACGCCCGGAGTTTCAGCGCTGTCGCTTTTCCATTCGTCTGACATGTATTAATTACCTTAAAAAGAATCGCTGCCAGGAGCACTTAACCAACTGCGCAATTCAGAAAAACGTTCGATGGCCAAACGTGGCTTGAACTCAAGTAGTGAAGCCAGCGACTGCGCTCCGTAACCCACTGCAACTGAATCCATACCCGCGCTATGCGCCATCAACAAATCGAAGGACGAATCCCCCACCATGAGCGCCTCATCGGACGCGACGCCGCAATGCTCAAGAATCTCGCGCAACATAAGCGGATCCGGCTTGCTGGCGGATTCGTCGGCGGCACGCGTGATCTCAAAATAATCCTGCCACCCATGAGCTTTCAAGACCCGATCCAGACCACGACGGGATTTCCCCGTCGCAACGGCCATTTGATAGCCTTGGGCGCGAAATGCTGCCAGCGAATCCACCACATCAGCGAACAAGGGCGATGGCTCGGCCTCAAGCGCCAAGTAACTGTCGGCGTAATGCCCACGAAAATTCAACATCTGATCCGAGCTTATATCCGGGTACAGCGTACGAATCGCCTCAGGCAAACCCAGCCCAATGATGCCCTTGATCGCGAAGTCATCACGCACCGGCACATCACACCGACCGGCTGCGACTTGCATAGCCTCGACGATACGACCGATGGAATCGGCAAGGGTGCCATCCCAGTCAAAAATCAGTAGTTTATAGTCAGGGCGCACTCAATCGCTCCACGGTCTTGGCCCACATTTCATCAACAGGCGCTTGAAGTTTTAATTCGCCACCGTCCGGCAATGGCACCGTCAGCATGTAGGCATGCAGGAACAAGCGTTTGCCGCCCAAATCCCGAATTTCCCGACTGAAATCTTCATCGCCATACTTGGTGTCGCCGGCGATGCAATGGCCCGCGTGCAGGGTGTGGACGCGAATCTGGTGGGTACGACCGGTAACAGGCTTGGCCTCAATCATGGTGGCAAAGTCACCGAAGCGACGCAGGACCTTAAAAATCGTCAGTGCTTCCTTGCCCTCTTCGTTGACTTCAACCATACGCTCGCCGGAGCGCAAGTTACTCTTGAGCAACGGGGCGTTGACGCGCTTTTGCGCCGCGGCCCAATTACCGCGAACCAGCGCCATGTAGCGCTTATCAACGCCGTCACCGCGCAGTTGCTCGTGCAAATGCCGCAACATGCTACGTTTTTTGGCGATCATCAACAGACCCGAAGTATCGCGATCCAAGCGGTGCACCAACTCCAGCTCCTTTGCATCCGGACGCATCTGACGAAAGGCTTCGATCACACCGTAATTCAGACCACTACCGCCATGCACTGCAATACCCGCAGGCTTGTTCAGCACGATCAGCGCCTTATCCTCATAAACGATGGCCGCTTCCAGACGCTGTAAAAGGCCTTGTGCCAGCGGAACAGGCTCATCGCGCTCAGGCAGGCGCAACGGCGGAACGCGAATGATATCGCCCCCCTTGAGCTTATACTCAGGTTTGATTCGACCTTTGTTCACCCGCACTTCACCCTTACGCAAAATGCGATAAATCAAGGTCTTAGGCACACCCTTGAGGTAGGTGAAGAGAAAGTTATCGATGCGTTGACCGGCAAGTTCCGGCGCAACCTCAACCAGCTGGACGCCGGAGGTTGGAGGGGCAATATTTGTCATGCCGCAAATCATAACAATTTTTTATGGATTTGAAGCACTTAATGATTACTGCTATAGTCGCGAACGCCGCCAAAAGCGGCCCGGACAGCGGACTAACGGTGTAACCACCGGCCCTGACCATCGCAATTCAAAGGACGCAAGGCCGTCCGACGGGGCTTTCGCTGGATAACGAAGGTCTGAAAACGTAACAAGCGCAGGTGACATGAGGCCCGAAACAAGCCAGATCGCAGGGTTATCACTCGCCTTCTGAGCCCATATCCACGGCCGGTTCACAAAGTGCAGTCGCTTTCAGACGATTCGAGCAAAAGTTTCGGAAATAACGCCTTAAGCCATGACGCGTGACCTTCCTATCGAGGGTTGCGGTAAATGCCAACCCGCTGCGGATTCTGCGCGCGGCAGCACCCGAATTATCAGGGATACGTGTGGGGTGGAGACGCACAACCATTGGACTGTGTAGCACTAGGCCTTATTTAAGACGCTCATATCGTCCACTGCCGATGGTTGATTCCTCCTCCTGACAAAGCTTTTGCTGACAGGGTGTCTTTTGTCACCACAGCAAGCAGGATACGTCGTCGCGACTTCGACCCCTTTGGTTGGAACCTCGCTAGACACTGGAGTGGCCAACCGCTCCTGACGCACCCTGACACCGACCGTGAGAAGTCGTGTGTGCCGAACGCCGTTTCCGGCAGCCCGGAAACCGACGGTACTACATGAAAAGAATGCTAATTAACGCAACTCAACCCGAAGAGTTGCGCGTCGCACTGGTAGATGGCCAACGCCTCTATGATTTGGACATCGAATCCGGTGCGCGCGAGCAGAAGAAGGCCAATATCTATAAAGGCCGGATTACTCGCATTGAACCAAGCCTTGAGGCTGCCTTTGTCGATTTCGGCTCTGAGCGCCATGGCTTCCTGCCCCTCAAAGAAATCTCCCGTGAATACTTCAAGAAAGCGCCTGAAGGCCGCGTAAACATCAAGGACGTCTTGACCGAAGGTCAGGAGGTGATCGTTCAGGTCGAAAAAGAAGAGCGTGGCAATAAGGGCGCAGCCCTGACCACGTTCATCAGCCTGGCCGGTCGTTATTTGGTGCTGATGCCAAATAACCCGCGTGCTGGCGGTATTTCCCGTCGCATCGAAGGCGAAGAGCGCAACGAACTGCGTGAAGCACTGAACGGCTTGATCGCTCCGGCTGACATGGGCCTGATCGTGCGCACTGCTGGTCTTGGCCGCAGCAGCGAAGAGATGCAGTGGGACCTCGATTACCTACTGCAACTGTGGACTGCTATTAAAGAAGCATCCCTTGATCGCTCCGCTCCGTTCCTGATCTATCAGGAAAGCAACGTCATCATCCGTGCCATCCGCGATTATTTGCGCCAGGACATCGGCGAAGTGCTAATCGACAGCGTTGAAGCCCAGGAAGAAGCTTTAACGTTTATCCGACAGGTGATGCCGCAGTACGCCAGCAAGATCAAGCTCTACGAAGACAGCGTACCGCTGTTCAACCGTTTCCAGATCGAAAGCCAGATCGAAACAGCTTTCCAGCGTGTGGTTGAATTGCCTTCCGGCGGCTCCATCGTTATCGATCCAACCGAAGCACTGGTGTCCATCGACATCAACTCGGCGCGCGCTACCAAAGGTAGCGACATCGAAGAAACCGCATTGCAAACCAACCTGGAAGCGGCTGAAGAAATTGCCCGCCAGCTGCGCCTGCGTGACATTGGTGGCTTGATCGTCATTGACTTCATCGACATGACACCCGCCAAAAACCAGCGCGCAGTGGAGGAGAAAGTTCGCGAAAGCCTGGAAGCTGACCGTGCCCGCGTCCAAGTCGGTCGCATCTCGCGTTTTGGCCTACTGGAAATGTCCCGTCAACGCTTACGTCCATCGCTGGGTGAAAGCAGCGGCATCGTTTGCCCGCGCTGCAACGGCACCGGCATCATTCGTGACGTGGAATCGCTATCGCTGGCCATCCTGCGCCTGATCGAAGAAGAAGCCCTGAAAGACCGTACCGCAGAAGTCCGCGCTCAAGTGCCGATTCCGGTTGCGGCTTTCCTGCTCAACGAAAAGCGTAACTCGATCACCAAGATCGAACTCCGCACCCGGGCTCGTATTGTCATTCTGCCTAACGACCATCTCGAAACGCCGCACTTCGAAGTACAGCGCCTGCGTGATGACAGCCCCGAAGCGCACACCAATCAGTCCAGTTACGAAATTGCTGCGGCCGCTGCCGAAGTGGAAGAAGTTGCGCCACCTGCTGCCGCCACCCGCACCCTGGTTCGTCAAGAAGCTGCCGTCAAGACCGCCCCGCCGCGTGCCAACGCGCCGGTACCAGTCGAAGCCTCCGCCCCCGCTGCACCGTCTTTAGCCGTGCCTGAGCCAAGCCTGTTCAAAGGCTTGGTGAAATCCTTGGTCAGCCTGTTTGCGGTCAAAGAAGAGCCAAAGGCGGTTGTGGTAGAAAAACCAGCTGCTGAACGCCCTGCCGCACGTAACGACGAGCGCCGTAACGGCCGCCAACAGAGCCGCAGCCGTAACGGCCGCCGTGACGAAAAACCGCGTGAAGAGCGTGCCGAACGAGCTCCACGTGAGGATCGTGCGCCGCGCGAACCCCGTGAAGAAGTCGCAGTTGCAGCCGCACCTCGCGAAGAACGTGCCCCGCGTGCGCCTCGTGAAGAGCGCGCCCCACGTGCCCCGCGTGAAGATCGCAAATCGCGCGAAGATCGCCCGGTGCGTGAATTGCGTGAAGCACTGGACGCCCCTGCTGCCCCTGAAGCCCGTAGCGAAGAACGTCCAGAGCGCGCACCGCGTGAAGAACGCCAGCCGCGCGAGCCTCGTGCACCGCGTGAAGAGCGTCAACCTCGCGTTGAGCAGCCTGCCGTAGCGGTCGCTGAAGACGAAGAAGACGAAGTACTGACCAACGAAGAATTGCAGGATGACAATCAGGATGGCGCCGAAGGCGATCGCCCTCGTCGTCGTTCGCGTGGTCAACGTCGTCGCAGCAACCGTCGCGAGCGTCAACGTGATGCCAACGGTAACGTGATCGAAGGTTCTGAGTCGGAAGGCTCCGAGTCGGAAGACGAAACCCACGCAGAGCCAAGCACCTCTGATCTAGCCGCCGGTCTGGCCGTTACCGCCGCCGTTGCCAGCAGCGTGATCAGCGCGCCAGCCGAAGCCGATGCACATCGCCAAGCTGAACGTGCCACCGCTGCGGTCGAAGCGTACAAAGCGCCAGTGGTAGAAGCACAGGTTGTCGAGGCGCCAGTCGCTCAGGAACCAGTGTTTGAAGCCCCCGTCGTTGAAGCGCCAGTGGCTCAAACTGCACCGCACGTCGAAGCAACCCCAAACGTTGAAGTCCAGTACACGCCACGTGAAGAAGTTGCTGCTGTGCAACACCCCGCTGTCGCCGCTCAATCCGAGCTGTTCAGCACGCCTATTGGCGAGCAAGTTGCCGCATTCAACAAGCCTGCGGCGCACGAAGAGGTTGCGGCCACTGACTCTGCGCAAGTGCCGACTCAAGCTCCTGCTACCCCGGTAGTCGCAGAAGTACCGGTTGAACAGCCTGCTCCGGTTGCAATTGCTGCGCAAAACGAACTGCCACAAGCAGTTGATACAGCGATTGAGGCACCGACTGTTACGACCAGCAGCACAGGCCGCGCACCGAACGATCCTCGTGAAGTGCGTCGTCGCAAGCTTGAGGCCGCGCGCCTGCAGAAAGAAGCTGAAGAAGCAGCTGCCAACGCTCCCCAGGTTGTTGCCACTGTTGAACCCGCTCCAATTGCTGAAGTCGAGCCGACCCAGCATTTCGCAAGCACCCAACACACTTCCACCGAAACCCCAGCACCGGTGATTGATGAAAATCTTCGCTCAGCTGAAGAAGTAGTGCGGCATCACCCAGAAGCATTGGAAGAAAGCAAAGAGCCTAAACCGCTCGCTTAATCCCCGCTGACGAAACGCCCCCGTTTGCGCAAGCACACGGGGGCTTTTTTATGTCTCGAAAATCCACGCACAAGTCCTGTCAACGTAACCGTCCGGCCAACATATCTCCTGATCCCGAAGGCAAAGGCGATGGTGCCCACCTAATGTGTAATGTGACCCCAAAAAAATTGGACGATTTTTCTATCCTCTACCGGCCTGAGCACTGTGCTCAGCAGGACTATGGGTCTGTGATAACTGCGAAATGCTATTCAGGCGCCGGTTCCGCCACAATCATTGACAAAAGTTTTCCGACAGCAAGGCGGCTAGCGCATGTCATGAGCGCGAAATTCAACGACCTCTACCGCTTATCCAGAAATCGCTTTTGGTCGAGCGGGCTTGCCCAACGCCCTCTCGACCTTACGCGATAGGTCGGCGACTGTGGTATGCACTTGCAGCCGCGCCGCAGAACAAACCCGCAACACTTTGCAAGACGACTCAGTTCCCGGGAGGTTTACCACCTCACCAAAAATTTGGCTCCTACAGAGGGATGAACTCTGTAAGAGCTGGTTTGTTCAAAGAGTGAAGCAAAGAGCTGTTACTGCGACATCGGGGCCTTGGCCGGGTCCTTGCTCATGGTGCCTTTCTTCATGGCGCCTTTAGACATGTTGTCATTGCTCATGGTGCCTTTTTTCATGGCACCTTTTTTTGACATGTTCATGTCGTCTTTGGTCGGGGCAGCTTGTTTCGCTGGATCGTCATTCAAATTGTCTTGGGCAGCGCTGTTTTGGCTGATGCTGTTTTTCTTCATCACGTCCTTGGACATGGTGCTTTTGCTCATGGGATTGCCGATGGTGGTATCGGCCGCGGAGGCGCTGCCAACAGCACCCAACCCCACGCACATGGACAATACGAATACAGATAATTTTTTCATGAAAATTTACCTTTGATCGTTAGTTTGGAAAGACGTACAGCGGGCTGCACGCCCTTGGTTATTCGCTAACTGACTCCATTTTTAAGCGCTCGCGGTAACTAAGTCCTCACCCAGACTTCGATTAAATGTGATAACTCGTTTCCACTTATACGGTCAGATTCTTTGGGCCGTTAAAGATTCAGAATATATTCGGCTTGCCGAATCGTCAGGGTGACGATAATTAACGTTGGCCATTGGCATCTCGAATTGGTCCTTGGCCTCACTATTGGCCGTAACGCAGTTGGTGGCGAACGGCATGTCTTCGCCGATCGGCCACCTGCCGGCGAGGTGCGTGTAATGATCCAGCACGCGGGGTGAAGAATGGTGTGGGCTACAATTTGACGAGAAAGATACTGTGGGAGCCAACTTGTTCTCGACATTTTTTAACGCTGTCGTGGATCAGGCTTAGCCCGTCAGCTTCGCGAACAGTTTCAATCTCACCGAGATGAAAGTGAGCTCATGCCCCGTTTGCTGCGCGACAGCGCAGTCCCGGAGACGCCGGGGTACTCTTACAGATATTTAGGGGTTAAACGCCAACGCCGGTGGCGTATCGACGTCCCAAAGCACCCCCGGATCATCAACCGCTATTTCCCGCATTAGCCCAGCTTGAAACAAACACTTGGCACCCCGCTCTCCGGACAAGGCCATTAACGCCATGCAAAACCGTTTACCGAACGCCACAGGATGGCCGAACGCGTTGTCGTTGACGGGCACACTGATCATTCCATCTTCTACGGAGTCAATCAGCCGAGTCAGGGTTTCAGGCAGGATAAACGGCATATCGCCCAACACCACCAACCAACCACGATGGTCAGGCCAAGCCGAAACGGCTGCGGCGATGCTTTCACCCATTCCGGGGGAATCCAGCAACTCAATCTCGCAGCCGTAACGTCTCCCGAGTTCAATGACTTCAAGGCGATCAGGCCGGGTCAGCAACACTCTCTTATCCTCAGCACCCATCGCCAACTGAAGATTAATCAGCACCTGTTCAAGTACCGGCCGCACTACCCCGTCGTGTCCGAGGCAAGGCGCTAATAGCTTGTCCTTATCGGCACCCGCAATCGCCCGATAGCGGCTGCCCTGCCCTGCGGCAAGTACCACCGCACATAATGACGCACTCAATGCTCAATCTCGGCGATCAGCGGCTTTTTCTGCTTCAGCGCGATGCCGTTTTTGATCGTCACGATCTCGGCCATTAGCGACAGTGCAATTTCTGCGGGGGTGTGGCTACCAATATGCAGACCAATCGGCCCGTGCAAGCGCTGGATGGACTGCGCACTTAAACCCAGTTGCGCCAGATTTTTCCGACGCTTCTGGCTGTTGATCCGCGACCCTAAGGCGCCGATATAAAACGCCTTGGAACTGAGCGCCGTTAGCAGCGCCATGTCGTCCAGACGCGGATCATGGGTTAACGCGACGATGGCCGTGCGTTCATCGGTTTCGATGGTCAGCACCGCGTCGTCTGGCATTCCAGGCACGAACCGCGCTTTTTGGTCTTCCCAACCGTAAGCAAATTCTTTGCGCGGATCACAGATCAACACTTCGAAATCCAACAGATGAGCCATTTCAGTCACATAACGCGACAGCTGCCCGGCGCCGATCAGTAGTAATCGCCAACGTGGACCATAAATAGTGCGCAGCGTTTGCCCATCAAAACTGACTTGATCGGTCCGATTGGCTGGATGCAAAGTCACTGCACCGGACTTCAAATCCAGCTCTCGGGCCACGATTTGGTGGTCTTCGCAACGCTGCAGCAAATCAGCAACCCACTGCTCATCCCTGACCCATTCTTGGGTCAGGCGCAGGGTGCCACCGCACGGCAAACCGAAACGCGCAGCTTCCTCAAGGGTCACGCCATACGTCACCAGTTGCACCTCGTCGCTGGCCTGCAGACGACCGTCCTGCAAACGCGAAATCAGGTCGTCCTCAATGCAACCACCGGATACCGAACCAATCACCATGCCGTCTTCGCGCAGCGCCAACATCGCGCCAGGCGGCCGAGGGGCGCTGCCCCAGGTTTGTACCACGCTGTATAAAACCACGCGCTGACCGGCGCGGCGCCAGTCAAGCACACTGCGCAAGACATTCAAATCAACGCTATCCATCACAGGTTCGCCTGTTTTGATTGCAAGGTATACGAACACGTGAGACAGCAGAATAAACCGAAAAAGTCAGACCAATCTCAATAAAGGTTTGGCTCCATGTCGAGTTTTACGTTGTAGCGCCGAGCAATGTCAGTTTGGATACGTTGCGCGAGGTCCAGCAACTGCAGGCCGGTGGCAGCGCCATAGTTGACCAACACCAACGATTGCAAGCGATGCACACCCGCGTCGCCATCGCGAAAACCCTTCCACCCAGCCTCCTCGATCAACCAGCCTGCCGCCAGTTTCACCTGACCGTCAGCCTGTGGATAACCGACCAGCCCGGGATGTTCGCGCTTCAAGTCGGCGGCCAACGAAGCCGCCACCAACGGATTTTTGAAGAAACTGCCGGCATTACCTAGCACGGCGGGGTCCGGAAGTTTTTCACGACGAATCGCGCAAATTGCCAAGCTGACATCCTTGGGGGTCGGCTGGCTGATACCGTGTTCGTCAAGGCGCTGGCGCACCGGTCCGTACTCAAGGTGCAAATGTGCGGCACGGCTAAGAACGAACCGCACGCGCAAAATCAGCCAACGATCCGGGTTGTGCTTGAACACGCTGTCGCGGTATGCGAAGGCGCAATCGTTGAGGGTGAAGTCACGCAACTCGCCGGACTGTCGGTCCAGCGCAGTCAGGCTGTGGAAAACGTCCTTAATTTCGACCCCGTAGGCACCAATGTTTTGCATCGGCGCAGCGCCGACAGTGCCAGGGATCAAGCTAAGGTTTTCCAGACCGGACAAACCTTGCTCAAGCGTAGACATTACAAATGCATGCCAGCCTTCACCGGCCTCGGCTTCAATAATGACCCGCTCACCCTCGTCTCTGAGAATCCGAATTCCGCGAGTGACCAGGCGCAGAACAAGTGCCTGAACATCTGCGGTAAGCAGCACATTACTGCCGCCACCGATCACCAAAAGTGGCAGCGCGTGCTCAGCCGAATATGCCAGCGCCTGACGAATTTCGTCGTCGTCATGGGCTTCAGCAAACACCTTGGCGTGTACCTCCACACCGAGGGTATTGAACGGTTTGAGAGAAACCCCGGCCCGCACTTGTAACGTCATCAGATCTCCAGCAAGCGGCGCACGCGCTCAAGGTCTTCAGCGGTGTCGACACCGGCTGGCGGCGCTTCAAGTGCATCGGCAACGTGAATCCGCACCCCATGCCATAACGCACGCAATTGCTCCAGATTTTCGGTGTCCTCCAGCCAGCACGGTCCCCAGCTGACGAAATCGTGCAAGAAGCCAGCACGATAAGCGTAGATTCCTATGTGTCTGCGATAAGGCACGCCCGCTGGCAACTGATCTCGGTCATTGGCCAAGGCGTCACGCGCCCACGGCAAGGGTGCGCGACTAAAGGTCAGTGCCAATCCGTTGATATCAGCCACGACTTTGACCACGTTGGGATTAAACAAGGCTCCTATGTCATTGAGGGCTTCAGCCAAGGTCGACATCCGCGCCTCTGGATGTGCCGCCAGATTGGCCGCCACCTGATCAATCACTGCAGGCGGGATCATCGGTTCATCGCCCTGCACATTGACCACAATGGCATCGGCTGCCAAGCCTAATTGAGCGGCAACTTCTGCCAATCGGTCAGTGCCAGAATTATGGTCGTCACGGGTCAGCAAAACTTCGGCACCGAACACCCGGCAAGCGTCGACGATGCGCGTATCGTCGGTCGCAATCACGACGTGATCGGCACTACTTTTTAACGCCTGCTCCCAAACGTGCTGGATCATCGGTTTGCCAGCAATCAGCTTTAATGGTTTACCGGGAAAACGGCTCGAGCCGTAACGTGCCGGGATGACCACAGTGAACACAACCGTCATTTTTCCAAACGCTCATCGGTGGTTAAGGTCCGCGCTTCGCTTTCCAGCATTACTGGAATGCCATCACGAATCGGATAAGCCAGGCCAGCACCTTTGCTGATCAGCTCGGTTTTGTCAGCGCTGAGCTTGAGCGGTCCTTTGCAGATTGGGCAAGCGAGGATGTCGAGCAATTTGGTGTCCATAAGAAGTCCTGAGATGCAGTTATGGCAAAGGGGGTAAAAGGCGCTGCAATTGCGCGTCGAACCAGTCAATGAACGCTGCCGATGGTTCGGCATCCACCGCCAGGTACCACCAATCATCGGCGGCGAAAGCCCGGCATTTCACGGCATCCTTCTCGGTCATGATCAGCGGCAGTGCCGGCGTAAAGCTCAACGCTTTGGCGCTGTAGACCGCATGGTCAGCAAACGCGTGAGGCACCGGGCGCCAGTGTAGCCCTTCGAGGGTGTTGAAGAAACGTTGCGGGTTGCCGATGCCAGCCACTGCGTGCAGCGCTTGCCCAGCAGGAAAATGGTCCAACGATTGCCGCTGGCCACTGCGCAGATTGATCAGCGTAGTGGGCTTGAGCACAAAGCCAAATCCGTCTTTACGGTCGTCGGTGGCGCCGTTGTAAAGCAGCGCGTCAATACTATCAAGGCGCTCCACGGGCTCACGCAACGGACCGGCAGGAAGACAGCGTCGATTACCCAAACCGCGAGCCGCATCAATCAGTACCAACTCCAGGTCCCGGGCCAAGCGGTAATGCTGCAAGCCGTCGTCGGATAAAATCAGGTCAAGCGGTTCGCAAGCGAGCAATGCGCGCACCGCACTGCCGCGATCAGGATCGATCATCAAAGGTGCACCGCTGCGCTGCACGATCAGCAGGGGTTCATCACCGGCTTCTTGCGGGCTTTGATCGGCTGTTACGCGCCACGGCAAACTCGGCGGTTTGGCTCCGTAACCCCGGCTGACCACCCCCACGCGCAGACCACGACGCCGACAGTGTTCGATCATCCAGAGAATCATCGGCGTTTTGCCGGTGCCACCCACCGTGATATTACCCACCACCAGCACCGGAACCGGTGCCCGGTAAATGGCACCCTCACCGGCGAGGAATCGCGCACGCTTGCCGTTCACCGTCCGCCGATAAAGCCATTCCAGCGGGCGCAGCAACCTGAGCGCAGGATGGCCGTGGTACCAGGCGTCGAGTAAACGATCGGTCAGGGCCATCAGTTCACCGTTGGCGCCTCGACCGTGGTCATGCGCAGGTGGCTGAAACCCAGCTTGCCCGCCGCATCCATGGCCGTGATCACAGCTTGATGAGGGGTTTTGCCGTCGGCACTGATCGACAGCGGCAACGTGGTGTTGCCTGACGATTCCTTTTGTAGCGCTTCGATCAATGACGGCAAATCATTTTTCGGCAGTAGCTGGTTATTCAACGAATAAATGCCGTCGGCACTGATCGCAATGTCCAGATGCTTGAGTTCGGAGTTCTCCTCCGGGGTACCGGTCACCGCTTGCGGCAGTTCTACCCGTAATTGGGTTTCCCGCGTGAAAGTGGTCGTCACAACAAAGAACAACAGCAGAATGAACACCACATCTATCAATGAAACCAGGTTGATGTCGATGTTCTCCCGCGGCCGGCGGCGACGAAATTTCACTTTTTCTTGCCCTCAGCCAAATCGACATCACGGTCGCCTTGCACCACCTCCACCAACTTGATCGCTTCCTGCTCCATGCCCACAACCAGTTCGTCGACCCGGCTTTGCAGGAAACGATGAAAGAAAATCGCCGGGATCCCGACCATCAGGCCCGAAGCGGTGCAGATCAATGCTTTGGAAATACCGCCTGCGAGAATCGCAGCATTGGTGGTCATGCCTGAGTTCATGAACGAGCCAAATATATCGATCATCCCAAGCACTGTGCCCAGCAGACCAAGCAACGGCGCCATGGCCGCAATAGTACCCAAAGCGCTCAAATAGCGTTCGAGGTCATGAATGACCCGTGCAGCGGCCTCTTCGATGCACTCTTTCATAATCTCGCGACCGTGGCGCGAGTTGGCCAAACCGGCCGCGAGAATTTCCCCCAGCGGTGAGTCAGCGCGCAGCTCCCGGAGTTTTTCTTTGCTAAGTTGCTTGTCTTTGATCCAGCGCCAGACTTGACCAAGCAGGTGTGGCGGGGTTATGCGGCTGGCACGCAAGGTCCAGAGCCGCTCGATAATGATCGCGACAGCCACGATGGAACTCAGAATGATCGGCAGCATCATCCAACCGCCTGATTTGACCAGTTCCCACACAGTAGCGACCCCCTGAAAAAGTGGCGCCACTCTAACATAGGGCCGCCCGCACACCGAACCCTGCGATGAGTAAGCACACCGCTCAATCTCGCCAGAAACGCCGCCGGCCGCGTTCCGCCTGCGGCTGATTGTATCGCCCCAATTGCAGATAAATGGCGCCACGGTCCGCACTGTCATAAGGCTGTATCGACAACGCATCAAAACGCGCCATGACCCGAGGGTGCGGATGTCCAAAGGCGTTATTGCGACCCCTCGATATCAACACACCCTCCGGTTTGACGGCCTTGAGAAATACCATCGAGGAAGAGCTTCGGCTACCGTGGTGGGGTGCCTGTAACCAGCGCGCGCGAAGATCAAAATCGCTATCGATCAGCACGCGCTCGGCGGCGGCATCGATATCGCCGGTCAGCAGCAAGCGCTCGCCATTCGCGTCAACCATCAACACACAGGACGCGGGGTTACTTTCTGTCGCCGCCTCCCACCGCCAGGTTGTGAACTGCACGCCGTCCCATTCCCAGTGCGCACCGCTTTCGCAAAATTGCGCATTCAACGCCGCAGATAGTTCGCTCGCTTCACCGCTGAGCACACGAGCAACGGGCAAACCCTCGTAGACCGCCATGGCGCCGCCGGTGTGATCGGCGTGGGCATGGCTAAGTAGCATAACGTCCAGATGGCGAACTCCGGTCTTGCGTATGGCGGGCAACACTACCCGCTGGCCGATATCAAAATCCCCGAAGCGTGGACCTGCATCGAATAACAGCGTGTGTCCACGCGTGCGTAGTAACACCGCCAGCCCTTGTCCTACATCCAGTTGCAACACCTCGACCTCGCCGTGCGGCACCGCCTTTAGCGGAGGAAACACGCACATCAGCAACAACGGCCAGCCCAACAGACGTAGCGGCATGCCGCTGGGCAGCAACAATAAAATGCCCCCCAACAGGCTTAACCACCACGCCCACCAAGGTACGGCGCTGCTTGTCCAGGCCGGCCACCATCCGCTGACCAGCGCCAGACCTTGAAACAGCCACTCTAACAGCCCGCCTGCCAGCCACAACAGGCCTTCACCCATCGCAGGTATCGGCAACAACAGCGTGCCGAGCAATGCCAGCGGCAACACCACGACACTGATCCATGGCACCGCGAATAAATTGGCCAGAGGCCCACTGAGGCTCACCGGAAGGTTCAACGCCAATAACACTGGCAGCAATCCAATCGCGATCAGCCATTGTGCGCGGGTCCAACTCTGCAACCAGCTCCATGCGCCCAAACGACCGCTGAACACTAGAATCAATATCCCCACGGCTGCAAACGACAACCAAAAGCCTGGCTGCAGACTGACCAGTGGTTCGAACAACAACACTGCGTTAAGCGACAACAGCAACGGCCATCCCACGCCCAAGTGGCGAAAGCGCAACCGCCAAAGTAATACCATACCGATCATCGTGCAGGCGCGGCGCACCGGAACCTCGAAACCGGCGAGCAAGCCATACCCGAGCGCTGCAGCAAACGCCAACCCACAGGCCCAAGGCAGCCAGGGCAGACGACGCGGCCACAATCCCCAACGAGCCAACCCGGCAACCAGCGCGTAGATTAACCCGGCCAACAAGCCGATATGCTGACCCGAGATCACCAGCAAATGGACGGTACCGGTGTCTTGTAAGACTTGCCAATCGACGGTGCTCAACCCGGAGTCGTCGCCTAATACCAAGGCTGCTAGCCCCCCTTCTCGACCCTGGGCATCGACGGCCAGTACGCGCTGACGCAGCGCATCGCGCCAAGCTGAAGTCGCGGGGGCGATGCGTTGACCGTCGGCTACCGAGCCCGTCGCGCCAATACGCTGCGTAAGAAGCCAGGCTTCATAGTCGAACGAATCAGGATTGACCAACCCCGCCGGACGCTTGAGCTTAACCGCCAAGCGCCAGTATTCACCGCTGCGCACCGGCGGCCCGCCGTACCATGACAGCCGCATGCGTTGCGGCAACTCACTGCGCCGTGATTGCGCCCCGTTCAATTGAAACCTCACCACGCCACTGACCGATTGCTGCGGCAGCCCCACCACCTTGCCTTGCAGCCATAACGTTTGGCCATCGAGGTGAATGGGTAACCGATCATTGAGTGCAGACTGAGCAGAGATACACGCCCAACTGAAACCAAACAGAAAAAACGCCAGTGGATAAGTACGAAAAGGTAACAGCGTCAGCGCAATGACCGGCATCAAGCACAACAACCACGTCGGCGGTAGTACCGGTAAAAAACGAACAGCTAGAAGTCCCAGCGCGAGCGCCACCATTCCTGTGCGCATAGTTATGCCTTTTAAGAGTCAGGCCTTTGAATTAGCCCACTTAGCCAGGCGCTGCTTTATTAATTGTCACAAAGTCTAAATTAGATGTGAGCGGAATCTATGCATACTGACCCCCAACATTGGGACGGGAAACCATATGCCGCGACGCCTGATCAAACGCTTCTTGCCGGACCCGACGCGCATTCGGGAACACAAATCCTTACGCTTTTTTGGGCGTTTCCTGCACGATCCGAACCTGTGGCACCTCAATCGGCACTCTGTATCCCGCGCCGTGGGGCTAGGTTTTTTCGCTGCGTTAATGCCAATCCCGTTTCAAATGCTGCTGGCCGCAGCATTGGCCATTGTCGTGCGCGGCAACTTACCTATCGGGGTCAGCTTGGTGTGGCTAACCAACCCGATCACCATGCCGCCGGTGTTTTATTGCACGTACAAAATCGGATCGTGGCTGATGCAACTGCCCCCGCGCCATTTCCCGGACGAATTGACCTGGAACTGGATCAGCGGACAACTCTCTACATTGTGGCAGCCGTTTCTGTTGGGATCGGTGGTGGCGGGTTTGGTGCTTGGCGCGCTGGGGTTTGGACTGACGCAGATGTACTGGCGCTGGTGGGTGGGTAGGCGCTGGAGACAAAGGAAGGAGAAGCGGGGGTGATCCGATGGGCTGTGTTGCCTGCATCGCCAACAAGGTGGCCCTACAGAGTCACGCTGTAGATACCGTCCTGTTGGCGAAAGCGGTTTTATCTACTGCCGCATCCCACGGCCACTGACTAACAACCGCACGCAGCCCCAGTACAGCACGATGGTTGCGATGACCATAAAGCTCATAGCCACGCTGATACGGATATCAGACACACCAAGGATGCCATAGCGGAAGGCGTTGACCATATGCAGCACCGGATTAGCCATGGACACGGTCTGCCAGAACGGCGGCAGCAAGTTGATCGAGTAAAACACCCCGCCCAAGTACGTCAACGGCGTCAGGACAAATGTCGGGATAATCGAGATATCGTCAAAATTGCGTGCAAAAACGGCGTTAATGAAGCCTAGAAGCGAGAATATCGTCGCCGTCAGCACCACCACAATGATAGTAATGCCCCAGTGATGAACTTGCAGATCGGTGAAGAACATCGACAAGATGGTCACGATGACGCCCACCATCAGGCCCCGCAACACTCCGCCCAACGTAAAACCAATCAAAATTGTATGGGGTGAGACCGGCGAGACCATCAACTCCTCAATAGAACGCTGGAACTTGCTGCCGAAGAAACTCGACACCACGTTGCCATAGGAGTTAGTGATGACCGACATCATGATCAGCCCTGGCACGATGTACTGCATGTAGGTGAAGCCACCCATCCCGCCAATCTGCTTACCGATCAAATTGCCGAAGATCACGAAGTACAAAACCATGGTGATCGCTGGCGGAAGCAGCGTTTGCGGCCAGATTCGGGTGAATCGGCGCACTTCACGGTAAACGATGGTGTTAAGCGCAATCAGGTTTGGACGCAGTTCGGAGACATGTTCGATACGGGGTTCAGTACTCATACCGCCACCTTCGCCAGATTTTTTTCTACCAGGGACACGAACAGTTCCTCAAGGCGATTGGTCTTGTTGCGCAGGCTCAGCACTTCGATGTTCTTCAAAGCCAATTGGCCAAACAACGCGGTAATGCCGATGGTTTTATCCACCTGCACTTCCAGCGTGTGACTGTCGACGAGCTTAGCCGGATAGCCGATCAACGTAGGCGCCGCCTGGTGCGAGTCCTTCAGGTCAAGCAGAAAAGTCTCCACATGCAGCGTGTTCAACAACTGCTTCATGCCCATGTTTTGAACGATGGTGCCGTGATCGATGATGCCAATGTTGCGGCACAGGTGCTCAGCCTCTTCCAAGTAATGTGTAGTGAGGATGATGGTGATGCCTTTCTCGTTCAGCTCTGTCAGAAAGGTCCACATCGAGCGACGCAGTTCAATGTCCACGCCCGCAGTTGGTTCATCGAGAATCAATAGACGTGGCTCATGGATCAACGCCCGAGCAATCATAAGACGACGCTTCATACCGCCGGACAAAGCACGCGACGGCACATCGCGCTTGTCCCACAGGCCCAACTGAGTCAGGTACTGCTCGGCGCGTTCCTTGGCGATTTTCGGTGGAATTCCGTAGTAACCGGCTTGGGTCACAACGATGTCGAAGGTCTTCTCAAACTGATTGAAGTTGAATTCTTGCGGCACCACACCGATGCAACGTTTCAACGCAGCGGGGTCGCGATCGAGGTCATGACCGAAGATATTCACGGTCCCGCTGGTCTTGTTCACCAGAGTAGAAATGATACCGATAGTCGTGGATTTGCCGGCGCCATTGGGGCCGAGCAAAGCGTAAAAGTCACCTTCGGCGACATCCAGTTCGATACCGTTCAAGGCCTTGAAACCGTTGCCGTAGGTTTTGGTTAGCTGCCGGATGGACAGAGCGGAACTCATAACTGGATTACACACCAAGAAAGGAAGAGAAGTAATAAGTAAGGGCAAACACAATTGATTACAACTGCGGCGTACCGGCAATGTTGCTTGGCAACGCCGTGCAAGTACAGCGCCGCGTGTTGATAGTGACTATTAACTCAACGTGGTCATGACGGCCTTGCGGTACGCCGGACGCTGTTTCAACCGCTCGTACCAGGCTTGGAGATGCGGCAGCGGCGGGCGTTCAATCGGCATCTCGAACCAGGCATAAATAAAGCTGCCTAACGGAATGTCGCCCATACCGAATGCCTCACCCGAGAGATAAGGTTGTTTAGCCAATGCCTCGTCGGCCACTTCCAGAATCTCTGCACAGGCCTTGATGGCAGCGTTGATTTTCGTCCAGTCCTGTTGTCCGGCAGGGGTACGCAATACACCCCAAAAAACCGGTTTAAAAGGTTCAGCCACCGACGAAGACGTCCAATCCATCCACTTGTCCGCACTGGCCCGCTCAGCCGGACTTGCTGGACACAGCGCCGAGCCGGGCGCATAACGCGCAACCAGATAACGTACGATGGCATTTGATTCCCAAAGCACCAGGCCATCATCTTCAATAACGGGTATCCGTCCATTGGGGTTCATCGCCCGGAATTGAGGGTCATCAACGATACCGAACGCGCCGCCCGCATCAATGGCTTTATACGGCACCGCTACTTCCTCCGCACACCACAGCGCCTTACGGACGTTGGAAGAGTTCTTTCGGCCCCAAACCTTTAGCATTGCCTTTTACCCCTGCTGGTCGCTGGTAAAAAAGTAGTGAATACGTCGCGCGCCACTCTACGCTTAGCCACTGCCGACTCCAACCTTGAAAGTACCGCGCCGAACTCCACCCGCGCCCAGGGGTCATTATCGATAGCGGATTTGACGCTGAAATCCCCGGCCTATTTGCCGACGTTTTTCCATCTACCGATGCGCTCACTGTTTGACGCCCGCTTCACCTCAGGCCGTCTAAGCTCTTGACTGTCATCACGGAGAATTATTTATGTTGCTGCTGTGGATTCTGATTTTGGTGGTCGGCATCGCATACCTCGCTCATCGACGTATCGCGCCGCTGCCCGCCCTGGGTATCGTGGCGCTGTACTTACTGGCCGTGGGCATTTCAAGCCATGCCCATGGTTGGCTCATGGCAATCCTTTGGGTGCTGTGGCTGGCGGTCTTGCTGCCCCTGGTGCTGCCGGATCTACGCCGCAAATACTTCACCGCGCCGTTGTTTTCCTGGTTCAAGAAAGTCCTGCCACCGATGTCGAAAACCGAGCGCGATGCCATCGATGCCGGGACCGTCTGGTGGGACGGCGAGTTGTTCAGTGGCCGGCCTGACTGGGAAAAGCTACTGGCTTACCCCAAGGTGCAATTCACTGAAGAAGAACAGGCTTTCATTGATGGCCCCACCGAAGAACTGTGCGCGATGGTCAGCGATTGGCAGATCGGGCAAGCGCTGGACCTGCCTCCCGAAGCCTGGGCACATATCAAACAGCACGGCTTTTTTGCGCTGATTATTCCCAAGGAGTACGGCGGAAAAGGCTTCTCGGCCTACGCGCACTCCCAAGTGGCAATGAAGCTGGCGACCCGTAGCGGCGATCTGGCGTCCACCGTCATGGTGCCCAACTCCCTCGGCCCCGCCGAACTGTTGCTGCATTACGGCACCGACGAACAACGCAACCATTACTTGCCGCGTCTGGCCCGAGGCGACGATATCCCCTGCTTCGCCTTGACTGGCCCACTGGCCGGCTCCGATGCGGGCGCCATGCCAGACACCGGGATTATCTGTAAAGGCCAATGGAAAGGTGAAGAAGTCATCGGCCTGCGCTTGAATTGGGAAAAACGTTACATCACCCTCGGCCCGATCGCGACGCTGCTGGGGCTGGCATTCAAGGCCTTCGACCCCCAACACCTGCTCGGCGAAGAAGACGATTTAGGCATCAGCCTGGCGCTAATCCCCACCGACACCCCGGGTGTTGAAATCGGTCGCCGTCACTTGCCGCTGGGTGCTGCGTTCATGAACGGCCCGAACTCCGGGAAAAATGTCTTTATTCCGCTGGAATTCCTCATCGGCGGCCAAGAGATGCTGGGCAAAGGCTGGATGATGTTGATGAACTGCCTGTCTGTCGGGCGTTCGATCTCGTTGCCTGCGGTGGGCACCGGCGCAGCCAAGTTCACCAGTTTGGTGACCGGGCAGTACGCACAGGTTCGTGAACAGTTCAACGTGCCGCTCTCAGCGTTTGAAGGCATTCAAGAAGCTATGGCACGTATCGGCGGCAACGCGTGGTTGATGGACAGTGCGCGGATGCTGACGGCCAATGCCATCGATCTGGGGGAAAAACCTTCGGTGTTGTCGGCCATTTTGAAATACCACCTGACCGAGCGCGGCCGAGAGTGCATTGGCCACGCCATGGACGTGCACGGCGGCAAGGGCATCATCATGGGCCCGAACAATTACCTGGGCCGTAACTGGCAAGGGGCACCGATCTTCATTACGGTTGAAGGTGCGAATATTCTCTCGCGCAACTTGATGATCTTCGGCCAAGGCGCAATTCGCTGCCACCCGTTCGTGCTCAAAGAAATGGCATTGGCCGGTCTCGAAGACCAAGACCGCGCGCTCATGGAATTCGACGGCCTGCTGTTGAAGCACATCGGTTTCGCGGTAAGCAATGCCGCCAGCACGTTGGTGCTCAATCTTGGTTTCGGTCATCTCGAAACCGCGCCGGGCAATAGCCTGAGCCAAGGTTACTTCCGGGCGCTTAATCGTCAAGCTGCCGCCTTCGCCATGCTCGCCGACCTGAGCATGATGTTGCTGGGAGGCGAACTGAAACGTAAAGAACGGCTGTCCGCCCGTCTCGGTGACGTACTTAGCCATATGTATCTCGCATCTGCGGCGCTCAAACGCTATCACGACCTGGACTCACCTGAGCATTTAAACCCGCTGTTTCGCTGGGCCATGGAAGAGAGCCTGGGTAAATCTGAACAGGCACTGGATCAACTGCTGAACAATTTTCCAAGTTTGATTCTCGGCCGTGTATTGCGCGTGCTGGTGTTCCCGTTCGGTCGGCGGCATACCGGGCCGTCGGACAGACTCGATGCGCAAGTCGCCGAAGTCATGGGCCGCGCCAAGGGCGATCCGACGCTGGAGGCCATGCTCGCCGGCTGCTACCGCCCGCAATCGGCAGATGATCCGGTCGGTGCGTTGCAGCACGCATGTGATTTGCTCAACGCCAGCCGGCCGCTGCAACAGAAGCTGCACCACGCGCTGAAAAGCGGTCAGGTCAAGCCGATGGCCGGCGAACAGTTGATCGACGCCGCGCTGAATGCAGGCGTGTTGCAGCCGGTGGAAGCCGAAACACTGCGGGCCGCCGAAGCCGCGCGGCGCAAGGTGATCGACGTCGATGACTTCGACAAAGAGGCATTGACGCTGGCCGAGGGCAAGACGCGCTAACGCTGGGCGGATGATTAGAACTAGCCGTTTGTTTTTACGGACAGCGGGCGCGCAGGGTTTATACTCTCGCGCCCGTTTTTGCTTTTGAGGACTTCACCATGGCTGACGCTACGCTCGCCCACCAACTGAACCTGCTGACACACCTGCGCAGTATCCTGGTCGCCCTTGGCGAGGCCGAGCAAGTTCCCGAAGAAAGCCATGAGCTGTTTATGGAGCGCTTCGACGAGCTGGTTGAGCTGCTGCCCCGCGATCCGGTCGAGAGCCAATACCTGGGACAGGAAATGCTCTGCCAAGTAATTCAGCGCTACCCGCAAATCGCTCATTTGGTCCCACGCGATTTGTTGTGGTTTTTCGCGGGTGACTGCCTGCACTTCATGCCGGACGACGAAATCGAGTTGTATCAGGCATTGGAAGAGCGCCGCTACGAAGCCGAAGAAAACGAAGAACCGTTCGATTGGAATCAGGAGAAAGCTTTGCTGGCGCTGTCGATACAAGACAGTAAGCACTAATCAACGCTTACTCCCATAAGCATGAATTTATTGGCTAAGATCCTTGGCTGGCAAGCCGCCTCGCGAACATGTTTGAATCACGCGGCGCTAACGGTCAGCGTAATGAACGTTGCGCTTCAGCAAAGTAACAGTCCAGCAGTTTGCAGCGCTGCTATGGAGCAAACCATCACCAACTCCATCTAGCCAATGGACTCGCCAACATTTTTTCCGGGAAAATTTTGCCTGCTGGAAACAAGGCGGCAACTGCATCCAACTCACCCTTTTCAATTCTGCCTATCAAGTGCTGCCCCAGCCGGTTGTCACTTAGGCGTGCAGTTCAGGAAACTTGACCCGCAGATGCCTGCTCAAAATCCATTAGCCGGCGAATAATAGCCGGCCGGGTTAAGTCCACGTTTCTCCCTGATATTTGGGATCTGTCTAAAGAAGGCCAACACCCATGAGTAACCTTCCCTCTCGATCCTTCGCCGACATCCGTCGCGCACTGCTGGCCCGTGAAGAACTGGCGCTGGTGGATGTTCGCGAGGAAGCACCGTTCGCTCAGGGTCACCCACTGTTCGCTGCCAACATTCCACTGTCGAAACTTGAACTTGAAGTGTTCTCGCGCATCCCCCGCCGCAATACAGCCGTAACGCTGTACGACAACGGCGAAGGCTTGGCGGCAATGGCACTGCAACGCTTGCACGAACTTGGCTACAACGACGTGCGATTGCTGGAAGGCGGTTTACAGGGCTGGCGCGACGCTGGCGGCGAACTGTTCATCGACGTCAACGTGCCTAGTAAAGCTTTTGGCGAGCTGGTAGAAAGCCAACGCCACACGCCGTCGTTGGCCGCCGAAGAAGTGCTCGCACTGATCGCCGCCAAAGCTGATGTAGTGGTGCTCGATGCTCGCCGCTATGACGAATACCAAACCATGAGCATTCCCGGCAGCATCAGCGTGCCGGGCGCTGAATTAGTGTTGCGCGCCCGCGAATTGGCGCCGGACCCCAACACCCGAATCATCGTCAATTGCGCCGGTCGAACTCGAAGCATTATCGGCACCCAATCGCTGATGAATGCGGGGCTGCCGAACATTGTCTCGGCGTTGCGCAATGGCACCATTGGCTGGCTGCTGGCCAATCAAACGCTGGAGCACGGCCAAGCGCGACGTTTCTCCGCCGTGAGCGAAGACACTCGTGAGCTGGCCAACGCTGATGCGCTGAAGGTTGCACACAAGGCCGGGGTCAAACGTGCCTCCCGAGCCGATTTACCTCATTGGCAAACCGAGCCCGCCCGGAGTACTTACCTATTCGACGTTCGTACCCCGGAAGAATTTACCCGAGGCCATCTGCCAGGTTCGCGCTCAACACCAGGCGGCCAACTGGTGCAAGAAACTGATCACTATGCCAGCGTGCGTGGCGCTCGACTGGTACTGATCGACGACGACGGCGTACGGGCCAATATGTCTGGCTCTTGGTTGGCACAGCTAGGTTGGGAGGTATTCGTCGTTGACGACTTACAACCTAACGATTTCAGTGAGAAAGGTGATTGGGAGGCCCCCATTCCCGAGCCGCGCCAAGCCGAGGAAATCAGCGCCGAAACCCTTGCCCAATGGCGTGATCAAGGCGACGTGGCAGTGCTGGATTTCACCACCAGTGCCAGCTACGTCAAACAACACATTCCCGGCGCGTGGTGGGTATTGCGTGGGCAACTGAACCAAGCGCTGGAGAATATTCCCGTCGCGCAACGCTACGTGCTGACGTGCGGCAGCAGTCGCCTGGCGCGGCTCGCCGTGGCGCAGGTCGAGGCGTTAACCGGCAAGCAGGTCTTCCTGCTCACGGGCGGCAACGCCACCTGGTTCGCCTCCGGTTTTCCCGTGCAAGCGGGCGAAAGCCATTTGGCTTCGCCGCGCATTGACCGCTACCGCCGACCCTACGAAGGCACCGACGCGCCGCGTAAAGCCATGCAAGCCTATCTGGACTGGGAATTTGGTCTGGTCGATCAGCTGGCCCGCGACGGTACCCACGGGTTTTTCGTCATCTAGAAGATTCCGAGGCGCTACGCAGTCAGAAGCGCTCCTAGCGCGAAAGGTCATGCTGCAGTTGATTACGGCGCCGGGTTGGGTTGCCGGGCGTGGATGGCTTCGATACCCGCCAGCACGTCTTGGGACAGAGTTACGTCGGCGCTGGCCAAGTTGCTGGTCAATTGCTCAGAAGTGGTGGCGCCGATGATGTTACTGGTCACGAACGGTCGGCTGGTGACGTAGGCCAATGCCATTTGTGCCGGGTCCAGGCCGTGTTCACGCGCCAGCCCCACGTAAGCCGCGCTGGCAATGTCGACCTGCGGATTGTTGTAGCGCTGGAAGCGATCAAACAGCGTCAACCGACCCTTCGCGGGGCGAGCGCCGTTGAGGTACTTGCCCGCCAGCACGCCAAACGCCAAAGGCGAATAGGCCAGCAAACCGATCTGCTCGCGTATCGCGATTTCAGCCAGGCCGATTTCGAAGGTGCGGTTAAGCAAGTTGTAAGGGTTCTGGATCGATACCGCCCGTGGCAGGTGACGACTTTCCGCCATGTGCAGGAAACGCTGGGTGCCCCATGGCGTTTCGTTAGACAAACCAAAATGGCGAATCTTGCCCGCTTTCACTAAATCGTCTAATACCAACAAGGTTTCTTCGATCTCAACAGGCTGATCATGCGCATCATGGGTGTAGCCCAGCACACCAAAAAAATTGGTTTTTCGGTCTGGCCAGTGCAATTGGTACAGGTCCAGATAATCAGTGTTCAAACGCGTGAGGCTGGCCTCAACCGCAGCGATGATGTTGACCCGATCAAGCCGTGGGTTACCGTCGCGAATGTGGTCCATGCGACCAGGGCCGGCGACTTTGCTAGCCAGAATCCAATCATTACGGTCGCCGTACTTCTGGAAGTATTGGCCAATAATGCGTTCGGTCTCGGCGTAGGTTTCGCCACCCGGCGGTACCGGGTACATCTCCGCAGTGTCGAGAAAATTGACCCCTGCGTCCTTGGACTGACGAATTTGTGCGAAGGCTTCTTCTGCCGTGTTTTGCTCGCCCCAGGTCATGGTGCCCAACGCGATGGCGCTGACCGTCAGATCGGTCTTGCCCAGTAAACGAAACTCCATCAATGACTCCGTCTGGCTCAACTATAAAAAAGTGCCCTGAGTCGGGCCTCGAATTTCGATGACCATCAAGCACCTGCCAAGGCCGACGACGCCAGTCTTTTTTCCGACCCGAAGGCTTTTCGCTCGACCCCAGCTTCCAGAACTCAAATAACGCACACACAAAAACGCCGCTCATTGAGCGGCATTTTTTGTACAAATGGAGCGGGAAACGAGACTCGAACTCGCGACCCCGACCTTGGCAAGGTCGTGCTCTACCAACTGAGCTATTCCCGCAAATGGCGTCCCCTAGGGGACTCGAACCCCTGTTACCGCCGTGAAAGGGCGGTGTCCTAGGCCACTAGACGAAGGGGACGCTGCCCGGAACATACACTGTATGTCCCAGTGTCCAAAACGTGATCCGAAGATCTCGTTCTGGTTTCACCAGACCTGTCCTAGAACACGTCTGCTTCAAAATGGAGCGGGAAACGAGACTCGAACTCGCGACCCCGACCTTGGCAAGGTCGTGCTCTACCAACTGAGCTATTCCCGCAATGGCGTCCCCTAGGGGACTCGAACCCCTGTTACCGCCGTGAAAGGGCGGTGTCCTAGGCCACTAGACGAAGGGGACACGCGTACAACATTCACTACTTATTTGCGCTTTGCTGTGTGCTTTACGCTGTAAGTGGCGCGCATTCTATGGATGCGGGGGCAGGTCGTCAACCCCCATCTATAAATTTATCTAAATCAATGACTTCCCTATGGTTTATGTATGCTGGTCACCAAACGGGCGCCTGTTTATCAGCGCCGTTAGTTTGACAGACATGCATTGCACTATCGGCCCACTGGGTTAAACACTACACTCAGCCGACAAATACCCGAACGAGGTTTCCACGGTGACACCACTCATAATCACCCTCCTGGTTGTTGCCGGCATTGCAATTCTGATTGCCATCGGTTTTCTCAATCATGTAGCCGAAAACAAGAAGCTGGAGCGTGCGCGCCTCAAGATAGAGCTTACTGATCGATTACGCCGTTGCGGCGAGATTACCGAAACGTTTCCAGGCCAGTTAATGACGCCGGATCTCAAGCTGCTGCTCACGCGACTGGAACTCAACGTCAACACCCGGCTGCTTACACTTGACAGAAGCAATAGCGCAATTCGGGAGCGTATTGCCGAGCTGACAGCGCTGATTAACCTGGGTGACAAGATTCCGGTCAATAATCCCCCTAGTCCGATTCAAACCGAAGCCAAAGCCAAGGACGTGCGCTTTCTATTGGAAGCATTACATGGTCAGGTCACTCGGGCCGCCCATGACGGTTTTTTGCCGAACAACGAAGCCAAGCAATGGATAAAACAGATACGCCACATCATGGTGGTGCTTCATATCGAATTTTTTAACAACCTTGGGCAACACGCCTTGGCTCATGAACAGCCGGGACAAGCACGATTGGCATTTGAGCGCGGCGTGCAATATCTGCGCAAACAGCCTGAGCCGGCGGTTTATCATGAGCAGCTTATTTATCTGGAAAAGCTTTTGGCGCGTTGCAATTCAATGGTGTTAGCCGTGACTGCGGCGGTTGAAGGCGAGGAAAACGAATTGACCGACGGCCTGAAGACTGACGATGCAAACGCAGAATGGAAAAAGAAAGCCGTCTACGACTGATGCATTAATACGTGCGGCAGACACGCTTGGGCGTGCCTGCTCTCATCAGATTTACTCGCACGTCGTAAGCTTCAAAAATATTGCCACCAACTGTTCAATCCCCGCCTGATCAACCTCCGAGAAGCGTCCGATATTCGGGCTATCCAGATCCAGCACGCCAATCAACCGGCCGTCTTTGATTAATGGCACCACCAGTTCGCTAGCGGAGGCGCTGTCACAGGCAATGTGCCCGTCAAATTCATTGACATCCCTGACCCGCTGAGTGTTCCGACTGGCCGCCGCAGTGCCGCATACCCCGCGGCCAAAAGGGATTCGTACGCAAGCAATCTGACCCTGAAATGGCCCTAGCACTAACTCTTCGTCCCGTGCGAGATAGAATCCAGCCCAATTTAAATCGTCGAGCTGGCTGAACAAGAACGCCGAAAACTGTGCGGCATTGGCAATAAAATCACGCTCGTTTGCCAACAATGATTCCAACTGTGCCGTCAGCAAGGTATAGCCGTTGAGGCCGACGCCGCTACTTTGCAAATCAATCATGCTTGCTGCTCCAACAATTTAAGACCCACCCAGTAACGCGCGAACTGGTAAGCGCAACGGCCGTTACGATTGCCACGGCCGGTGGCCCAGCGCACCGCAGCGATGTCCAATTCTTCATCGCGCCGCCACGCCAGACCCGATTTCGAGGCCACTTCACTGATCCAGTGTTCGACCACACTAAGGAAGTGCTCTTGAGTAAACGGATAGAACGACAGCCACAAGCCAAACCGGTCGGATAAGGCAATCTTGTCTTCTACACCTTCGCTTGGGTGAATCTCACCATCTACTTGCTTCCAGTTCTCGTTGTCACTGGCTTTTTCGGGGACCAAATGACGGCGATTGGACGTGGCATACAGCAATACGTTGTCGGGTGCTTGCTCCAGCGAACCGTCCAAAACACTTTTTAATACTCGATAATCACTTTCCCCTGCTTCAAACGACAGGTCATCGCAAAACAGCACAAACCGCTGGGGCAAGGTTTGCAATTGCTCTACAACACGCGGCAAGTCACCCAAATGATCGCGCTCAATCTCAATCAGACGCAGACCATCTTTGTGGTTCTCAGCCAGCAGTGCCCGCACCAGCGACGATTTTCCCGTGCCGCGCGATCCCCAGAGCAACGCATGGTTGGCGGGCAAGCCGTCGATGAACTGGCGAGTGTTACGTGCGAGCTGATCGCGCTGGCGATCAACACCAATCAAATCGGATAAGCGCATGTCAAGGCTTACCGCCAGCGGCATTAAATAACCAGAACGACCTTCCTGCACCCAGCGTGCAGCCAGACTATGGGTCCAGTCTACGGGCGTACGCAGGGCCGGCAACATAGGCTCCAATCGAGCTAAAACGGCGTCGGCCCGCTCGAGAAATGTTATTAACCGAGAGTCCACAATGTCTCCTTAATTAAACTGATTAAACGCAAGCCGCGATCAGCTATGCTACTTCGCGATGGCAAACGAGGAATGGCGCTGCCCATGGATATATCGTTCACCCACCGCCTGTCGTTCAAGCAAGCGCGTTTGACAGTATTGGTCGGCTTCATTTTAGGAATCCTGCTTAGCATGGTTCAAATCGCCCTCGATTATGCCAGCGAAGATGCATCGATCGATCGCGAAATTCGTTCCTTGCTGGAAATCAGTCACAATCCGGCATCGCGGATCGCCTACAACATCGACGCGGAACTAGCTCAGGAGTTAACCCTCGGGTTATTGCACTCCCCTGCTGTCGTAGGTGTTCGGTTAAGCGACAATAACAACATAACCCTCGCCAGCGTCGAGCGCCCGCCGGTTCAAAGCCGCTACCGGATCGTCAGCGATTTCCTTTTTGGTGCAAGCCGTGAATTCGAAGACTCGCTGCATCTGGATCACATGCCGCTTGAGCCCATGGGTACGCTGCACCTGACGGTGGACACTTTCGCTTTTGGCGGCCACTTCTTGCAGCGCGCCGAAATCACCTTGGTCAATGGTTTTGCCCGCAGCTTGCTGTTAAGCGTCATTCTGTTATTGCTGTTCTACATCACCCTGACCAAGCCGCTAGTAGAAGTAATACGCGCACTCAGTGAAAGCGACCCGCGCCGGTTGGACCAGCCGCCATTGCCCTGTCCACCTGAGCATGAGAAAGACGAGATCGGGGTGCTGGTGCAGGTCGCCAATCAGCAGTTCAGAACAGTTGCCAGTGAGTTTGCTCGGCGTCGGATTGCTGAAAACCAACTCAACGACCATTTGGATGAGTTGGAAAACATCGTCTCTGCGCGCACCACCGAACTCAAAGCCACCAACAGTCGTCTCAGCCTATCCAACGACGAGCTGCTCGTGGCGCGCAGCACAGCCTTAGACATGGCGCATGCGCGCGCAGCTTTCCTGGCAAATATGAGCCATGAGATACGCACACCGCTTAACGGTTTACTGGGCATGCTTTCGCTGTCACTGGACAGTCCGCTTAATGCAGAGCAGCGCCAACAACTGTCAATTGCCCATGACTCGGGCAAGGTATTGGTGGAGTTACTCAACGATATTCTTGACCTGTCTAAGTTCGATGCAGGTCAACTAGAGCTGGAAAATATTCCTTTCGACCTGGGTGCATTGGTAGAAGATACGGCCAATCTGCTGTCGCAAAACGCGGCGCCCAGTGTTGAACTGGCATGTTTGATCGACCCGCGGTTTCCAGCATTGGTCATGGGCGACCCGACTCGAGTCCGGCAGATCGTCAGCAACCTGTTGTCAAACGCCTTGAAATTCACGCGTTTTGGCCGAGTCGACGTTCGTCTGAGCACACACGGCAACGGTATTAGAATCGACGTCAGCGACACCGGCATTGGGATTGCGGTAAACGATCAGGCAAAAATTTTTCAACCGTTTACTCAAGCAGCGGCCGGTATCACTCGTCAGTACGGAGGCACCGGCCTCGGCTTGGCACTGACGCATAATTTGTGTGGCGCAATGGAAGGCCGGTTGAGTGTGGAGTCTAAGGTCGATTTTGGCAGTCGCTTCAGTGTGGATCTGCCGTTGATCTCCCATACGCCTGCGCCTGTACTGGGAGAACTCAAAGGGCGCGTAATTGCTGTGACCCCAGCGGGAAGTGGTCTGGCCGAACTATTGGCCAGCCTGCTACCTGGCTGGGGAATTGATTATCAGCAGCGCAGTATCGGCGACAGCTTGTATGGCTTGAATGCAGACCTGTTGATTACCGATTGCCCAGAGTGCTTATTGGGACTGCGCCCTGCCATTATCGCGCCCATCCTGTTAGTAACGGCTTATGGCAACTTTATGCCCAGCGAGGAGGTGATCGCCCTCTCACCGCTGCATCAACAGGCCCGCCCGCTGGCCCGGAATGCGTTGTACCAAATATTGCGCCGCACGCTGCTGCCTGAAGAACAGCTCTCGCGGGAACGGCTGTTGCGAGAAAAGGCACCCACCCACCGTGCGCGAATTTTGCTGGTGGAAGATAATCCGGTGAACCAACTGGTGGCCAAGGGTATGTTGAGCAAACTGGGCTGCGAAGTTGTTGTCAGTGGACACGGCGCCCAAGCCCTTGAGCAACTTGAGGAGCAGGACTTCGATCTGGTGTTGATGGACTGCAATATGCCAGTAATGGATGGCTACGAAGCCAGCCGTCAGATTCGCCAAAGCGGACGCTGGCCGCAGCTACCGATCATCGCCCTTACCGCCAACGCGATGCCTGAAGAACGCGAACATTGCCGCGCCGCCGGCATGAGCGACTATCTGGCCAAACCCTTTCGTCGTGAAGAACTGATCAGCTTGCTGGATCTGTGGTTAAAGCCGCTAGGCCCCTGAGTCCTTGGCGCAATACTCGGTTGGAGTGCGTCAATCATTACTTCAACAGCGCTTCGATTTCGCTGGCCAGGTCTTGCGGCTTAGTCAACGGTGCGAAGCGTTTGACCAATTTACCGTCTTTACCTATTAGAAATTTAGTGAAATTCCACTTGATACGCTCCGACCCCAACACTCCAGGCGCCTGCTTTTTCAGCTGGACGAACAGTGGATGGGCCTCACTGCCGTTAACATCAATTTTTTTGAACAGAGGAAAACTGACCCCGAAATTTAATTCGCAAAAATCGGAAATCGCGCTTTCATTGCCCGGTTCCTGATGACCGAACTGATTGCATGGAAAACCCAGCACCACCAAGCCTTGATCCTTGTAGGTCTGCCAAAGCTTCTCAAGGCCTTTGTACTGCGGGGTGAAGCCACACTTGCTAGCGGTGTTAACCACTAAAACCGCTTTGCCAGCAAAATCCGCCAGGGTTTTCTGCTCACCTTTAATAGTCGTGCACGGGATGGTCAGCAGATTTTCGCTCATGGCAACACCTTCAAAAAAGAGTGGAATGTGTAGAAAACATAGTGCGCAATTGACTTGCGCACAATTTAATTCATCCCATCAATATCAAGCCATAACAGGGTAGACCACGACTGGCTACTCGCGCGGAACCAAGTCCAGACACACCGAGTTAATGCAATAGCGCAGCCCGGTGGGCGCAGGGCCATCGGGAAAGACGTGGCCCAAGTGAGCGTCGCATTTGGCACACACTACTTCAGTGCGAATCATGCCGTGTGTCATGTCACGAATTTCAATCACGGCACTGCCTTCGAGCGGAGCGTAGAAACTCGGCCAACCGCAGCCGGAGTCGAATTTCGTTTCAGAATCGAACAACGGCTCGTTGCAGCAAACGCAGTGATAAACGCCCGCTGTTTTGGTGCCGTTGTACTTGCCGGAAAACGGCCGCTCGGTTGCTTTGAGGCGACAAACGTTGTACTGCTCCGGATCAAGCATCGCCTGCCATTCTTCGCGAGTTTTTTCCAGCTTTTCCATGGGTACCCCTCCACAACTTAAAAAGCCCAATCTGTATCTTTTCCAAGGATCGGGCGGCACGTATGATTGCGCCTGGTTAGACGCCAGTCTGTCATCCACGTTTCACGCATACAAACCCATTTTCATGGCGTTCTGCTCGGCGATCCAGGTGATGCTCACGCACTGGACCGTCCACTCTTGGGATCAATCACCATGCAGGTCAGCAAATCGAACAAGCTCGCCAACGTCTGTTATGACATACGCGGGCCAGTGCTCAAGCACGCCAAACGCCTGGAGGAGGAAGGTCATCGTATCCTCAAGCTGAATATCGGCAACCCGGCGCCGTTTGGTTTCGAAGCGCCGGACGAAATTTTGCAGGACGTGATCCGCAATCTGCCGATGGCGCAGGGCTACAGCGATTCGAAAGGCCTGTTCAGCGCACGCAAGGCAGTCATGCAGTATTACCAGCAGAAGCAGGTAGAAGGTGTCGGCATCGAAGACATCTACTTGGGCAACGGCGTCTCCGAACTGATCGTGATGTCGATGCAGGCGCTGCTCAACAATGGCGACGAAGTGCTTATTCCTGCCCCGGACTACCCCCTTTGGACCGCAGCAGTGAGCTTGGCCGGCGGCAGTCCAGTGCATTACCTGTGCGACGAACAAGCGTACTGGTGGCCGGACCTGCAAGACATTAAGGCCAAGATCACGCCCAATACCAAGGCAATGGTCATCATCAACCCCAATAACCCGACAGGTGCGGTCTATCCCAAGGAAGTATTGTTGGGCATGCTGGAGTTGGCCCGCCAGCACAATCTGGTGGTGTTCTCTGACGAAATCTACGACAAGATTCTCTACGATGATGCGGTTCATATCGCCACCGCGTCATTGGCCCCGGACCTGCTCTGCCTGACCTTCAATGGTCTGTCAAAATCCTACCGGGTCGCGGGCTTCCGCTCCGGCTGGGTGGTTATTTCCGGCCCGAAACACAATGCCAAAAGCTACATTGAGGGCATCGACATACTGGCCAACATGCGCCTGTGTGCCAACGTACCGAGTCAACACGCGATCCAGACCGCTCTGGGTGGCTATCAAAGTATCAACGATCTGGTGCTGCCCGCTGGCCGCTTGCTGGAACAACGCAACCGTACATGGGAACTGCTTAATGACATTCCTGGCGTCAGTTGCGTAAAACCCATGGGCGCGCTGTACGCGTTCCCGCGTATCGACCCGAAAATTTGCCCGATCCACAATGACGAAAAGTTCGTCCTTGACCTGCTTTTATCGGAAAAGCTGCTAGTGGTACAAGGCACCGCCTTTAACTGGCCTTGGCCGGATCACTTCCGCGTAGTGACCCTACCGCGCGTCGATGACCTGGATATGGCAATCGGTCGAATCGGAAATTTTCTCAAGACTTATCGTCAGTAAGCGAACTCCTCTAAACATGGGCGGCTTGAGAAGACCCCACAGCATGCCGCCTAACCTCAATTGGCTACGTAATGCTCCGATTTGCGAAGTACGCTGACACGCGAATTTTCGGTCGATGACCGGCAAACGACACAGTTTGAAATAGTCCCTCGGTTGAATCGCGACGGGCATCGCCTTATATACCCCGCATCACGTTACATATTTCCATGAGGAGACCGTTTCGACCATGATGCGCATCTTGCTGTTTTTAGCCACAAACTTGGCGGTAGTGCTCATAGCCAGCATTACCCTGAGCCTTTTTGGCTTTAATGGAATAATGGCGGCCAATGGGGTTGATCTGAACCTCAATCAGTTGCTGATTTTCTGTGCTGTTTTCGGCTTCGCCGGTTCGCTTTTTTCGCTGTTCATCTCCAAGTGGATGGCGAAGATGAGTACCGGCACCCAGGTCATTTCTCAGCCGCGTACTCGTCATGAACAATGGCTACTGCAGACCGTTGAGCAATTATCCCGTGATGCTGGAATCAAAATGCCCGAAGTCGGCATCTTTCCCGCGTACGAGGCCAACGCCTTTGCCACGGGCTGGAATAAGAACGATGCACTGGTCGCCGTCAGCCAAGGCTTGCTGGAACGTTTTTCGCCGGATGAAGTGAAAGCGGTGTTGGCCCACGAAATAGGCCACGTTTCCAACGGCGACATGGTGACACTGGCTCTGGTGCAAGGCGTGGTGAACACCTTCGTCATGTTCTTCGCGCGGATCATCGGCAACTTTGTCGACAAGGTGATCTTCAAAAACGAAGAGGGCCAAGGTATGGCTTATTACATTGCGACCATTTTTGCCGAACTGGTACTGGGCTTTCTCGCCAGCTCCATCGTCATGTGGTTTTCGCGCAAACGCGAATACCGTGCTGACGAGGCTGGCGCCCGTTTGGCAGGCAAGAACGCGATGATTGGCGCCCTGCAACGTCTGCGCTCGGAGCAAGGCGTGCCGGTACAAATGCCGGATAGCCTAACCGCCTTTGGCATCAATGGCGGCCTCAAGCACGGCTTGGCCGGTTTGTTCATGAGCCATCCGGCCCTGGAAGATCGCATTGAGGCGCTTCGTCGTCTCGCCTGATAAGCTTCACAACGTGTGACGAAAGGGCGACGCAAGTCGCCCTTTTGCTTATCTGGCTGAAGGAATAACCCATGCGCCACTTCGCCCTAGGCTGCATCACCCTTATCGCTTTAAGCGGCTGCCAAAGTGCATATTTCGCTGCAATGGATAAAGCTGGCATTCCAAAACGCCAAATGTTGGCTGGCCGAATCGAGGACGCGCGCGAGGCGCAGAAGGACACCAGTAAGCACTTATCCAGCGCGCTGGAAAGCTATCGGCGGGTGGTGCATTTCGACGGCGGCGATCTTGAGAAGCGCTACGACGTGCTAAATGACGATTATCAAGCCAGCGTTAAAAGTGCTGACGCCATTCATCAACGAATCGATTCCGTTGAAAACGTCGCCAATGCGTTGTTTGACGAATGGAACGCCGAACTTGATCAATACACTCGCCAAGACCTGCGGGCGGCCAGCGCGAAGGAATTGGATCGTACCCAAACCGAATACCGCACCCTGTTAGCCACAATGAAAACCGCTGAAAGCCGTATCCCGCCGGTCCTCAACGTACTGCATGATCAAGTGCTGTTTCTCAAACATAACCTCAACGCCCAAGCAATTGGGGTGCTCAAAGACGAAAGCGGCACTGTGCAAAACAACGTCTATCAATTGCTCAAAGACATGCAGCGCTCCATAGACAGCTCCGATGCGTTCTTGCGCCACCTACAAAGCAGGACCGCGCCGTAAATAATAGACACGCTCTTCCAGCCGCGTAACACCCCCGTTAAGGAATCTGCTGCTCGTGCCTAGCACATCGCAGATTTCCAGGAGTTGAATCCGCCAATCGGCTGCCAGCCGTTGCTGCACCTCGGCATCTGGCACCGCAAACGGCGGGCCCTCTATTTTCGATTGGTCGTAATCCAAAGTAATCAACAGCCCTTGGCAGATGGGCGGGAGTATCTGCGCCAGATGTGCGGTATAGGATTTGCGCATCTCGGGCGGCAACGCGATCAGCGCCGCACGGTCGTACAACGCGGCACAGTCGACCACATCCCCAGCTGTCAGGGCAAAAAAATCGCCACACCACAGCTCAATTGATTCAGCGCTATAAACCTTGAAGGGACCGCGCTGGGTGACTGTCGCTACCAGTTGCTGCTCGCTAAAGAAGTCTTCCACCGCCTTTTGCGTCAGCTCGATGCCCATCACCTCAAACCCGTGCCCCGCCAACCATGCCAGATCAAGGCTTTTGCCACACAGCGGCACCAACACCTGAGTACCCGGCGCCAGCCCAAGCCCAGACCAGAATTGCTGTAGATGAGGGTTGACCTGCGGGAGATGAAAGCCTATTTGGTTGAGTGCCCAACGTTTTTGCCAAAAATCTGGTTCCATACTGACTCCTGATAATTCGATCAAATCAGGCTAAAACTTATATTAGATTTAGATCAATCTTTTGCCTGAAGATGGTGCCATCTTAACGCTCAGGACTCCGACTATGTTCCCTAGCTTGTTTATCTCCCATGGCTCGCCAATGCTCGCTCTGGAACCTGGCGCGAGTGGCCCGGCGCTGGCACGTCTCGCGGCCGAGATGCCCAAGCCAAGAGCCATCGTGATTGTCTCGGCGCACTGGGAAAGTCAGGAGCTTTTAGTCAATGGCAATCCACAGCCAGAAACCTGGCACGACTTCGGTGGTTTTCCGCCCGACCTGTTTGCTGTGCAGTACCCAGCGCCGGGCTTGCCCGAGCTGACGAAGAAAGTGGTTGAACTGCTCAGCGCCGATGGACTGCCGGCCCGTATCGACTCCCAGCGTCCGTTTGACCACGGCGTCTGGGTGCCGCTGTCGTTGATGTACCCGCAGGCTGACATTCCAGTAGTGCAGGTTTCGCTGCCCAGCCGTCTTGGCCCAGCGCTGCAAACCCGGGTTGGCCGTGCGCTGGCGAGTTTGCGTGAAGAAGGCGTTCTGATGATTGGCTCCGGGAGCATCACCCATAACCTGCGGGAGCTGGATTGGCATGCCGGACCAGAAAGTATTGAGCCTTGGGCGCTGGCGTTTCGTGACTGGATCGTTGACAAGCTGACGAGCAATGACGAAGCAGCGTTGCATGACTATCGGCGTCTGGAACCGAATGCGGTACGCAACCATCCCAGTGACGAGCATCTGCTGCCGCTTTATTTTGCACGCGGCGCAGGCGGCGAGTTCAGCATCGCGCATCAGGGATTCACGATGGGCGCGTTGGGAATGGACATTTATCGGTTTGGTTGAGCGTTCGCCAGATAAATAGTGTCGCCTGCTTCCCGAATAAATTCGGTCCCACAGATTGAACTGACCCCAAAAACCTGGACAAAAATTAGCTGACCCGCAGCAGACGCTCGGGCATCTTCTACAGAAAATCCAAAACAAAAAAATCCCCGAACCAGTCGGGGATTTTTTATTCAGACTCGATCAGCTCAAGAGCAGATCAGTCTTCGCGATAGCGACGCAGCTTCAACTGCTTGCCTGCAACTCGGGTGTCCTTGAGCTTGGTCAATAGACGCTCAAGGCCGTCTTCCGGCAGCTCAACCAGGCTGAAGCTATCGCGCACTTGAATGCGGCCGATCGCTTCGCGGGCCAGGCCGCCTTCGTTGAGGATTGCACCCAACAGGTTTTTAGCAGCAATACCATCACGCGCGCCCAGCGCGGTACGGCAACGAGCACGACCTTCAGCCAATGGAACCGGAGCACGACGCTCGCGATCAGCACCGCTGCGCTCAGGACGCTCGCTCGAAGACGAACGATCGCTGCGCTCACGTGGCGCGCTGGTTGGAACCAGTGGGCGATCACGCTCGATGGCGGCCAGGGTCAATGCTTGACCGTTGGTAGCTTTGCGCAACAGAGCAGCAGCGAGGGCACGCGGGCTGCAGCCGATATCGGCGATCAGGCGATCAAGCAGATCACCGTGGGTCGATTCAGCGTCGGCAACCAGCGGAGTCAGGCTGTTAGTCAGTTTCTTGATGCGAGCATCGAGAACAGCTTGAGCATCCGGAAGGCGGACTTCAGCAACCTTCTGACCCGTAACACGCTCGATCACTTGCAGCATGCGGCGCTCACGAGGAGTCACCAGCAGCAACGCACGACCTTCGCGACCGGCACGGCCAGTACGGCCAATACGGTGAACGTAGGACTCTGGATCGTAAGGCATGTCCACGTTGAATACGTGGGTGATACGCGGAACGTCGAGACCACGTGCAGCAACGTCGGTGGCTACAACGATGTCCAGACGGCCATCCTTGAGCGACTCAATGACGCGTTCACGTTGGTTTTGAGCGATGTCGCCGTTCAGCGCGGCAGCCTTGTAACCTTTCGCTTCAAGAGCGCTGGCCAGATCCAGGGTCGCTTGCTTGGTGCGCACGAACATGATCAGTGCGTCGAAGTCTTCGACTTCCAGCAGGCTCAGCACAGCCGAGGTTTTCTGGTCAGCGTGAACCAACAGGTGAGCCTGTTCGATCGCGGTAACGGTTTGGGTCTTGGTCTGAATCTTCACGTGCTTCGGATCGCGCAGGTGGCGTTCAGCGATGGCACGGATCGATTGAGGCAAGGTCGCAGAGAACAGAACGGTCTGACGAGTAGCTGGCAACGCCTTGAAGATAACTTCCAGGTCATCCATGAAGCCCAGCTTCAACATTTCGTCTGCTTCGTCGAGAACCAGGTGGTTCACGGTAGCGAGTACTTTTTCGTCGCGGCGAAGGTGATCGCACAGACGACCCGGCGTGGCGACAACGATCTGCGCGCCATTACGGATTGCTTTCAACTGCGGGCCCATCGGCGCACCGCCGTAGACCGCTACTACCGTTACACCTGGCATTTGCTTGGCGTAGGTTTCGAAAGCGGTGGCTACTTGCAGGGCCAATTCGCGAGTTGGCGCGAGGATCAGTGCTTGAGGTTCGCGCTTGGCTGGATCGATACGATGCAGGATTGGCAGTGCGAACGCAGCGGTTTTACCCGTACCGGTTTGCGCCTGGCCAATCATGTCATGGCCTTCCATGATGATCGGGATCGATTGCTGCTGAATGGCCGAAGGCTCTTCGTAGCCGGTTGCAATAACGGCTGCGAGAATATTTGGATGAAGTTCAAAAGCGGCGAAGCCGCCGAATTCCTGGGTCATGGGTCTGCCTCTAGTGCATCCGCAAAGACCCATGTTCCAAAGCTGCGCGTGCCGTGTAAGACCCTAGAGTCGCCCTGGCTGCTTTGTCGGCGGGGATTTGCGAAAACGTTTGAATGAATGAATCGTCAAGGATAGCCCGCAGAGCGGACAAGCAGCCGAAGCTGGCTTCGGGGGATTGCAATACCTGTACGAGGGCCAGGTTAAAGGCCGGCGCGTACTATACCGGAATTACTGACAAAAGTGAGGGTTATTTTCGGAAAACCACGACCGTCCCGCTCTCTGTTACAGGCTTTGCGCGAACCCACATCTGTGTTTATTTTGCAAAGTCCCAAATTCTAAGGCTGTACTGCTACATCGTTTCATCTACTTCGATTGGCGGTCTTTTGCCTACCCCAGCGTGACAGGACCTCTCTATATCCTCCCCTATACGCAAAGAGACTCGCGTTGGTCAGGTTGCCGGGCGGATAACCTTGATCAAGGGCAGCAGTGAATAACCCAGACGCGGAGCCAGAACTTCGGCACGCTCGGTCAGTGCTTGCAGATCCAAAACCTGTTCAAGGTCTGCTGGCACTATCAGGATGACGTTGCCCTCTTTCACCGGCAACTCCCAATAGTGCCGATGGTAGAGTCCACGTAAAAGCGCTGCGCCTAGCGGTTTTCCGTCATCGGCCGCCCATTGGTTGATCACCAGCCAGCCGCCCGGATTCAGATGTTTCTGACAGTTTTCCAGAAACTTCCAGGCCAGGTGCCCGACACCCGGGCCGACATCGGTATACAAGTCGACGAAGATCAGATCGGCGGACTCAGCGCTGTCAAGCAACTCCAGCGCATCGCCGATACGAATGTACAGCCGAGGATCATCGTCCAGACCTAGAAACTCGATGGCCAGACGCGGAACATCAGGCCGTAGCTCGATGGCTTCGACGTCCTCAAGGGGCAGGAATTTGAGGCAAGCTTGCGTCAGTGTCCCGGCGCCGAGCCCCAGAAACAAAGCGCTTTCTGGTGCATCGTGGCACAGTGCGGCAATAAACATAGCGCGGGTATAGTCGTATTCCAGCCAGCTTGGGTCGGCAGTGAACGTACAGCTTTGCTCGATGGCATCGCCGAACTCCAGGAACCGATACTCGTCCACTTCCAACACACGAATCATGCCGAAAGCATCGTGTACTTCAGCCAGTAAACGCTCGACGCGCTCCTCAGTCATTGCTTCTCCTAATGGCATGGTGGCAAGCGGGAAGCGCGGATTGTCGTCTGTGCTGCCATTGGCAAGCAAGCCTGCTCACACAGGGACTGTTAAGATGGCGGTCCGACTGCATTGACCTGGATTTTCAATCATGAGCCAACCCTGGAGCCCCGACAGCTGGCGGGCACTGCCTGTTCAACAACAACCTCAGTACCCGGACGCCGCGCATTTGTTGCGGGTCGAACAAACATTGGCGGGTTACCCGCCCCTAGTGTTCGCCGGAGAAGCACGGGAGTTGCGTCGGCAGTTTTCCGAGGTCACCCAGGGTCGAGCGTTTTTGCTGCAAGGCGGCGATTGCGCGGAAAGCTTTGTCGAATTCTCGGCGGCGAAGATTCGCGATACGTTCAAAGTGTAGCTGCAGATGGCAATCGTCATGACCTTTGCGGCGGGTTGCCCGGTGGTCAAGGTCGGGCGCATGGCGGGTCAATTTGCCAAGCCGCGCTCGGCCAACGACGAGACTATCGGCGGCGTGTCGCTTCCGGCCTATCGTGGCGACATCGTCAACGGCATTGGTTTCGATGAAAAAAGTCGAGTGCCGGACCCCGATCGCCTGTTGCAGGCTTATCACCAGTCGACCGCTACCTTGAACCTGCTGCGCGCATTCGCTCAAGGCGGCTTCGCTGATCTGCATCAGGTGCATCAGTGGAACCTGGACTTCATCGCTAACTCAGCGCTGGCAGAAAAATACAGCCAGTTGGCCGGGCGCATTGATGAAACCTTGGCCTTCATGCGCGCGTGCGGACTGGATACCTCACCGCAATTGCGCGAAACCAGTTTTTTCACCGCCCACGAAGCGTTGTTATTGAACTTCGAACAAGCTTTCGTGCGCCGCGACAGCTTGACCAACGATTACTACGACTGCTCGGCGCACATGCTTTGGATCGGCGACCGCACGCGGCAACTGGACGGGGCTCATGTCGAATTTTTGCGCGGCGTGAACAACCCTATCGGGGTTAAAGTCGGCCCAACCATGGACCCCGAAGACCTGATTCGCCTGATCGACACGCTTAATCCGAGCAACGACCCTGGCCGCCTGAACCTTATTGCGCGCATGGGCGCTAACAAGGTAGGCGATCACTTGCCGCAATTGATTCGCGCCGTGGAGCGCGAGGGCCGCAAAGTGCTGTGGAGTAGCGATCCGATGCACGGCAACACGATCAAGGCCAGCAGTGGCTACAAAACCCGTGACTTCGCTCAAATTCTCAATGAGGTTAAACAGTTCTTCCAGGTGCATCAGGCTGAGGGCACCTACGCCGGTGGCATTCATATTGAAATGACCGGGCAAAACGTCACTGAATGCATTGGTGGCGCGCGGCCGATCACCGAAGACGGATTGTCGGATCGTTATCACACCCACTGCGACCCACGGATGAACGCCGATCAGTCATTGGAACTGGCGTTTTTAATCGCCGAGACGTTGAAGCAGGTTAGACCGCGTTAAGCCCTTTCCGAATAGTGCGGCTCTGCAGGGAATCGCGGATCACAACCTGGTATGAAATTCATATCGGGAAGAGAGGCGCGCTGTGTTTAGTCCAACCGTAAAAAAGCCGCCCGCAAGCGCGCTGCACTGGCGCGCTGGCAGTTAATCTGCACGTGAGCCAGACCCAGCCAGTCAGCCATCTGCCGCAGGTTTCGAGCCAAGGCCTGCATCCCCTCCTCGTTCAGACCCTTATCTTCTTCGTGCACTGCATGCACCGCCAATCGTCCCAAGGCACGCTCGGCCCGCAAATCGATACGGGCGGCGATTCGTTCATTGTGCAAAAACGGCAGCACGTAGTAGCCGTACACGCGCTTGTCTTGCGGGGTATAGATCTCCAGACGGTAGCGAAAGTCGAACAGCCGTTCAGTGCGACTTCGCTCCCAAATCAGCGAATCGAAGGGCGAAAGTAAAGCGCTGGCCGAAACCTTGCGCGGCAGCTTAGGCTCAGGAAGGCAATAGGCGGGCACACGCCAACTTTCGACTTGAACCACCTGCAACGAACCAGCCTCAACCAGTTCTGCCAAACCCGAACCGCTTTGCGCTGGAGATAGTCGAAAATAGTCGCGCAAATCCTTATCGGTGCCCACACCCAATGCTGTCGCCGCGTGCAATAACAATCCGCGTTGCGCTTGAGCTTCACTCAACTCTGGGTGATCAAGAATGACGGCAGGTAACACGCGTTCAGGCAGGTCGTATAGACGCTCGAATCCGCGACGACCGGATACCGTCACCTCCCCAGCGGCAAACAGCCATTCCAGCGCCTGCTTCTCCGCGCTCCAATCCCACCAAGGCCCCGCCCGCTCCTGGCGGGTACTCAGACTGCCCGCACCCAGCGCCCCCTGCTCGCGAACCGACTGCAACACTCGAACAATGGTCGCTTGCTGCTCATGACCAAATTTCGCCAAGCCCTGATAGATACCGACACCTTGCGACGCCCGGCGCATGCGCCATCGCAATAGGGGGTACAAGCTGAACGGCAGTAACGACGCTTCATGCCCCCAATACTCGAACAACTTGCGCTGACGACCCAGACCCCAAGCTGCCCGGTCCAACAGTGGCTGAGCATAGATGCCCAGGCGAGAAAACAGCGGCAAGTAATGCGAACGCACCAAGGCGTTAACTGAATCAATCTGCAAAATGCCAAGGCGGTCTATCAACCGATTGACGTGGGCCGCCTTAATCAACGCTGGCGGCTGGCGCCCAGTGAACCCTTGAGCTGCAAGCGCCAGACGACGTGCGCCTTTAAGCGAAAGTTCTGCGGACATTCAGGCCTCCCGGTTGCAGAAATAAATCTGCTAAAGCTTCAAACTTTAAACCCAAGCACCACCGCACAGATAACCAGAAAACCGCAGAACAACGTCCTCAGCAGTCTTTCCGGCAGCGTGTGCGCAAGCTTTACACCCCAACTGATGCTAGCCAGACCGCCAATGGCCAAGGGGATGCCCATTTGCCAATTGACGTGTCCGTGCACTGCGTAGGTGACTAAGGTGATCGTGGTGCTGGGAGTCGCCAATGCCAGCGCCAACCCTTGAGCAACGACTTGGGTCGCGCCAAAAACCCCGGTCAGTATCGGCGTTGCAATGACTCCGCCTCCAACGCCAAACAAACCGCCGGTTACCCCTGAACCTGTGCCCAACACCCACAGCCATTTTGCGTGACGCAGCTCAGTGCTGGCAGTACCGTTATGCCAAAACATCTGGATCAGGTTGAACACCGTCAGCACGATCAAAAAGCCCACAAAGGCTAGGCGCATTGTGTGAGGGTCTAGCCGTACCGCCCACAACGAAGTAATCCAAGCCAGGCAAAAGCTTGGAATAATCAGCATCAGTGCATTACGAAGGGAAATCCGGTTGCGCTGGTTATAGCGCCATAATGCCAACAGTACGTTGGGCAACACCATGAGCAACGCGGTGCCTTGAGCCAATTGCTGATCAAGGCCGAACAACACCCCAAGCACGGGGATGGCCACCAAGCCGCCGCCGATGCCAAACAACCCACCTAACGTCCCCATCGCTGCGCCGAACAACACAAACATCACGATTTCGATCACGCCCACACCCCAACGAACTGATACGCGCATGCTACGCAGTGCGTCTCAGACAGGAAATGCAAAGCAGGCATTAAACGCTTCGCATTTGCTGAACACCGCTTTCACAACACATGAACGACTGCGGAACTGGGTCTGGCAGCCGATAATTTATCTAGCGCATTAAACAATGTGGTACTAAATTAAAGTACAACTGATACAGAGGATTTCAAATGAGCACTGACGACCACTCAACTACCGATGCAGGGGCCTACGATCAACTGCTGCTCGACAGTCAATTGTGCTTCGCCCTGTACTCGACCTCCTTAATGATGACTAAGGTTTACAAGCCACTGCTACAGGCGTTGGGGCTGACGTATCCGCAGTACTTGGCGATGATGGTGTTATGGGAACACGACGGCATGACCGTAGGCGACGTCAGCTCTCGGCTATTGACCGACCCTGGTTCACTGACGCCGCTACTAAAACGCTTGGAAGTAGAAGGGCTGCTGAGCCGAACCCGGAGCAAGGAAGATGAACGCGTTGTGCTGCTGCACTTGACCAAGCAGGGCCGTGAACTGAGCGAGAAAGCCAAAAACATTCCTTCCTGCATCCTCGGTGCGTCCGGTAAGACGATAGCGGAACTGAAACTGATGCAAACCGACCTTATCGCGCTGCGCGGGCATCTGCACGGCAGTATTAGCGAACGAACCTCGTAAAAGCTGCCGAAGGCTGCGATTAGCTGGCTGGTCTCAAAGCAACCTTCGGTAGCCCCAGCCAGCAACCTCCGACCAACGGTCACCCTCCACGCAACGCCTTAAAAATCCGCGTTCCCAGCGCTTATATCTCCCCTCGAGCCTTACCGAATACTGTCCACGAACGCTTTTCTTAAAATTTATATTGCGTGCTAAATATTTGCGCGATACATTTACTCCGCTTAGTTAGCGCGCAATTATTTAGCGCAAAAAAATAATCGTTGATATGAGGCTTTAACCATGGAAACTCTCTACACCGCAGTTGCAACCGCTACCGGTGGCCGTGATGGCCGTGCCGTTTCCAGCGACAACATCCTCGACGTCAAACTCGCCACCCCGAAAGAACTGGGCGGTGCTGGTGGCGCAGCGACCAACCCCGAGCAGCTGTTTGCTGCCGGTTACTCTGCGTGCTTTATCGGCGCGTTGAAATTCGTCGCCGGCCAATCCAAAGCTTCAATCCCGGCAGACGCTTCGATCACTGCCCATGTTGGCATAGGTCAGATCCCCGGCGGTTTCGGTCTGGACATCGATCTACACATCAGCCTGCCCGGCCTTGAACAATCCGCTGCACAAACACTGGTTGATGCTGCGCATCTGGTTTGCCCTTACTCAAACGCCACACGTGGCAACGTTGACGTAAGGCTGCACGTAACCGTTTAACGCTTTGGTTTGCATGCAGAACGGCATGAAGAGCAAATAAAAAAACCCGACGCTAAGGTCGGGTTTTTTGCTTGCTACGGTAAAAGACTGCGCTTATTTAGCGCGACCTTTGTACGAACCGCCGTCACGGGTATCAATTTCGATCCTGTCACCGATGTTCACGAAGTCAGCAACGCTCAGCTCAGTGCCGTTTTTCAGCTTGGCTGGCTTCATTACTTTGCCCGACGTGTCGCCACGAGCTGAACCTTCGGTGTAGTCAACTTCTCGGATGATCGTAGTTGGCAACTCAACCGACACCAGGCGATCTTCAAAGAAAATGGCTTCGCAGACGTCAGTCATGCCTTCTTCGATGAACGGAAGAACGGCTTCCAGGTCTTCAGCGTTCAGCTCGTACATAGTGTAATCAGTGGTGTCCATGAACGTGTAGGTGTCACCGCTGATGAATGACAGAGACGCTTCCTTACGGTCCAGGATCACGTCTTCCAGTTTGTCGTCGGCGCTGTATACGATTTCGGTCTTGTAACCGGTCAACAGGTTCTTCAACTTGGTCTTCATGATTGCGCTGTTACGACCAGACTTGGTGAATTCAGCTTTCTGAACCAACCAAGGGTCATTTTCGAGCTTAATCACTGTGCCGGGCTTGAGTTCTTTACCAGTTTTCATTACGAATATCCGAATTTGGATGGATTTACAAAAATCTAGGCCGCGTATCATAGCCAATTTACATAAAACTGTACTAGCGCCGCAGTTAGATCGGCCTGGGAAGCCTGTTCCAGACACCAGTGCTCTGCGTGTTCAGTAACCTCAGGCCAGTGTAGTAGCAGTTCAGACCAGTGCGGCCCCATTTCATTAGCACTGTTCCAGGCCTGCCACACACTCTTTAACGCCTGGCTCGCGCTTGGCGACAGCCCTTTCAGGTAAAGCTCAAGAAAAGCATCAAGCTTGACCCAATGCGCGTCATCGTCCTGTTCATAGATGTGCCAAAGCAACGGTCGACCAGCCCACTGCGCACGGACGAATGAGTCTTCACCGCGCACGGCATTGAAATCGCAGCTCCATAGCAAGCGATCGTAATCGTCTTGTCCAACGAAAGGTAAAATCTGCACCGTTAGGGCGCCGCGCTGTGCCCGTGCCCCCGCGCGGAGGCCATCAACGTCGAGCCACCGTCCTATATCACCCACAATCCGCCCCTCTGGCACCAACAGGCAAGTTGGTCGAATATCTGTAGCCAATGCGTCCAACCAACTAGCCAACCCTGAGTTCTCGTACGCGAACAGCGAAATCAGCCGCGCATTGCTTACGGGTTCTACCCCCAGTCCTTGCAGAAAACCGTACCGCGCCGCTGCATCGAGCTGGAACGCGTCCCGCCGGTCTAGCAGGCCCGCCTCTCGCAATAAGCCCCCGGTGTCTGATCGAAAACCGGGAAAGAAGAAAATCTTACGCAAGCCATTGGGTTGCGGCGACGGCAATGCATGGCAACCGGAGACCCATTCCTCGGCGCTCAAATATTCCAGATTCAACCACAGCGGTGGTCGCGAGCGCTGAGGCATCGCGTCGAAGTAAGCCGGCGGCAGACGGCAGGCAAAGGCTTCAATCACCACGTCCGCTACTTCGGTCGGCTGCCAATCTTTACTCCAGTGACAGATGCTCACCCCATCCTGCCATTGTTGAACCGCCGCTGTATCCGCTCCGGGACACAGACGGGTAAAGGGTTGCAGATCGTCCACCCACAGCCGAACCGCGAAACCGTGCTCAGCCGCCAATTGCCGAGCCAAGCGCCATGTCACGCCGATGTCGCCGTAGTTATCCACAACGCTACAGAAAATATCCCAGGAGGCTCTCATGCCCAGCTCTCTAACCACTAAAGACTATGATTGTCTGCCATAACGGTCTGCAAGCTCCAGCTTCGGGTAGACGCCGTGCGACAATCGTTGGCATCGACCGTCCACGCCAGGAACTCGCAATGCTTACTCATCCGTTGAAACTGATTTTGTGCATCGCGCTGGGCGTTTGGCTCGGGTGTGTCGCTGTAGCGGCGACTGGTATGTTCGCTTACGACTCATTGATCGGCGGCAAGGTCACCGCCGTGAGCGCTGCCGTCAACCAGATTAAGCTCCACATTCCACACAAAGGGTCGGCAGCGTACGAGTCGACCTCCGAACCCGAGCAGGCGCCAGAGCTGGAGTCAAACAACTCGATGTTCGAGAAGTACAAACAGAACCTACAGGACACCCAGGCGCGGCAAGACGATGACCAAGTCCAAACAGCCAGGGAAAAACGCATTAGCGGCCCGAAATGCCAGTTCTGGCAGCAGCAGGACCAGACTGCTCCCAGCGAAAAAACCCGCGCCAACGTCAATCTGTTTTGTGGTTGAGCCCCGATGCCTGAGTCTTACGATAAATACACTGTCCTGCAATTGATCATTGCCAAGCTCAAGATCGATCTGGATGTGCTTCAACGGGCGGCACAGACCGCCTACGAGACGGCAACCCATGAAGAAAACATCGCCGAGAATAAATACGACACTCTGGGTCTAGAGGCGTCGTATTTGGCAACTGGCCAAGCCCGGCGCGTTGAAGAAATCCGTCACTCATTGGGAGCGCTTCAAAACCTCAAGCTGCGGCCGTTCGATAGGCTGCGCGGGATTCAGATCGGAGATTTGGTAAACCTAGAAGCCAACAGGGGCGGCCAGCAGCAGCTGTTCATCGGGCCTGGCGCCGCCGGTCTGAAAATACAGCAGGGCAATAAATCAATTACCGTTATCACCCCCCATGCTCCGTTGGGGAAAAACCTTATCGGCAGGGCACAAGGCGATATTGTGGAAATAGTTATCAACCACGAGCGACAATCGTTTGAAGTGAAAGAAGTACAGTAATCTATTCGTTTGGAGGGTTGATCACCTCAACTTATTCTGGGTAAGGTGACGCAGCATCGCCATCAGTGTCCCTGGACGGATATCTCTAACTGATATCTCCAGGTGCATGGACTCATTAAAAGGAGATTTTTCATGTCGAACGTCGTTAGTTTTCCAGACGCCCATGAACGTGATCGCCTCAAGTCCAATGATCATCCTGGGTTGTTATACCTGAGCAAAAAAGAGCGCCTGCTGATTGAGGAGCTTCGCGTGACCAGCCATGCCGGTCGGCAATACATTTACGAATACGCGCACATTATGCAGGCGTCCAAGCCATTGCATCCTGACTGAAGCACACGCCAGCGTGGGTGCTGCAAACTGACCCTAGAAGTGTTGGAAGGCAACGCCACGGCCCAGGCGGCTTATCGCAAGCTAGGTTTCGCAGGGTATGAACTGGACCCGGAGATGGGCAAGGCGATATTCTGGCAAAAAGTGCTTTAAAGCGCTCAAGGTGAGACGAGATCAAACTGGATCTGTTCGCTTTAGACCTATGCCTAGGCCCGCTCTTGCGGGCCTGAGAGCAATCAACTCTTGATCAAATAGCCACGCCCCTACTCCCCCGCCCGCGCCGCCGCCATCTGGTCGTTGAAGTTCTTGAAGAACTGCTCATAGCCACCATTCACCTCAGCAAAGCGCAATGGTTTGACCCGCTCCACCAGAATCTCATCGGCATCGGGCGAATGCTGGAATATCCCCATGACTTCATCGATAAAATCCTTCAGCGGCATGGCATGGGGATCGTTTGCCTGACGATCGCCCATCAATTCGGTCTGCACATAGGGCGGCACCAGTTCGTGAACGTTTACTGCCGTGTCCTTAAGCTGGTAACGCAGCGACTGGGTGTAGGAATGCACCGCCGCCTTGGTCGCACAATAGCTGGGTGTAAGCGCCAGTGGCACGAAGGCTAGGCCTGACGACACGGTGACAATTGCCGCGTGGGGCTGCTTGAGAAAGTGCGGCAACAGCAGCCCGTCCAGACGAATCGGCCCCAACAGATTAGTGGCGACCGTGGCCTCAAGCTCGGTAGCGCCAGCGCGCAGGGATTCACCGCGCATGATGCCTGCGCAGTGAATCACCGCGTTCAGCTTCGGATAGCTGGCAATCAGTTGCTCAGCGACTCGCTGGGTATCGGCAGAGTCGGTGGTGTCGAGCACTGCGTAGTGCAGGCCCGGATTAGCCTGAACAACTTGCTTGAGTACTGACTCACGGCGCCCGGCAATGATCACTTCATTGCCCAAGGCCAGAAAAGCTTCAGCCAGCGCACGACCAATTCCGCTGCCGCCACCGGTGACCAAAAGGGTATTACCTGTAGTTTGCATAGCTGTCTCCAGTCATGTCGCAAAGATGTTGCGCCCCGTATGGGGCGATTCGATCTACCATAGAGTCAACAGGCGCTGTCGGGAAGTAGGCGCCAAAAAGTGCCGTACTTACCTGCTGGAAACCATAGCCGATGAATGATCCATTGCAACCCGTTAATCGCCCCCCGCAATGGCCCCATGGCAGTGATGCGAGGGACCCGGAACTGGAAACACTGGTGCGGGAAATCATCGGTCGCATTGCTGACAAATGGACAATGTTAGTGATCGAGGCCCTCGCCGAACACGGTTGCCTGCGGTTCACGCAACTTGCAGCAAAGGTCGGGGATGTCAGCCAGAAAATGCTGACCAAAACCGTGCGCCAGATGGAAGCCGATGGGCTGCTCGTGCGAACGGTCTACCCGCAAGTGCCACCCAAGGTTGAATACCGACTGACTGAAATGGGCATGAGCCTGGGTGAGGCATTTTGCGGCGTATGGTTATGGGCTGAGCGGCATCGCCAGAGCATAGAGTCCTCACGAAGAGCCTACCAGGCACAGGTTGATTTACAGGCGGTGCTGAACGGCGCACCGGAGATTTGACCGGCGTTAATTATCAATCTTTCATGCGTGTGAAGTCTGCTCCCGCATCCACACAATCGCGTCTGCCCCGGCAGCCATTCGCATTGGCGAGGTTGGGTCGTTCGCCGCACGCCATACCGCCTCGGCCACGTCCTGAGCTTCAGTGACCAAGGTAGATTGCGACCATTCAGCAAAAACCTGCTGCGCCAGATCGTTGTAGGCCTCTGGAATAGTGCCTTGCATACGAGCCTGGGCATTTTTACCGAAGTCGGTGTCAGGAGCACGGCCCGGCAGCACCAGACGCACCCGAATATTGAACGGCTCAAGCTCCAACGCCAGTGACTCGGTGAACGCATTTACCGCAGCTTTGCTTGCGGTATACACGCTTAGCAACGGCAATGATTTCACCGTTACGGTTGAGGTGACGTTGATAACAACTCCAGTTTTGCGTTGGCGAAACTGCGGGAGCACCGCTTGAGTCACCGCCATGGTTCCAAAGGTGTTGGTTTCAAAGATGTCACGGATCGCTTGCATCGAGCTGCCTTCGAGGGCGCCCAAAAAACCGATACCGGCGTTATTGACCAATACATCGATTGGCCCTGCGGCCTCTATCGCCTGTTGAATACTGTTCGGATCGGTCACGTCCAGAGCAAGCACGCGCAGATGCTCGGATGGCGCAAAGACGCTCGCGTCTGGAGTGCGCATTGTCGCGATGACCTTCCAGTTTCGCTCAAGAAAATATCGGGCGGTGGACAGACCAAAGCCTGAAGAGCATCCAGTAATCAGCACAGTTTGCATGGGTTGTATCCATTGGGTCATTGGAGGAACTATAAAGATAGGCTGTCGTACCCGGATTTTAAATAATCAGCAGTCCGCCTATCTTTCGCAGGAGTCCGAGATGCTAGATCCGCTCGCCGAGGTGGTCACCCTGTTGCAACCAAGCGCCACCATGTCCAAGGTCGTCAGCGGCGCGGGTGCCTGGCGCGTGCGCCGCACAGACACTGGCCAACCCTTTTACTGTGCGATTCTCGCGGGCGGATGCCGGCTGTCAGTGTCAGGACAGTCGCCGATAACCTTGCAGACCAATGACTTTGTGCTGATCCCGGCCGCCTACGATTTCAGCATGACGAGTCTGGAACCGATGACTGACGAAGACGCCGATACCGTGCCTGTTGAAGTGCGCCCACGGGACATTCGTGTCGGTACGCCGGACTCTCCGGCCGATGTTCAATTGCTGATAGGCCACTGTGCATTTGGTTCACCGGATGCTGCGCTGCTGGTGTCACTTCTACCGCAACTGGTGCACATACGCAGTGAGCGCCGACTGGCAATGCTGGTTGAGCTGGTGACCGATGAGGCGCGCGCACAACGACCGGCACGAGACGTGATCCTGGCACATCTGTTGGAGGTGATGTTTATCGAAGCCCTGCGCTCAACCGCGAACGTAGGCACATCGCCCGGCCTGCTGCGTGGCCTCGGCGACGAGCGCCTGGCCGTGGCAATACGTCAAATGCACGAATATCCAAACCGGCCCTGGACGGTGGTGCAACTTGCCAAGGAAGCAGCCCTTTCTCGCTCGACTTTTTTCGAACGCTTCACCCAAGCGTTGGGCATGGCTCCCATGGCTTACCTGCTCGGGTGGCGTATGGCGTTGGCGAAAAACCTGTTGCGTCGTAAAGACGGCAGTATCAACGAGATAGCCCAGCGTGTCGGATACAGTTCAGCGAGTGCTTTCAGCGTTGCGTTTAGCCGCTACACGGGGCTGGCACCTGCACGCTATTCGCGAGAAGCCATCGTAGTTTGAATGGGCAAAGGGCTAACTAATGTATTGCGAGATATCTATATGCACAGCACCGGAACGCTGTCGGGTCTGCCAGCTTGATGCCGTCAAAGTATTCGTGCGTCCAACAGATGCACGCCTACACCGATAAAAATAACGCCGCAAATGCGCTTGATCCGTCCAGCCCAGCGGGCCGCGCGCAGGCGTTTACTGAAGTAATGCGCGGCTGTGCAATAAAGCGAATGCACCACTGTTACCGTACTTGCCATGGTAACGATCATGATCAGAAAAGGACGAGTCATAGCCTGCCCTTTTTCGATGAATTGCGGCAGGAACACACAAAGAAACATCAGCGTATTTGGATTACTCCCTGAGACTAAAAAAGCTTGGCTCGCAATTCTCCATTTCGAGGTGGGGCCGTTTGCCGGAAGTTGGCCGATGGCCTCGGCTGCTGCCACTGGCGCAAACAATTGGCGCACGCCCAGGTAAATAAGCGCCCCGGCTCCTAATACCTTGATCGCCATAAAGGGCATCGGCACCGTCGTCAATATTGTTCCCACCCCCAGTGTCACCGCGCTGGTGAGCAGCATTTGCGCTGTCAGGTTGCCAGCAAGCGTCGCCGCCATCGCGGCAGCCCCGTAACGCAGGGTGTTGCCAACGCTGAGCATAATGTTCGGTCCCGGCGACAGGGTAGTCGCAAGGTAGGTGAGAAAAACATAACCCAATGATGCAGTGCCACGGCTGCCCCACGTTATGCAAGTCTGCGTTGAGAGCGTAGCAGCAGGTGGGACGTCTGTTTTGATGGAGTAATCGACGTACGCCGAACCGGAGTTAGAGGACTGCGCACAGAGGTTGACGGTGCCCGGTCAACGCGACGAAGCAATAAACGGAGCGTATCCCGCGCGTGCAGACCGGATAATCCAGATCCACTCACGGAGCAAGAATTCATGAATACTGCGCACGTTGGCGCCGAATCTCACATTCTTTGTTTAGGAGCTCACGTTTGGGTGGACTGCCTGGGCCAAGGTCTGATCAGCGCATCCGGGATAGCTTCGTGTCCGTTTAAATTTTGGACTCTAAGACAATGACTGACCGTCAAACCATCGTTCCAGACAGTATGAGAATGCTTTGCGATCGTGCTGGTTACGCGCCAGCTGTAAAGGTAGGAAAAACTGTCTACTGCGCTGGTCAAGTAGGCCGGACGCCGGAATTATTAGTTATCGAAGACCCTGAGCAGCAGTTTTTGGCGGCGTGGGACAATCTTCGGCTTGTCTTTTGGCAGCCGGGGGCTGCGAATTTGAAGATGTCGTCGGGATGACGACTTATCACGTGGATATGCACCGCCACATGCCCGTCTTCAGACGCGTGAAGGATGAAGTCTTTCCTAGAAGCACTTGTGCATGGACATGCATAGGCGTCAGTGAGTTGGCTCATCCGGGCCTCCTCGTAGAGATCAAATGCATCGCCGTGCAGCGGTAATTTCTCAAGACCCTTGGCTACGTTAAATTGCCAGGCTTGCTTGAGCCTTTCGAGGTCCAAAAAATTGCGCAGGCATTAATCCGTGAAACAGAGACAGTTGCTCACCAACGTGACGTTCCGGACCTACGTACCCAAAGGACGTGAAACAACGCAATGGGTTTGCCTGCCGTCTGCAAGGTTGATTAATTAATTAGACCAAGCGTTGTCGCTGTCCCACGCTATCTGCATTTCACGCTCTACGCTCGCGGGATTCGCAAACAGGGTTGCAAACAATGCTTTTGAATATTCGTCGGCACACACGTGGGCGGCACCATCCTCAATGCCCTCCAAAAGCCTGTTTGCGACTTCGCTTGGGGCTACTTTCTCAGCGCTGACCTCAGCAGCCATATCAGTATCAATAAACCCGGCGTATACACCGGTGACGACTGTACCCTTGCTACGTAACTGTATACGCATGCCATCGGCAAGTGCCAGTGCCGCGTGCTTGGAAGCGCAATAGGTGGCGTTGAATGGATACGCATACCAACTTACGACCGATAGCATATTGGCAATTGCACCGCCGCCATTGCGGGCAACGGCATAGACTTTCTGCGCACCGGCGCGAAGGAGCGCTTCGGTAATCTCACGGCCCAAGCCGCGGTTAGCGCCTGTGACCAATGCAATGCAACCATCCAGTTTCATTGTAATTTCCTCTGGGTAAAACGACGCTCTCCACAACGCACAGATTCGGTCGATTGCAGCCTTGCATGAGGGGCTGCAATCGATTCAGAGACATTTATTGAAACGTCTGAATAACTTTCCTAATCGATTAGTTACCAGATCACTTTGCATCCCAATCAGGCGCAAACGGAGGCTGGACAAAGCGCTGATCTTTAGCGAGAGATGCGATCGCCTGCCGATCCTCATCGTCCAGTTTCACCGCAAGGGCTTCCAAGTTCGCTTTTTGACTTTCGGCGCGCTGCGCTTTCGGAATTGCGATCACACCGTCTTGATCAAGTAGCCACGCGATGGCGACCTGAGCTGCCGAGACGTCATGCTTAGCGCCTATTTGCATCAACGTCGGATCACTCGCTGCTCTACCCTGAGCCAGAGGCGCGTACGCGACCAATGGAATATTTCTCTCCCTGAGGAAGGTTAAAAGACGAGTCTGATCAAGGAATGGATGGTATTCGACCTGAACCGCTGCAACGGATGCACCCAACTCATCGATCGCTGTACGAAGCATCGGCATATTGAAATTACAAACCCCCAGTTCCCGAATTCGTCCGCTATCACGCAAAGAACCAAGTGTCTTCATCAGGGCAGCCATGTCCATGGATGCCGAAGGCCAATGAACCATGTAAAGATCGACGTATTCCAACCCAAGCTTTGACAGGCTCGTATCGAACGATTTCAACAAAGCGGTTGGCTCGAGCTGGTCGTGCCACACTTTTGTCGTAACAAACAGTTCGCTGCGCGCTATACCTGATGCGGCTAGTGCACGACCTACCGACGCCTCATTGTCGTACATAGCCGCAGTATCAATATGCCGATAACCGACTTCGATAGCACTTTCGACTACCGCTTGGCAGCCGTCACCGGGCATACGGAACGTACCAAAACCTAAACGGGGAATAGTCAAACTTTTAGAGATCAAGCTTTTCATCAAATCACCTTTAATCTATATAATTTAGTGATGAAGACCGTAGCGAATTAATCAATAAGACCAATTTTTTCAAGTTTCCGTAAGTTCAGCCAGACTGCAAAAGCGTTGCCTTCGATATTAGCTTCCGGCACAAATCCCCAATAGCGGCTATCGGCGCTATTGTCGCGGTTATCACCCATTCCGAAGTAGTAGCCTGCGGGAACCTGACAGCTGACCTCTGATGCCCCATAAACGCAGTTTTCTATATGAGGAAATTTCCAGATTGGATAAAAGTTATGGTCGCCTCTTGGATTGACGTAAATATCATGGGTGTGAATAGCCAACGTTTCACTGTATCTGTTGGCGGATAGACCCGCTGGCGTGTCCAGCCGGCCAGGCACCAAGTCGACGGCATTCTTTACGCCATTTACAAAAAGCTGGTTATCCCTATACGCGACGGTGTCACCCGGCAGACCCACGATGCGTTTTATATAGTGTGTACGGGGATCCTGTGGGTAGCGGAAAACAATGACGTCGCCCCGCTCAGGAATGCCATAACTCAATATTTTTGTTCCCATGACAGGGACGCGAAGTCCATAAGCAAACTTGTTCACCAGGATGAAGTCGCCCGATTCCAAGGTCGGCAGCATCGAGTCAGACGGAATCCTGAACGGCTCCACGATGAACGACCGGATAATGAAGACCACCAGGATGACTGCAAACAGACTGAATAAAAATCGCACACCGTACACTGCCCAACTTAACACACGGCCGACCCCGTTATTAGCCGCATCTGATATGACGGCCAGCGCCTCAATACTGGGCATTTTACTAATGACTGCGAACTCAAGAATCTTCGCAATGCCGGTCACCGTCAGCACAGCGCAGAGTACCAACGAAAAATCCAAATCCATCTGACTTCTACCCAATTCGTTAGCCGCGCCGTGCCCGATGAAAGGCAAGCCACGTGAGCTTATTTCGACTGAAAAAGAAGACCTTTAAGAACCGTTTCAAGCGTGGTTTTCCCTTTCATCCGAACATCAGCGCTGCGCTCGAATTCAATCCACCCTTCATTGAAACCGTCTAGCATTTGCATCCTGGGCAACGGATTTAAGGCACCCTGAGCACGAAACATCGGCTCCCAGCTTTCGCGCGGGACTGCTTCAACGGAAATAGTTCTGCCCAGAATCTCACCGAAGACCTTCGCCATGTCGTTTGGCGAGATCCATTGGCCTTCCAGTTCGACTATTCGCGTACCCGTCCATTGCTCTTGAAGCAATCCAGCAGCGACTTCACCGACGTCAGCCGACGCGATCATCGGCACCTGTTTATCGAGCGGATGAAGAAAGCTATTGATCATGTCCTGCTCAAGAACGGATGCGATATCAAACGCCGCATTGTCCATGAACCAGCCCGGACGCAGGAATGTGACCGGCACCGGGAGGATGCTCAGCGCCTTTTCCATTAATGTACGCTGGGTTAGCAAATTGATTTGAGTCGCTTGGGCGCCAATCGTGGATATGCATACCACTTTATCTGGCCGGGCAGAGTCGATTGCCTGTGACACGGCATCAATGACAGAACGCGCCTCCGGAAATCCCGGTGCAGGATCGAACTCGGAGGGCGGAAGAATGAAAACACCACTCGCGCCCTCAAATGCGCGGGTAAGTGCCGGCGCATCATCCATATTGGCAATGACGACCTCACAACCCAGTGCTTCCCAATACGCGCCCTTTGCCGGGTCTCTTACTACCGCGCGAACGGCTTGACGATTATTGAGAAGCGCACGTGCCACTGCGCCGCCGACTTTTCCGGTGATACCTGTGATGACATACATAGTTGTGTTTCCTTTAGGTGTTAGGAGTACATCAAGCCTTATTCAAACCAGCGTAAAGCCCATGCTCGAACTGTCCATAAAGCTTTACTACTGCTGGGTCATAAAACGGCAGCGTCTGGGTAAATATCGCACCGGTCACCTGCTTGACCGGGTCTAGCCAGAAATAACAATTCAGCAACCCGGCCCAACTTCCGCTACCCGCACTTCGACCGTTGGGGCCCGGTTGGCTGTTGATGTCAAAGGACAGCCCCCATTTGTGCGGGGCATCAGGAAATTGATTAAAGCTTTCTGAATACGCAGGTTGTGCTGATTTCATCTCGACCACGTTCAGGTCGCCGATATGGTTGACGAACATCGTCGCGACAGTTTCTGGTTTCAAAAGGGTCGAACCGTTGAACACGCCACCGTGCAGATGCATTTGAAGAAACTTCAAATAGTCCCGAGGTGTGCTGAACAAACCGCCGCCTCCGCTGAAAAACTCAGGACGCTGGGGCATCTCGAACGGGCCCGTCTTCAACGATCCATCCTGCTGGCGCATATGAAGAGTGGGCACCCGATGCTTTTGAGCGCTACTGATAAGAAAGCCCGTATCGGTCATGCCCAGTGGTGAAAAAATGTTTTCCTTGAAGTAGATCTCCAATGACTGGCCACTCACCGCCTCGACCAGTTTCCCAACCCAATCCAGGCTGATGCCGTATTCCCAGCGGTCTCCCGGATCAAACTCCAGTGGCGCCGTGAAGGCGCCATTTTTGGACGTGGCGATATCAGGCATACCCGTAACTTTTTCATATTCGCCCAACGCTTCGCTCCATACGCTGTAGGTAAATCCAGAGGTATGGGTCAAGAGGTGTCGCACGGTGATGGGCCGAACAGCCGCGCGCAATCGAGGCTGTCCCGATGCATCAAACCCTTCAAGCACGTGAGGTGAAGCTAATTCCGGAAGAATTTCGCTTGCTGGTTGGTCAAGCGACATTTTCCCTTGCTCAATCAATTGCATGCACGCGGTTGCAGTGATTGCTTTAGTCATCGACAGCAACCAGAACACCGATTGTGATGAAATCGCCGTTCCCGACTCCAAATTACCGCTGCCGTACGCTTTTTCGTAAACCACACCTCGTTTCGTCGCACCGATCGCCACCACCCCAGCCTCTGTGCCATTTCGAACGGCTGCATCAAGGGCCTGGTCGATGGACGTGAATGAAGCATCCGGCTTGGGTGTAGACCAAGTCGGATGGGTTGATGCCTTGGCCTCGGGTAACCCCGCAAAGGCTGAAGCGACGAGAAGACCCGATGCACCTTTGAGCATGTTCCGGCGAGTGAGATCGTATGACATGAATAAGGACCTGAATTTGAATACAGGGCCAGAGTAGCGACGCTCGATCATTGACAGAATGCCCAATCAGTCACATCTTTAGTGACCTTTACGCACGAGTGGATAACGATATGAGTTTTGACGGTCGCCTGCTTTCCAACATCAGCGTTTTGGCCGCTATCGTCCACAGTGGCAGCTTCGCGCGGGCGGCTGAAGCATTGAGCATGTCGCCCTCTGGCATCAGCCGCGCTGTTGGACGCCTGGAGACAAGCATCGGCGTTCGACTGTTCGATAGAACGACACGGTCAGTGACGCTAACGGACGAAGGACGCATGCTCTACGGAGAGATCAGTCCGTTGTTGGCAGGGATAGGTGATGCGGTCAACTTGACCTCCGGCGCATCCACAGCAGTGCGGGGCCGACTGAGGGTTAACGTTGACACGTACTTTTCCCGCCGGATGATGGCGCCCCACCTGGCCAGGTTCTTGACGCTGTACCCAGAGATTTCCCTTGAACTCCTCGTCCGCGACCAGTTGGGTGATCTGGTCGGCGAAGGATTCGACATTGCGATCCGCTTCGGCCAACCACCGTCGTCTACCTTGATCGCACGCAAATTGCTGGAAACCAGTACGGTCACTGTCGCTTCGCCTGATTACTTGAGTAAACACGGGTCTCCTAAAACACCCTCTGATCTGATTCACCATTCCTGTATTCAGATGAAAAGCACCATGACCGGGTTGCCTATGGAGTGGGAATACACATTGGGCAATACGACGGTACCGATTAAGACCACCAGCAGATTATTGGTCAACGAATCAGGCACTTTGATAGGCGCGTGCCTGGCCGGCGTTGGCATTGCTCGTATCAAGGCCAGTGGAGTGAAAGACCTTATCGTCGATGGTCAGCTTGTTGAATTACTCCAAGGCTGGGCAGGTGAGAAATTTTCTCTATATGCCCTCTATCCTTCACGGCACTTACCGCCCGCCAAGGTCAGAGCGTTCATTGATTTCGTGAGTGAGTTTTTGCAAGAAGATGCGCCTCTTTCAAATTAACTCACTGCGATGACGATAATCGGGCGCCGTATCTGAGTCGGTACTTGTCTATCAGCAGTGTGCCCAAGCCAAGAACCAAAGGCAGAAACGCCAGGCCACAAATAACTTTCCATCCATACCGGTTCAACAGGCCACCCGACGCAAAAGAACCTAAAACCATTGCACCAAACACTACAAAATCGTTGAGCGCCTGAACGCGGCCCATGGCTACAAAAAAACGCTTCACAGTCTGGAGATTCTCTTGTGTGCTCATCGAAATTCCTCCATTTCCTTTACTCAGAAACGTGTCCGATTCAATCGGACACGTTGTAAGCCTGTTGATGAGGACGTCGTTTCGATGACTCAGCCGATATCGACTTTCATGGCGATGTCCCAGGTTCCGGCGCCATTTTTAGCCAATCCGATCATCATCAGACCGAGCCACTCGAGCGTCTGGGCCATCTGCAGGCCGCCGACATCTAACGGACGCAGCCCGAGACTCTCGAGAAAAACCGAGACGCGCGCCTTGGCGTCTGCGTCGTCCGCCGCGATGAACGCATCCAGGCTTTCATCTTTGGCAAGTACGTGGCCAAAGAGGGTATTGAACGCCTTGACGACATGCGCGCTGGCTGGGGCGCCCTTGGCGATCTCCTGCGCGCCGGAACTGCCGTGGGGGTAGCGAGGCCCAAGAGATCGGGAGCGACCGGGTTGGTGATATCGACGATCACCTTACCGTCGAGTGCTTTACCAAAGTCGGCCAGTACCGCCACCGCACTGGTGTAAGGCACGGCGAGAATGACGATGTCGCCCGCAGGAGTGGCGCCGTAAGTCCCTGTGATCGTTCCGGATGCGACCTTATTGGCAAGCGCTTGCGCGTTGGCGGGGTCGCGGCTGATCACCTCGACGGTGTGTCCGGCCTTGGCGATACGGCTGGAAATAGCCGCAGCCATGCCACCCGAGCTAATGATGCTGATCGTGCTCATGTGCAGTCTCCGTTTCTAAATCAGGTATTTCTGTTTTTTCTGGACGGGTTACCCGCCGCCGGGTGCACTGCGAGCCGGCGGGGTGCGTTGAGCTGATTAGTCGGCCGGGAAGTAGTGACCGTTATCAAGATCGGCGAAGAGCCCGGGCTGAGTCGGTTCCCAGCCAAGAAGCCGGCGCGTGATGGTGTTCGATGTCGGGGTGTCCAGCGTGACCAGATTCGCCAAGAACCCGAAGTGGCCAGGCAGCATCAGCACGTCCGCTGGAATTGGCACGGCCGGCAGATTCAACCGGCTAGCAATGGCTTCGGCGATCTGGCGGTACGGGACAGCCTCGTCGGCGATTGCATGCCAGCTTCTGCCCGGTGCGCCTTTCTCCAGCGCCAGGCGAAACACAGCGGCGATGTCCCGAGCATGTACGGCTCCCCAGCGGTTGGTACCTTCCCCAGGATAGCCGACGATCCCCTTTTCCTTAGCCAGCCCGATCAGCAGTGGAAGAAAGCCGGCGTTATCGGTGGAGCTGTGCATAATCTCGGGTATCCGCACGACTGAAGACCGAATGCCCTTTTCGGCAAGACCGATCACCGTGGTTTCCACGATGTTTCGAACCCGCAGGGTATTCTTGTACGGATCGCCGCCGGGTAGGGGCAGATCCTCTTCGGTGGCCGCCCGGCCAAGACCCTCCCACCAAGCGAGCCGACACTTCCAGACACGACCAACGGCTTTCCGCTTCCAGCCAGCGCTTCGCCATAGGCGAGCATGATCGCAAGCTCTGCGGCCGCAACGGCGTTTATCCCGCCAGTTGGAACCAGGTCCTGCCGGTGCGCGACGTGGATGACGCCGTCCGAAGCTGCGGCCGCCTCTTTGAGCCCGTCGAGATCTTCGAGATTGCCGCGACGTACCTTGGCGCCGAGCGCAGCAAACTGCGCCGCGGCCTTATCAGACCGAGCCAGGGCAGTAACCTCATGGCCGGCGGCGATAAGGTCAGAGATGATGTACGGACCGGAGTGACCGGTGCCGCCAGTAACAAAAACGTGCATGTTATTGGGCCTTCTAAGCAGTGTGATAAGAGAGGTAGTGAAGGGTGTGCGCGCAGCCTGGTCAGATGACGCGAACCGCCAAGATGACGATATCCCCGACTGGGGCGGCGCCGAACGTTCCTGTCGTCGCGCCGGCGCCGACCTGCTTGGCCAGTGCCCGCGCCTTGGCGGCGTCACGACTCATAACCTCGACGGTGTGTCCGGCCTTGGCGGCAAGGCCGCCGATCGCTGCGGCCATGCCACCTGAGCCGATGATGCTGATAGTGCTCATGTGCAGTTCCCTTACAGATATGGGGCTGATCATTCATGGGCTGCCGTTGCTATTCGGCGACCACGCTCAACGTAAGCCCATGCTGGCCGACTCACTTGCAAAAAAGAAAGCGATGCACATAAATTTACTTGCGCTATGCAAGCGATGTTAAGATCTAGCCATGAAAACACCATCTAAAGAAGACGTTCGGTCCCATTGCGCAGTGAACTATGGCGTGGAGATTTTCGGCGACCGGTGGTCGCTCTTGATCATTCGCGACATCGTTTTTGTTGGTAAGAAGACGTATGGCCAGTTCCTGAAATCGGAAGAGGGGATCGCGACCAATGTCCTTGCTTCCCGCCTTGCCTTTCTTGAGGAACAAGGAATTCTCTCGAAGGCCCCCAGCCCTGACGACAGGCGCAAGGATTTCTACACGCTGACAGAGAAGGGCCTGGACCTTATTCCCATCGTGCTCAACATCGTCCTTTGGAGCGCGAAGCACGATTCGAAGTCGTACGTACGGGACCTCGAGGAGTTCGTCACTCGCTTAAATCAATGCCCCACGCAGGTCAGCGAAGAGGTGAAGGTGCTGGTCCGCAATGGCGGATGTATGTTTCCCGAGATCAAGGACTGAACCGGACGGTAAGCAAAAAGCAAAAACGAGGTCAGGAACCTCGCAACCGAAATGGTCTTGTCCGAGCCACCCGGTCGACTGGGACTGATAGAAATCAAAACCAGTTGAATAGCGTCTTGCTCGGCGTCCTCGCAGCTGTGCGTGCGCCTTCCAGAGCTCAATGGGGGGGCCAGAACGCTACTACCTTTCCCCAAAGCGGTCGTTGGCGAGGTAGTAACGGGGCGAAAGCGGTCAGCGATGAGTGGCTCCTATCGGCCGATTCTGTTGAAAAAGTCGAAATTTCAGACTGGAACACGTTGAGGTTGGCTGTCTCTTCAGAACCTATTCGCCACGTTGAATGGCTTTTCGGTTCTGCGTTGGCCGTTGCAGCTTGGTTAGTGGGTTGATTTGAGGTTTTTTGCTTACTTCGGGCGCACCTATCCCGTCGTTGGCGGCCCTTGAGAGGTAAGTTTGGCCAGTTTCCGGAGATTCTGTACTGCTGCCGCCATCGTGAATTCATCGTTCGCACCGGTCATGCCGCGTAGTCGCAATCGATCCAGTTTCAGGATTCGTTTGAGGTGAGCGAACAACATCTCGACCTTCTTGCGTTCGTGGCGAGAGCACACGTATTGAGGTGTCTTTGCGATGCGCCGCGCCACATCGCGCGCCGCTTCATGGACGCTGCGTGCGATTTTTCTAAACGAAGTGCTCGGGCAGCAGCGCTCTTTCATTGAGCATTTAGCACAGTCGGTTTGCCGGGATCGAAAGATGATGGTGTCGGCTTTCGTGACATGCGAGCGCTGGTTCTTGAAGGCTCGCCACTCGCTACGCAACGCGTGTCCGGTGGGGCAATGATATTCCTGCGCCTCTTCATTCCATTGAAAGTCGCTGATCGAGAGGCTGTCGTTCTTGCGCTCGGTTTTGTCCCAAACCGGCACATGTGGCTCGATATCTTTTTCGTCGACCATCCAGGCCAGCATCGGTGCGGTTCCATAAGCGGTGTCGCCGATGAGCCGATTCGGCTTGATATCGAACTGTTCTTCGACCCGCTCAATCATGGTCTTGGTGCTCTCGACCTCGGCGGTGCGATGAGCTGGTGTCGGCTCCACATCCATGATCACGCCATGCTCTACATCAATCAGGTAGTTCGTCGAATAAGCAAAGAACGCCGGACCTCCTGGCGCTGCGGTCCAACGTGCAAGTGGATCGGTCAGCGACAGGCGCTTGGGCAGTGCTTCAGCCAAAGCTTCTTCATCCAGCGCTTCCAGGTACTCACGGACGGCGCGGGTACTGAGTGACGGATCGCTCCAGTTGACCTCTTCGTTGCCGGGTACGCCTCTTTGCCGACTGGCATCCGCCTTGATGACGCTGGCGTCCACAGCAAAACCTTCTCCCTTGACCAGACCCGCGTCCATGCAGCGACGTAGCACCTCGTTGAACAGCCATCGGAAAAGCGAGCTGTCGCGAAAACGGCCGTGCCGATTCTTCGAAAAGGTAGAGTGATTGGGGACCTCATCTTCAAGGCTCAACCGACAAAACCAGCGATACGCCAAGTTCAAATGGGTCTCTTCGCACAAGCGCCGCTCCGAGCGAATGCCGTAGCAATAGCCCACAACCAGCATACGAATCATCAGTTCAGGATCAATCGAAGGACGCCCGATTGGGCTGTAGAAATCGGCGAGGTAATGGCGCAGGTCGCTAAGATCGAGACACCGATCAATGTTGCGCAGGAGGTGATTTGGTGGGATGTGATCTTCAATGTTGAACGAGTAAAACAGCCGTTCCTGTCCACTCGATAATTGTCCCATCATGCTGCGAATCCTCCCGCCGACCGATGTCCATATTTTGCCGCAGGCCGAGTTGAAGGTCTACTTTTTCAACAGAATCGGCCACAAGCGGGCGTTCAGTCCAGGTCTTATTTTCGGTCAGTAGTGGACGGCCAACGACTCTGATAAATTGCTACCAATTCACTATATGTTCGAGAACCACGATCAATGAGAGTTATTCGTAGCAAGGATTTCACCGCCACTCGCGCTTGGGGTGCTGACGACATAGCTAACATGGACGGAACCACCGTCCGCCTCCACTGGACCGACCAGCCATACAAGTGGCATATCAATGATGGTGAAGAGGTATTCGCAGTCCTAGACGGCGCGGTAGATATGCATTATCGCGAGTCAGGCATCGAACGCGTCGTGACATTGGTGGTTGGCGACGTGTTTTTCGCAGGGGTTGGATGTGAGCATGTTGCGCATCCTCGTGGAGAAGCGCGGATTCTGGTGATCGAACGTGAGGGCAGCGTTTGAGTTGCTTAGGCTTTCGCTAATCGTTACCAGTGCTCCGACAGATCGTTCAGGATCGATAGCGGCATCGGAGGCAGGCCGCTTTTTCCGATTTCTGCTGGTCGCCAGCGGCAGCTTTGGGTCGAGAGCTGCCGGTAGTGACCGGCTGCACTCGGCCAGAAGCAGCCTGCCTCCGATGATCGCATTCGAGGCTTCTGACGTTCATGGAGAACTGGTTCTGGTTAGAAGCCTCCGGCAGCTATCTGAACCCTTCCACTCTGGCACTAACGACGGCCACTGCCTATAGATCCCTACAGAGGGCCTTCAATGGCTCGTGGCCACAACCGCGATTTCGGGCTCATCTTGATCACGCTAGCTTTCGTCGCCACAAAATTCGCGTATTTGCCATGAACACCACGTGATCCATTTCTGTGAAAAATGTGTATTGTCTATGGACATCGAAGACCTAATTTAAACCCTCACAAATATTCATCCAAATCGATGTCCATGGGTTGACATCTTTCCTTTACATCGATGAATTCTTCGGGTTCTATTTCGTTTCACTTCTGGATACTGCCGAGATTTTCAGTCTCTGAAAGGCTTATTAATCAACCGCATGCTGTCAAACTGGACTGTGTTCAGGCCATGTACAGGGACAATATTCGGCGAACATATCGTGGCTGCTAATGGTCACCTATAGTAATGCAGGGGCCATGAGAGCCCTCTCGTATTCAACCGAACATCAGGAAGTTGTCATGAACCCCGTCACGTCCGAGAATTCTGCAGTCCAACCCGGTACGCCGAAAGAATTGCCAGTGGATCATTTGCGCTTCCATAAGGCTCATGCTCACTTGGCAGCTACATTTGGCAATGACGCCTTTGCGCTAAAGGCTGAGGCATTTGCGCGATTCTTTGGCACACCTACCTTTCTGAGCGCACAAACCCTAATCGTGATTTTGTGGATCGGCGCCAATATCGCCGGGCTGACCCATTTTGATATTTACCCGTTCATTTTGCTCAACCTAGCGTTCAGCTTGCAGGCCGCCTACGCCGCACCCCTGATTTTGCTGGCACAAACCCGCCAAGCTGCACGTGACAAAGCCAATGCGGATGCAGATGCACAACATCGCGAGGCATTGGCCGTCGCCAATGAACAACGGCTGGCCAGCGCAGCGCAAAACTCGGCGTTGCTGCTTGAGCTGCTGGAGCAAAACACGCGCATGACTGAGCTGACAAAAACCCTGACTGAGCGCATCGAAACCCTGACGCTCGATATGCACCAGCATTTTGTTAAAAAACCAGCAGCGCAGTGATTCATTCGAAACCATCTGTAAAAAACCGAAAGCAGGTCTAAGCCGCGGGCGATCTGATTACAGGCCCAGCGCAACTGCCAGCAGAGCATATAGCCCTGCTAAAATTTATATTGCGAGCGTAATAAAATGTATGGATTATATCTGTCATCCCATCAGCCGATGATGCAATGACCGGAGTACCTCTCCATGCAAATCCTCTCTCGCGAAGAAAAAACCGCCCAATGGCTGGCAGAGGAGCACGCCTCCAGGACTCGTCTTGCTAACCCCGGCACCACCAGCCTGGCCGATGTCAGCGCACTGACTCCAGCCGAATTTTTCAACGGTATCGGCAACGGTGAGCTGCCCTGCCCGCCGTTTGGCGAGCTGGTCGATTTCATCCCAATAGAATGGTCGCTCGGGCGTTTTGTTTTTCAAGGCACGCCGAGTGTGCGTCACTACAACCCGCTGGGCACAGTGCATGGCGGGTATGCCGCGACGTTGCTGGACTCGTGCATGGGCTGTGCGATCCATACCCAGTTGAAAAAGGGTCAGGGCTATACCACGCTTGATTTACGCGTGAGTTTTGTTCGTGCAATGGGCAGCCATACCGGCCCGGTTCGAGCTGAAGGCAAAGTCATTCATCTGGGTCGTTCTACCGCGCTAGCCGAAGGGCGTCTGTACGATGTGGATGACAGGTTGTACGCCACCGGCACCACTACCTGCATGATTTTCGACATGACCCAATAACTTTTTGGGTTGCAGATGCCAACAGTTTTAAAGCCAGCTTGTTGACGAGGCGATTTACGGACCACCCGGTAAGGCTTCTCACCGACAAGCTGCGTCTACGGGATTTGTGCGGGGTTAGTCCTGCGCGCCCACTGCACGCAATGCGGCGGCGGCTTGTAGGTTGCCCTGTTGTTCGACGATAGCCAGCGCGCTATTGCCCTTCATATCAAGGTGGTCAGGGTTTGCTCCGATGGCTACTAAACGGGCAATTATGTCCAGCCGCCCGAACAGTGCTGCAAATGACAAAGCCGTCTGACCGCTGTTGTTTACTTGGTCCACCGGGCAAAGCGCCAGCAACTGACTCGCAACCCGCTCCTCGCCTTTGAACAGCGCGCCCATTAACGCGGTATTGCCATTGTGGTCGGCCAAACAAGGATCAGCACCTGCCTGTAAAAGCATAGAGACTTCACCTGACTGGCCATGGTAAGTCGCCAGTATCAGCGCGGTATAGCCCGAGTTACCTTGCAGGTTAACGGGGTAACCGGCGTGCAACAGAGCCTGACTGATGTCCTGACGCCCTGCCCGTGCCGCATCAAACCATTCGGTGTCGTAAGTATGGGGATCAACACGTTTGATGCCTGGCCTGACCTGAAATTGATCGGCGCTTTTCGGTAGCCAAGCATTGGGATATATCACGTGGGCAACGCGGTAGCTGACAATTGCTAGTAGACATAAAACGACGCCTGCCACCGTAAACCAAATGCGCAGCCTGAAATTCATGGGAGATCCTCGTTAAAGAATTCCCCCTGTAAGAGCAAGTTACCTAGGCTGCGATTGTCCTTCAACGCAATGAGCCTTCGGACCTACTAGCCTTCGGTAGCTCTTACAGGGGGTATTTGCTGCCGTCAGTCCTTCAATAAGCCTGCTGCGGTTTTAACCCGACTAACTTCACTGTGGGTGGCTTTGGCCAACCGGGTGCCGTAATCGGCATCGGCCTTGTAGAAATAAGAGAGCATTGCGTACTTATTGCTGTCGTTAGTGACCTTGCTCAAGTCACCGCCCAGTGCGTCGATCAAGTAGCCTTTGTCAGCGTCGGACAGCCCACGGTAGTACTCCCCCGCTTGCGCGAAGTTGTTTGGTTTGTGAATTGCCAATTGTTGTGTGGCACCGCTGAGCGGCGTCGCCGAGTATTTGTATTTAGGGTCTTGAGCAAGCTCATGCACGCCCGATGGTTCAAAGTTGATGTTGCCCTTGCGACCGCTGGCGTTCATTGCGCCATCTTGGCTGTTGTTATTCACAGGGGTCAGCGGACGATTGATCGGCAGTTGCTGATAGTTGGCGCCCAAACGATACATCTGAGTGTCTGCATACGCGAATAAACGGCCTTGCAGCATCCGGTCTTCCGAAGCTTCAATGCCGGGAACCAGGCGCGACGGAGCGAACGCTGATTCTTCTACGGATTCGAAGTAGTTATCAGGCATGCGGTTCAGCGTCATGGTGCCGATTTTCTTTTCGGGTACACCGGTCCAGACCTTAGTGTCATCCAGCGCATCGAAGTTGAATTTACCCAGCTCGCCTGGCGTAAGCACCTGGACGTAAAGATCCCACTTTGGAAAATCGCCTTTATTGATAGCGGCGTATAAGTCGTTGGACATCATGTTCCAGTCGTTGCCTAACGATTTGGCGATGTCATCCGGCTTTAAACCGTGCACGCCTTGCTGGCTTCTCCACGCAAACTTCACGTAGTGCACTTTGCCGTCGGCGTTGACAAACTTAAAGGCATGAACCGCCGATCCGTTCATATGACGATAGGAGTCAGGCATGCCTTCAACCGTGTAAAGACGGGTCAGCATGTGAGTGGCTTCTGGAGTGTGGGCAAAGAAATCAAACGCTAGATCCGGGTCTTGTACTCCGGTCACAGCACTTGGCTTGTTCGCATGAACGAAGTCGGGAAACTTGATCGCATCACGAATAAAGAAGATCGGCCAGTTGATGCCAACCATGTCCCAGTTGCCTTGATCGGTATAGAACTTGACCGCAAAACCCCGAGGGTCGCGGGCCTGCTCAGGCGAGCCGCGATAGCCCATGACAGTACTGAAACGCACAAACACCGGGGTCTTGGTGCCCGGTTTAAATACGTCGGCGACGGTCAGGTCATGAATATCGGTAGACGGCACGAACTCACCGAACGCACCAGTACCACGGGCATGCACCACGCGCTCCGGGATACGTTCGCGGTCAAAGCGCTGAAGCTTTTCGATGAGGGACGCGTCTTGAAGAAGCACCGGGCCCGCAGGGCCTGCGGTTTGTGAATTCTCGTTATCGCCAACTGGCGCACCGGAATCACGGGTCAGTTGCTCAGCTTGAGCAGCGAATGCCTGGCCGCTGACCAAAGTGGCCAATACGGTCAGGCGCAATATTATAGTTTTAGTGGACATCAGGAACTCCAATGGGCAGAAACGTGCTCAAAGGATGGTCACTGTTGCAGGGATGAAACAGCTTCTAGAACTAATCAGTTCGATAGTGAATTTTTATGGCGTCGTATTTTTGGCTAAAACCTATCGGCTCAAATGCGCGTAGCGGCCGATAAAACGCTTACTCAACGGGTAGGCCAAATCACCCTGTTTCGACGTGCCCAAACCCAGCTCAACCAATGACTCTGACAGTTTCACGGCAGCGCTGACGCCCTCGACGACCGGTATTCCAATCGCTTCGCTCAGCACGTGGCGCAGATCTGCCATGCCGCCACATCCCAGCACAATCGCGCCGGCACCGTCTTCATCCCTTAATCGACGCCCCTCGGCAGCAATTCGCTCGATCAGAGCGTCGTTGCAGCTTTCCAACGCTAGCACGGGGATTTCAAGGCAACTGACCGACGTACAAAGGTCGTGCATGCCATACCGTTGCAGCAAATGCTCAGCAATAATCCGCGTCCGGCCCAGGGTGGTGATCACGGCGAAACGCGTAGCGACCAGACTGGCAACATGAAATGCCGCCTCGGCAATGCCGATCACAGGACCAATGGCCAACTCCCGAGCAGCCAATAAGCCGGGGTCGCCGAAACAGGCAATTATATGCGCGTCATAACCTTGAGCCACACCCTTCTGGATTTCTTCGAGCATGCCCACGGCAGCAATCGCCTCATCGAAGTGACCTTCGATCGACTCAGGACCATCTTCGGGGCAGCAAGCAAAAATCTCTGTCCCGGCGCGAGCCACTGCTTGCGCCGCAATGCCAATCTTGTGAGTCATGGCCTGGCTAGTATTGGGGTTAATTACTTGAATACGCATCAACACACCTCATTTTTTGCGCAATTTATTTAATAATTGTATACAACTATAAATCAGCGGTTAAACAGCAATCCAGCGCTAATTGTCCATACCTGGAAAATCCGTTGAAGCTGCACCGCATCTGCGCGGGCGCACCGCGATTGGGCATGGCGCTCACATTCGGATATCTCGCAAAAAAAAACTCCAGTTACCTCCTTGCTGCAGCCCACTGCATGAAAGGCTCAAAAGCTCTTGATCAATGCATTTGGCACATATTGTGCGTACATAATCGTATACAACAATGCCAAGTCTCGTACGCGATGTCAGTGCAGGCAGGCCTACAAGGAGCAACGTGTCATGAGCGAGCAACGTCCGATGGGTTACAGCCCACGCCTCTATAACAAAGATCTCGGTCCAATGCCGCAAACGTGGAATTGGTACAACATATTCGCTTTCTGGATGAGCGATGTGCATAGCGTCGGCGGCTATGTGTTTGCGTCTAGCTTGTTTGCTTTAGGTTTGGCGAGTTGGGAAGTGTTGATCGCGTTGCTGGTGGGCATCTGCATCATTCAGGTCATCGCTAATTTGGTGGCTAAACCTAGCCAGCAAGCGGCAGTACCCTATCCTGTTATCTGCCGAATGGCGTTCGGCGTATTTGGTGCAAACATCCCGGCGGTGATTCGCGGCTTAATTGCTGTGGCTTGGTATGGGATCCAAACCTACCTCGCATCCAGCGCACTGATCATAGTGGTACTGCGATTCTTCCCGCAATTGGCGGCTTACCAGCAGGTGACGTTCGCAGGACTTTCTTACTTGGGATGGTTCGGTTTTCTGACGTTATGGGTTTTGCAGGCGGTAGTGTTCTGGACGGGCATGGATTCGATCCGACGCTTTATCGATTGGGCCGGCCCTGCGGTGTATGCGGTGATGTTATTGCTGGCTGCTTGGATTGTTTGGCGCGCCGGTTGGAGCAACATCAGTTTTGCCTTGGCTGAAAAGCAACTGTCGGGCTGGGAAGCTTTTGGCCAAACAGTGATGGCAACGGCCCTGGTGGTGTCTTACTTCTCAGGCCCGACGCTGAATTTCGGCGACTTCAGCCGTTATGCACGGAGCATGGCGGACGTACGTCGCGGCAACTTCTGGGGTTTGCCGGTTAACTTTTTGGCCTTCTCACTGGTCACTGTGGTGATTGTGTCCGGGACGTTGCCAATCTTTGGGGAAATGATCCACGACCCTATCGCGACCGTCGCCCGCATCGATAACACCACCGCCGTATTGTTAGGCGCCTTCGCCTTTGTCACCGCGACCATTGGCATCAACATCGTCGCCAACTTCGTCTCGCCGGCGTTCGATTTCGCCAACCTGGCACCGAGCAAAATCAGCTGGCGCCTGGGCGGCATGATCGCCGCCGTGCTCTCGGTATTTATCACGCCTTGGAATCTGTTCAATAACCCTGCAGTGATCCACTACACCCTAGACGTGCTGGCTGCCTGCATCGGCCCCTTGTTTGGCATCTTGTTAGTGGACTATTACTTGGTGAAACGTCAGCAGATCGATGTCGACGCGTTGTTCGATGACACACCCGCTGGCCGTTATTGGTACAGAAACGGCTTCAACTGGACAGCTATCAAAGCGCTAGTGGCAGCGGGCCTCATCGGTCTGTGCTTCAGCTTCGTGCCGTGGTTCCAGCCAATCGCCAACTTTGCCTGGTTCACCGGCTGCATACTCGGCGGTGGGTTTTATTACCTACTGGAACAGCGCTCGCCAGCGGTGTTTGCAGCGACGGGTAGCAGAGAGGCAGCGTAGATCGCTGCGCGTCCTTAAGTTCTGTTGACTATCGGGCAACACTCATTTGATCTGACCGACGGCAGGTCGAACCGCAAATGAGTGCTGCCGGGGTATGTGGATCCATGACAAAATTATAGTCAGCATTTTATAGAGCCACGCTCGGGAGCTCCGGCAATGCGTTATTCGGAAGACCATAAAGCTCAAACCCACCAACGAATTATCAACGAGGCGTCAGCGCGCTTTCGCCGCGATGGCATTGGCGCTACCGGTCTACAACCGCTGATGAAGTCCCTGGGGCTGACCCACGGCGGTTTTTATGCACACTTCAAATCCAAAGATGAGCTGGTAGAAAAATCGTTACGTCAGGCAGCCGACAGCCTGTCCGCTCATTGCAATGCATTGTTCGAAAAAGCCGACAACCCGCTGGCGGCTTTTGTTGATCATTACCTGTCAGCGGCACATCGCGCATCTCCCGCAGAAGGTTGCCCGCTACCAACCATGTCGGCTGAGCTAGGCCAGCGCGGTCAAGCCAGCATGATCACCGACGAGGTGATCAGAAACCGCTTGAAATCCATCCAGCGTGGTCTATCCGTCGCTCACACGAATGCGCCAGAACTGAGCACCGTCATGTTATCGGCACTTGTAGGTGCACTGGTGCTGTCGCGCAGCGCACTGGACCCCGAGTTGTCCGACCGGATTCTTGAAGACACTCGTGAGTGGTTGAAGCAGCAGACGAAAAGCTAGAACAATAGGAATGACGCGGCGCGTCTGACGCACAGCTTCCCGAATAGCTTCGGGAAGCTATATCTGCCGCCAATCAATCCTGATAGCGCTTGAACAACACGCTGGCATTGACCCCGCCAAAACCGAACCCGTTAGATAAAGCGTATTCGATCTTCATCGGCCGAGCAGTACCATGGACGATATCCAGTCCCTGCGCCGCTTCGTCGGGGTTTTCAAAGTTAAGAGTGGCAGGCGCGATTTGGTCTCTAATCGCCAGCACCGTGAAGATTGCTTCAATTCCGCCGGCCGCTCCGAGCAAGTGCCCGGTGGCTGATTTGGTCGAACTCACTGCGATTGATTTTTGATCTCCAAACAGCGACTTGATCGCCGCCATCTCGCCTTTATCACCCACGGGCGTGGACGTAGCGTGCGCATTGAGGTGCTGGATCTGGAACGGCTGAATGCCAGCCTGACTTAGGGCTGCTTGCATGGAACGTCGCGCCCCGCTGCCGTCTTCCGGACCCGCAGTGAGGTGATAAGCGTCGGCGCTGGTGCCGTAACCTACCAATTCAACAATAGGTTTTGCCCCGCGTGCCAACGCGTGTTCAAGTGATTCAATCACCAAAATACCCGCGCCCTCCCCCATGACAAATCCATCACGATCACGGTCAAACGGACGCGAAGCCTTTTGCGGTGTGTCATTGAATGCACTGGACAAGGCCCTGGCCGCTGCGAAGCCGCCAAGACTGACTTTATCGATGGCAGCTTCGGCCCCTCCACAGATAGCGATGTCCGCTTCGCCGCAACGAATCAACCGCGCGGCATCGCCAATCGCCTGCACCCCCACAGCGCAGGCAGTTACCGGGGCACCCAACGGACCTTTGAAGCCGTGTTGAATCGACACATGTCCCGCCGCCAGATTTACTAAAAACGACGGGATCGTAAACGGCGACAAACGCCGCGGACCGCGAGCGTCAGTAGTACGTACAGCATCGGCAATAGCACCAAACCCACCGATGCCCGATCCAATAATGGTCGCCGTTCGCTCTTGAGCGTCCGCGGTGTTGGCGACCCAACCGGCTTGAGCCACTGCTTCCTTGGCTGCAACCAGCGCGTACATGATAAAACGGTCCATCTTTTTCTGTTCTTTAGGCGCAACAGCGGTATCTGGATCGAACCCGGCCTCAACATCATCGGCCAATAGCGGAACAACTCCACCGACCTTGCCCGGCAAATCGCCTACAACGTCTTCAGACAACCGAATTAATCCAGATCGACCCGCCAATAAACGCTTCCACACAGCTTCCACGCCGGTGCCCAATGGCGAGACCAGGCCCATACCTGTAACAACAACCCGGCGTTTACTCATGTAATAAACCTCCACGTAAAAGATCTCAAGCCTTGAAACGAGACGCTGCGCTGCTTAAGGACATATTAGGTGTCAGCGCAGCTCGGGCGGTCATAAAGGCATCCCAATCGGCTGCGTTCGGCAACGACGGGATAGTCGCTAATTCACCCTGATCAAAACCGGCCAATGCGGCGTCGACCATTTCACCAACGTCCATCACCCACTCGGCTGGAAACTGGCTCAAATCCATACCGCTGCGATCAAAAATTTCGGTGCGTGTAGCGCCTGGCATGACCGCCTGCACGCGCACGCCCGATTCTTTGAGCTCAGCATTCAATGATTGTGTCAGGCTCAATACATAGGCCTTGGTCGCGGTATAGGTGGCGTTAAACATCTCCGGTGCAAGCGGCACAACCGATGCAATATTGATGATCGAACCACGCCCGGCTCTGGAAAAACCGTCCGCTGCGGCTGACGCCAAGTGGGTCAGCGCGACCACGTTGAGTTGGATCATTCGATCCAGACCACTCAGGTCGGACTCCGCCAGCGTTCCGACCGAGGCCACACCGGCATTGTTAAGCAACAGCGAAATCGACGTATCGGTGCGCAGGCGCTGTTCAACTTTTTGCAGATCAGCTCTGTCGATCAAGTCGGCTTTGAGCACTTCGACCGTTACACCGGTTTCCTCACGCAACCGGATGGCCATGGTCTCCAGGCGCTCCTGATCGCGAGCAACCAATAACAAATCGAAACCGCGCTTGGCCAAACGATCAGCATAAGTGAAGCCAATGCCGGAAGAGGCGCCTGTGATGAGGGCGGTGCCTTTAGGGTTGGAGGTGGTCATAGTGAAGACTCCTGCGGGAAATTAGACGATTTATATTACGATCATAATCAAGCCAGATAATATGATGGCCGCCATGAAGCGTGTCAAGAAGCCCGAGCTGAACGGATATTCGACATAGAAGCATAGACCGTCTGAGCAGCGTCACCAGTGCAGAGCAAATGCGTTATGACAGACAAAAAAATGGCCGGTCGCGATGACCAGCCATTGTGTGAACCTTGATATTTAATTGATGCCCAGCTGCTCACGGTTTTTGTCCAGAATCGCTTTACCGATGCCTTTCACCTCTAGCAGCTCATCGACTGAGGCGAACTCGCCGTTCGCTTCACGGTAAGCGACAATCGCGTTGGCCTTCGCACTGCCGATTCCACTGAGCTCCTTTTGTAGGGTTTCTGCATCTGCGGTGTTGAGATTGATTTTGGCGGAAGGCTCGGCCTGCGTGGCAACGGCATTGACCGACGTCGGCGGCATCGGCGCCGGTTGTGCAACCGGCGCCGCACTGACAGCCACTGAGGCGGTAGTGAAGAATGCAAACAGAATGGATGAGAGAAAAGCACTGCGCATAGGTGACGCTCCATACAGTTAAAGTGAGAAACAGCATTCCGAGGCTGCTTTTCAAAGGTAGTCGAGGGGAGCGGAACGTCAAAAGGGGATGGGTTACCAAATATTAAACAGCCTTGAAATAATTATTCGCTTAGCCGTTTTTGAATATATAACTTGAACTACTGAATTTTAAGGCTAAATTTACGCAGAGCATTACCGTGCGCGATGCCTTATATCTGCGCGAAATCGACCAGAGCGGTAGGGAATTTCTGGAGTCACTATGCTGAATTTTTTTCTGTGGTGGGGCATTATTTCAGTAATAGGAACATTTATTGCGTTAAGCCTGATCCAAAGTGGAAAACGTAATAGTCGTAAAGCGGATGCGGATGCGGATGCCCAGCGCGCCCATGCCGATGCTCAGACGGCACCGATTAAATAGCTGATGGCGATGGTTGTTCCATTCAGCTAGGCATTAGCTGTCATTCGACAATCATCCGTAACAGTATTAAACCTTCGGTATCTTTCTTTGCCTACTGACTCGTGAACTGAACGCCATCAACTCAAGTGGCAATCGATCTATTGGTTAACCGCACGCCAGAAAGAACAGATCATAATTGCCGCTGACCTGCGTAGTCTCGCTGATGGAGAAGATACCCATGCCTCGCTTGCTGTTGACCGGCGCTAACGGCTTCGTTGGTAAGTTTTTAATAGACCGAGCGCGAAGGGCCGGCCACCAGGTTATCGCCCTCACCGGTCACTCACCGCTTGCTGAGATCGCCGCCGATGAGCAGATCACCGCTGACATACGAGATCCCCAAGACCTCGCACGAGCCGTTGCCCAAGCTCAACCTACTCATATCGTACATTTGGCAGCGATTTCCCATGTGCCTACCAGCTTCCGCGAGCCGTTGCGGACTTGGCAGACCAATGTGATGGGCAGCATGAATTTGCTCGAAGCCATCCGATTGCATGTGCCCGACGCGTTCGTCCTATTCGCGAGTTCCTCGGAAGTCTACGGCGCGGCCTTCAAGTCGGGCCAGCCAGTTGACGAACAAACTCGCTGCGAACCACTAAATCCTTACGCGGCGAGTAAGTTGGCCGCAGAAAGCGCATTCCAAGAGTATTTTCGTCAAGGCATCAAAGGCGTAATCGCCCGCCCGTTCAATCACATTGGTGCGCAACAATCGCCAGACTTCGTCACTGCATCCTTTGCTCGACAGATCGCCTTGATCGAATCAGGCCAGCAAGTACCAGTGCTTAAGGTGGGTAATCTCGAAGCAAGCCGAGACTTTCTCGACGTTCAGGATGTCTGTAGCGCCTATCTCGCCGTATTGACGTTAGCCGGCAGCCGCGACTACCCACGCTGCATGAATATAGCCAGTGGACAGCCGCATAAAATTAGCGATGTGTTGGGTTTGTTGCTCTCTTTAAGCACTGCGAAAATCAGGGTTGAAGTTGATTCAGAAAAGCTGCGCCCATCGGACATTCAGATAGCTGCAGGCGACAACCAGCGTCTCAGAGAAGCTACTGGATGGAAACCCGTGATTGCGCTGGAGCAAACCCTGCACGACTTATTGGATTACTGGCGCTTACAGGTAAGTTCGACAACGAACCGTCAGCCCAGAATTAATGCCCGTTAACGCTTTCATTACATTAAAACAACTTGCCGCTTTTAACCCGCTCAATATCCCTTGCTACCATCAATTGACAAAGTGTTTCCAGGCTTGTCGTTGACTTCCAACCCAGAACATCACGGGCTTTCTTCGCTGAACCGACCAATAGTTCGACTTCAGTGGGGCGACGGAACTGAGGGTTAACCCGGACAATAGTCTTGCCGGTAGCGACGTCAATACCGTATTCATTTTCTTGAACACCCTTCCACTCCAAGGTGATATCCACCGCTTTGAACGCAATATTGACGAACTCCCGAACCGTTTCGCTGCGGTTAGTCGCCAACACAAACGAGTCTGCAACGTCAGCTTGAAGCATCCGCCACATGCCTTCGACATACTCCTTGGCAAAACCCCAGTCGCGCTTCGCGTCAAGATTGCCCAGCTCCAGACAGTCGAGCAAGCCTGAAGCTTAGCTTCTATCCCAGCTATATACGGGATAGCTTACCGGTACACATTAAGGTCGCGGTAGGGACGGCAGTTGCCTGCCGCCCCCCGCCCAGATCCGTACGTGCGGAACTACCGCATACGGCTCCTGCCTTGGGTACGTGACGCGAAGCGATCCTCAGGATAAGGATGTGCATTTCTGGGTTTTGGTATGTAGAGGTCGGCAAGGCGTCCGTAGCGTGACCATTGAAGCCGATGACGCTGGCTGCGACGTTTGAGGGCTTGCCGCCATAGACGGCAAACCGCCGAACGAAAACCACCAAGACGTATCAGGTTTCCCGGCACCGCGTGGTAATTGAAGTAGCCCCTGACCACCCGGGTAAGCCACTGACCCACGACTTGAACAGATTCGTGGCGTCGGCGTTTCAGCTCATCCCGAATTGCCAGCAGCGTCGCACGCATTCGCTTCTTGACCGTCAGTCGCAGTATTTGAAAACCACCGCTTCTGTTGGTACTGCAACAGTGCGTGAAGCCCAGGAAGTCAAAGGACTCCGGTTTACCTAACCCTCTCTTTCTGCGATTTCTCTCCGCAAAACGACCAAACTCAATCAGTCGTGTCTTCGAGGCATTGAGAGATAAACCGAAACGGGCCAAGCGTTCCTGCAACTGCACCAGAAACTGATGAGCCTGCCATTGCGTCCTGAAACCCACCACGCTGTCGTCCGCGTAGCGCACAACGATCACATCGCCACGGGCGTGGCGTTGGCGCCACTGCCTTGCCCACAGATCCAGCACGTAGTGAAGATAGATATTCGCCAACAACGGCGATATCACTGCGCCTTGGGGAGTCCCCTTGGTCGCAGCCACCCTACGGCCGTCGTCCATTACGCCTGCCTGAAGCCATTTGCAGATCAGTCCGAGCAGGCGCCGGTCTGCAACCCGGTGTCCCAGAAACATCAGCATCCATTCATGGTCGATCTCATCAAAGAACGACGTAATATCTGCATCCAATATCCAGTTCACCTTCTGGCCTTTCAGCGCGACCGTCAATGCATCCAGCGCATCGTGCTGGCTCCGCCCCGGCCGAAACCCATACGAGAATCCTAGAAAGTCCTCTTCATAGATCGCATTCAGAACGGTAACAACCGCCTGCTGAACGATCTTGTCCTCCAGAGAGGCAATGCCCAATGGGCGCAGTCTACCGTCGGCTTTGGGTATGAAAACCCGCCGCGACGGCGTTGCCCGATAGGCTCCAGTGTGGAGCCTTGCGTGCAAATTGGTCACACGCTGGAGAAGACCTTCCTCATATTCTCGCCACGACATGCCGTCCACGCCCACCGCAGCATCGCGGCGCAGTGCATAGAAGCTCTGCGCCAATAACTGCGGTGTGATGTGGTGCAGCAATGCCGTGAACTGCATGCCCTTTTCCCTTCGGGCTGCTTCACGTACACCTTCAAGTCCCATCGACGCGCAACTAATCCGACTCTGTGTTCGGGGCGCGGGGGACGTGTCGGTGTTTCCCTTGGCTACGTCCCTTTCCTCCACCATCTCCGCAGGGCTCGGCCCTTTGTTCGACGGCTTCTCAGGTACTACGGACGTATCCGACTTCTCAGCGACGTAGACAGCAGGGTTACGGCTTTTGGCCTTTCCTACTCCGCCCGGTGCTTGCGCACCGGGCATCGCTGAGATCTCCCAGTTTCTGTGCGAAGGACTTCCCGACGTGCACAGGGTCTCCGACCGCGCGGGATCAGAGCATGACTGGCGTATAACGCCATGCTCCGTGTTGCCTTCTGCTTCGCTTAACAGCATCGGCATCCCGGACTTGTGATTTCGCGGCTCAATGGCTGGCCCATCGGTTTCCCCTGTCAACGCTTCACCCTGCACCTCACGGTGCAACATGCATGACTCGGGGTCTGGTTGATTCGCCATTTCTTACCAGTATCGAACTTTCATCGACTATCCTCCGCCAGCTTTAACTGGCGCACTAACCGCTCCATAAACCCCACCTAACAAGGGTGGGCTGGATGGGTTACCGTGAAATCGCTGGTGTGCAATTCCATGGCAACAGCGCTTCGAAGTCTTCTACCGTCTGGGCCTGTGGCAACCGCTCAAGTGCGTGGCGCAGCCAGGCATAGGGTTCCTGGCCGTTGGCTTTAGCCGTTTCGACCAGACTGTACAGTTGAGCACTTGCCGTCGCGCCTTTGGGCGTGTCACTGAACAGCCAGTTCTTGCGACCAATCACAAAAGGCCTGATGGCACGCTCTGCTGGGTTATTGTCTATCGGCAAATATCCGGCTTCGGTATAGCGCACCAATTTATGCCAGTTGCTGGCCAGATAGCTGATCGCTTTCCCCAGCGCGTTTTGCGCGGTCACTTGGCGCTTTGTTTTCTCTAGCCATGCGTGTAGCTGCGTCAGCACAGGAAGACTTTGTTCCTGTCGGCTTTTGTAGCGAAGTTCATCGCCGACGTCTTTTAAGTCGCGCTCGATACCGTACAGCTTATTAATCCAGTTCAGTGCCATATCGGCACGACCCGTCTTACCCTTCGGTTGTACTTTTTGTGCTTCCACGAACTTACGCCGGGCATGGGCCCAGCACCCAAGTCGTTCAACTCCAGCTCGCGCACCTAATGCGTTGTAACCGGCATAATCATCGGTCATCAAATAACCCTGATAGCCTTCAAGCAGGCGCGACGGCACCTCTTGCGCACGGCTGGTCGAGTAGTCAAACAGGATGACAGGCTTGTCCGGCGGTCCTCCTGTTTGTACCCACATCCAAGATTGACTGGTCGGCTCCCGACCAGGCTCTTTCATCACCTGTACCCGCGTTTCATCGCAATGAATGACGCGGCTTTCCAACAGCCGGTCGCGCATCAAATTGAGCAGCGGTTGCAGATGTGTGCCGCATTGGATGACCCAGCGGGCCAAAGTCTGACGTGGGATATCAATACCGTGACGACCCAGAACTTTCTCGAAACGATGAAGTGGCAGACCATCAACATACTTAGTGGTCAGCAACATCGCGAGGATACTTGGACTGGCCATACTTTTTTCAATCAGCTGCGCCGGCTTATCAGCCGTCACTGGCGCCGCTTCGCACCCTCGGCAGCCGTACACTTTACGGATGTGTTTGATCACGCGGATTTGCATCGGCACGATCTCCAGCTGCTCGCTGGTCTCTTCACCGATGGCGTGCTTGCGGCAACCGCAAGCACAGGTCAGTTCGTGCTCAGGAAGCTCGTGAATAACTTCGATACGTGGCAGATCAGCGGGAAGAGCCTTGCGCTTTCCACGGCGCTTGATCGGCGCTACGACTTCTTCCTCTGATTCTTCTGCCGCAGGTTCGGCAGCACTTTCAGCCTCATTAAAAAGCGCCAATTGTGGTGTCAGGGCATCAACCGTTTGTTCTGATTTACGTCCGAACAGGCGCTGGCGAAGCAGCGCATTTTCTTCTTCAAGATGAACGACCTTAGACTGCAGCTGAGCAAGCAATTGCTTGAGCACAGTCGGGTCTTCTGGAAGGCTGTTGGGCATGGTAATGTCGGGTAGCCCCAGATCATTACTGATCCGGGGCCCCCTTAGAACCGTACGTGCGAGTTTCCCCGCATACGGCTCAAGCTTACGAAAGCCAGTCTATTACTGGCCGGTCACGCGGAAGGTGGTTTTTGCAAACCGCTATGCTTAAGTGGCTCCTTGAATCCCTGCTTGTGGCACTGTAAGTGGCAGTCGGGATGGAGCAGTACACGGTTATTTAGTTTATCCGGGCCGCCATCCACCCGCCTGACAACGTGGTGATCGTGCCAGCCGGTATCCTTGCTGATGGCATGCCCGCATAAAGCACATTTACCCTGTTGCCGCCTGAAAAGACTCAGTACCTGCCGCCGATACCGGAGCTTATGTAGCATCCGTTGAACCCTTAATGCTTCCCACTTGAACTCCTGTTCTGCATCGTACGGCTGATACGCACCCGGCAAGCGCTTGTGACGAACGATTACGGTATCCGCCAGCATGTATAGCTGGCGAAACTTTACTGTCCCGTCGATCCCCTTTACTGGGTATACAAATGCCCGGTGAATTCCGGAACAGTAATATCGTCGTTTAAGCCAACCAACAGACTTCCTCGGATGCCGACGCTTTGCCCACCTCAAGATCCGCCAGAAGATAAGGTCCAGCTTGTTAAAGGTGGCTTTCGCCACAACCGGGGAGTGATATTGCGCCCACCCTCGCAGCACTGGGTTCAGTCGCCCCATCAGTGCGCCCTGAGTAAGGGTTCCGCTGTTTTTTATAATATCTCGCACTTTCCGATAGAACGTTGAAACATTCTTCTTCGCAGGCTTGATAAACAGCTTTGCCTTTCTGTGCGGCGACTTCGGGACGTACTTCCTAAAATTCCACCCAAGAAAATCAAAGCCTTGATGGATGTGTGCGATGCGCGTTTTTTCTTGCGATAATGCAACCCCTCGTACAGACAGAAATTGCTCTATCCAAGGCTTGATTTCGTTTTCAAGCAACTCTTTCGAGTTTGCCAAAACCACAAAGTCATCTGCATAGCGCACAACCTGAACCTTGGTTTTCTTCGCTTCTATGGTGCCAAAGCGTTTTTTCAAGTGATCTTTCAGCAAAAGCTCCAAACCATTCAAGGTGGCGTTTGCCAGACAGGGAGAGATGATACCGCCCTGTGGCGTGCCTGCCTCCGTAGCAACAAATTGCCCCCGGTCAACAACCCCGGTTTTCAGCCATTTGCGCAGTATCGTCTTATCCATTGGGATATTTTGACAAAGCCAATCATGGCTGATGTTATCGAAAAAACCTTTGATGTCCCCTTCCAGAATCCAGACAGGGGCTACTTGGGCGGCCAGCAAATGAAACAGCTCTACCATTGCGTCGGCCGTCGAGCGATCCGGTCGGAAGCCGTAGCTTCGGGGGTCGCTCTGGCTCTCTACAACAGGTTCAATTGCCAGCAGATGAAGCGCTTGCATGGCCCGATCCAACATCGTGGGAATTCCGAGTGGGCGTTTCTCCTGTTTACCAGGTTTCGGTATCCATACCCGCCTCAACGGTTTAGAACAGTAACCCCGCTTGATCGATAGACACATCACCCCTCGAAGTTTGGCTTGGGGCGTCTCCCACGTTTCGCCATCGCCCCCCCGGCGTCCTGCGACCCCGGTCCTCCGTGACTCGCCGCACAGCTAAGCATCGCCCATGAAACGAGTGAGTCAGCATGCGTTGCAGGCGCTTCACCTTTCGCCAGTCGGCCTTCCTTGTTGCCTGCGCAATTTTCAACTGTGTTTTCCGAACGGAGGTTTGAATTCTGGCCCAATCAAGACCGTACCAATTCATGGCCCCATCCAAGGACGCAGACGTAACCGAAGTCGGTGGTTGCGTATTCATACAGTCCTGCTCGAAGTTAGAAACTGTTTGCACAGGATCTCTTAGCGTGTACCCGTGCCAACTTCATAGTTCGACGGAATCAACAGTTGTATTTGCGCTCGTAAACCAGATGCACGTCAGCCAGGGTTTCCCCTGCCGGTAATGTTGAAACCGGTATGCCATCCGTTACAGACGGTCCTTTGCTTTTTGCATCCTCCTATTCCCCACACTCATCAACGTCCCTTGCGGAAAGTCTGCCGCCGATGTGGCTGGTAAGGCGAGTGGTCGGGATTGCCACGTTCCCTGAATCGCATCAATTCCCCGTTTAGGCTTCGTCTATCCCCCGGCAGCGCTTCTAGTACCGCATCCCATTACATGACAGGAATGGCTGGCTACAATGCCATTTTGGCTGGGGCCGATAATTGCCGTAGGCCCGTCAATCCTTACGAGGGTTCTGTCGACGATTCACATATGTTAGCCATGCGGGTTGGGTCACTAGTCCCCGTACTACCGTGCAATTCGGTTGTGCTGCGCATCCCGTTACCGGGTTGCACTCTCTTGCGGGAGGGACATTGTTGATCGGGCTTCACACCCCAAGATTGGCTCCTGACGCATGCCGATCTAGTGAACTGACGGATACACGTCAGGCTCGTTACTCCAGAAAGCGGAGTTGAGCAATGAGATCCAGAGCTTACGACTCGTGTTTGACTGCTAACCTATTGAAGTTAAACAGTTGAACACGCGATCTCGTGTCGCACCATGCCGTGGATTATACCAACTAAGCGACATATCGCGGCGTCAAAACTTGATGGGGGCGGTTGCGCCAGAGGTCAAAACCATCCAGTAACCAGTTCAATTCCTGGACGGTCAACACAATGGCTTCGTCCGTGATATCGGGCGACGTTTTGAAGCGTTCTGACTCCAGCCGCTTGAGCCAAAGGCAAAAGCCGTTGCGCTCCCAATACAATATCTTTACCCGATTACGGGATTTATTAAGGAACACGAAAAGTACGGGATCGAATACCGCGACTTTGATATCCAGTTCGACTAGAGCCGACAGGCCATCGATGGATTTTCGGAAGTCTACAGGTTTGGGGTACAGGTACACTTTTTCTACTTTGGCGTCGGGACGCATCATGATTGGCTGGCTCCAAAAAATCGGGAGTGCAGCATCGCGCCTCAACGGCGCGCTTTGAAGGTGGGGCAGTTACAACATTTCCATGCTGATCACCCTATGTTCTCCTGCTCAAAAAGTGAGCAGAAGCAGTTGAACACCTGGGGATGCGGCGGAAATCTTGGACTACCTGGAGGTAGTTCATGTATTCATACGAAGACCGTATCCGAGCGGTCAAGCTCTACATCAAACTGGGCAAGCGAACCGGGGCAACTATTCGTCAGTTGGGCTACCCGACGAAGAACTCTTTGAAGAGCTGGCACGCAGAGTATGAGCGATGCCTCGACCTGCCGCGTGGCTACGAGAACTCGAAGTCGAAGTACTCACTGGCCCAAAGGGAAAAGGCTGTCGGGCACTATCTCGAATACGGTCGCAACATCGCCGCTACCATCAAGGCGTTGGGCTACCCCGCGCGGGATTCGTTGCGTGCCTGGATTTACGAAATGCACCCCGAGTTGCATACGCGTGTTGTCGGTCGATCAGACGGGTTAGCCCGGCCGCCAGCGGTGAAGCAGGCAGCGGTCATCGCGCTGTGCACGCGAAAAGAAAGTGCGAAAGCCCTGGCTCAAAAGCTGGGCGTGTGCAGGCCGACCTTGTACAACTGGAAAAACCAGCTACTCGGCCCAGAGGTATCCCCATCAATGAAGTGTCGACTTGAACCCTCATCGTCACCGGAACGAGAGGAGTTGCAGCGGCAACTCGAATCTCTCCAGCTCGATGTTCGCCGTTTGCAGCTTGAACATGACCTGTTGATGAGGGCGAATGAACTCATAAAAAAAGAGACGGGCATCAACCGGCAAGTCCTGACCAATCGGGAGAAGACATTGCTGGCTGATGCCCTTAGGCAGAGGTACTCCTTGCTAGAGCTGCTTGACGCGTTGGGCTTGGCCCGAAGTTCCTATTTCTATCATCGAGCACGAATGCAGGTCGCGGAAAAGTACACCGAAGTGCGTCGTGCCATGGCGGACATATTCGAGCGCAATCATCGTTGCTATGGCTACCGTCGGATGCGAGCTTCGTTGAGCAGGCAGCGTGTGCGCCTTTCAGAGAAGGTGGTGCAGCGCTTGATGAAGCAGGAGTGCCTAGTCGTCGCTAAGCCGAAACGGCGTCGATACGGTTCCTACCTCGGGGAGATCAGTCCGGCGCCGGAAAACCTCCTCAACCGCGACTTCACGGCCCTAGCTCCGAATGAGAAATGGCTGACCGACATCTCGGAGTTCCAGATCCCGGCAGGCAAGGTGTACCTGTCCCCCATGATCGACTGCTTCGATGGGAAGGTAATCAGTTGGTCGATCGGCACGCGTCCCGACGCCGAGCTTGTGAACACGATGCTGGATGCCGCTATCGAAACGGTGGCCAGCAACGATAAACGGCCTGTTGTTCACTCCGATCGTGGCGCTCACTACCGCTGGCCCGGCTGGTTATCGCGCATCGCTGATGCGAAGCTGATTCGTTCGATGTCGCGCAAAGGCTGCTCACCAGACAACGCGGCTTGTGAAGGTTTCTTCGGCCGACTGAAAACGGAACTGTTCTATCCTCGCAACTGGCAGTCAACGAGCATCGAGCAGTTCATTCAGGCCTTGGATTCATACATTCGCTGGTACAACGAAAAACGTATAAAGATTTCCCTCGGCGCGCTCAGTCCCATTGAGTATCGTGAAAGCCTGGGCTTCGCGGCATAACCAGTCCAAGTTTTTGTCCGCATCCCCACTGGGTCAGTTTTCGGTCAGCGACAACACCATGCACGACGCAAGTTTGTCGAAGCCCAAAAAGTGCAGCCCAAGGGCAAGACCGGACGTGCCGATATGGCGCTGGCGATGATTAATAAGCTGTACAGAATCGAGCGCGACCTAAAAGACGTCAGCGATGATCTGCGATTTAGCGGCCGCCAGGAAAAGAGTCTCCCGATACCGGTGCAGTTGAAAAGCTGGCTGGATAAAACACAACCCCATATCACGCCGCAGAGCGTGTTGGGTCGTGCGGTTAATTATCTGGCCAGCAACTGGAGCCGGTTGGAACGTTACATAGAGGCAGGCTTTTTACCTATCGATAACAACGCGGCTGAAAGAGCCATAAAGCCGTTTGTTATTGGCCGAAAAAATTGGATGTTCAGCGACACACCTAACGGGGCAAACGCGAGTGCTCAGATCTACAGTCTGGTCGAAACCGCCAAGGCTAACGGCCAGGAACCCTATACGTGGCTGCGCCACGTACTTGAACGCTTGCCACAGGCAGCTTCGGTAGAAGACTACGAAGCACTGCTGCCGTGGAACTGCGCACCCAAATTGCCAGGGTAAACGAGCCGGCAATCTTGCGGTATGTGGGGTTCATGGATCGCATATCATTGATTGCCTTCCGCGATGGAGTTCGTCACTAAATTGCCATCCAGGCTGTAAACACCATGCAATTCTCCCTCAACAAATGAAGTATGTCATTGCCAGGCGTAAAATCAATATCTGGAATTAAAGCTCTGATTGACACTGCTGATATTTCCAGTCAACGATTTCACCATCAGGAGTGTAACCACTTACCGTTTCTCTTAACAACTGACGGACCCTAGTATAATCGTCGTTCTCCACGGACTCTAAAAGTTGGGAAAGTTTTTCTTTAAGCAGATCCCATGTTAAGTAGTCTTCATTTGAACTCATGATCATCGGGTGGCTTGTAGGGAAAACTTTGTCACCAATCAGCAGTTCTTCATATAACTTCTCGCCAGGGCGCAAACCACTGAACTCTATGGCAATATCACCATGAGGATTCTTTTCAGATCGAATACTAAGGCCAGACAAGTGAATCATTTTTTCAGCCAGCTCAACTATCCTAACCGGCTCACCCATATCTAAAACAAACACATCGCCACCTTTCCCCATTGACCCAGCCTGAATCACTAACTGTGCGGCCTCAGGAATAGTCATAAAGTAGCGAGTAATTTTGGGATGAGTAACCGTAATAGGTCCACCACATTTAATTTGTTTATCAAATAGTGGAATCACTGATCCCGATGACCCCAAAACATTACCGAACCGAACCATGGTGTAACGAGTTTTGTTGACTCTCGATATGTTGGATTTATCGCCAAACATTATTGGTGCAAGCTCGCGACTCAAAGCCTGCAAAGTAAGTTCCGCTAAGCGCTTGGTACTTCCCATAACACTTGTCGGCCGAACAGCCTTATCTGTGGAAATTAAAACATAATTAGAAACCCCTGCCTGCAGTGCAGCCTGAGCGGTGTTTAACGTTCCAATGACGTTATTCAGAATACCTTCAGCAATATTGTGCTCCACCATAGGTACATGCTTATAAGCCGCCGCATGATAAACAGTAGTGACATTCCACGTCTTCAACACATCTAAAATCTTAGCCGGATTACGCACCGAACCAAGTATTGGCAAAAGTTTTACTGACAAGGATTCACGGGCAGCATATTGCTCAAGCTCTGAAAGAATGCTGTAGAGATTAAATTCACTATGATCGAATAATAAAAGCAACGTCGGTGACAACGCCAAAATTTGCCGACATAATTCAGACCCTATGGAACCACCCGCCCCGGTGACTAGTACCGACTGCCCTTTTATACACTGCTCCAAAAGGTTATTTTGGGCCGGCACGGCATCGCGCCCTAAAAGATCCGCGATATCGACCTCCTGAATGTCATCGACCCTAACCCTGCCGCTGGCTAGATCCATAAAACCAGGCACACTTCGAACATGTAGTGGAAAGCCTTCCAAATATCCTAAAATCTCTCGGCGCCGGCCCCGACTAGATGAAGGTACAGCCAAGAGGATTTCCTGCGCGCCTGTCACTTCAATCATTCTTTTAATATGTCGAGGTTTATATACCTTTAAACCTGAAATAATATGATTTGAAATACTTTCGTCATCATCTATAAAAGCAACGGGTCGCATTAGTCGCCCCATGCGTAGAGCAGCTACAAGTTGATTGCCCGCTGCACCCGCTCCATAAACAGCAATTTTCAGAAGACCATCGCTCTTGGCTGCAAAGGGTACATGCTGAGAAGCAGTAAACCAATCTCCGAGGAAATATTGGCGCATTGCCAAGCGCACCCCTCCGATCATGACCATACTTAACCACCAATAGTTAAATATGATTGAACGCGGAACAACGGGTTTGTGATCACTGTACAAATATACAACGATCCCGAGAATCAAGGATGAAAGGCTAACAGCTTTGATAATAGTGATTAATGCATCGTTTCCAAAATAACGCATAACAGCGCGATACATACCGAACTTCACAAAAAGAGGTATCGAAACTAATGGCGCACTAACAAATAACCAGCGATGATCTGTGAGGGGATTCACCAAATCATCAACCCCTAGCCGAACTAAGAATGCTAGCCACAACGCAAACCACACTAAAACAATGTCTGTCGAGACCTGAATTAACCTTTTCTTGCGTCGCGTCAAGCTCAACAGTGACGCCCGTATGCTATCCATAATACCATCGTTCACTTCGGACGCTCCTAAACTGATTCTTCCATTTTACGGGCCTGAGGATATCTGACGCAATAAATTTAACAGTTATCCTTCATTGTAACGTCAGTTCGGTTTTTTTTCGCGCTCCCCAGCATGAAATTTCAGCGCAAGAGCCACCAGGGGGAGATATGCGATCATCGTTGCCTTTAGGCCGTCAACGTCATAAATGGCGGTATAGATAGCAATCGGCAAAAGCCAAAAAATATTAATAAACAAAACAGCTAATGTTACAAAAGAATGACGACTGTAAATCCTAGAAGCGAATTGGTAAGCATGACTACGATGCGCTTCGTAAACCCTTTCGCCTCGAATACATCGCCGAAGCAGCGTAAGCGTTGCATCCACGATGAATACTCCCAACAGTATTACCCAGGCCCAAAATAATTTTGGAGAGACCCACGCAGCCTGAATTGAAAGTAAGCCGAGCGTCATACCAAGGAAACCACTGCCTGCGTCTCCCATAAATATACGCGCAGGGGGAAAATTCCAGTACAAAAAACCAAAAACCGCCAGCGACAACAACAACGAGGGCCAAATTAACGAAACGTAGCCACACAGCCAATATATCAAACAAGCGCCAAGACAAGCGAAAATGGCCTCAACGCTAGCAATCCCATCTATTCCATCCATAAAATTGTAAAGATTCAGCATCCATACTAAATAAATAATACCAAAGGCAAAACTCAACCATCCAAAATCAATTGATCGACCAAAGATATAAATGCAAGGAAAGCCACCAATCCAAGAAAGCGCCCATATTGCGGCACAAAAATGACCCGCCAGTCGCCATCTTGCAGCGATATGTCCATGGTCATCAAGAAAGCCCAATATAGCGACTGAGCCTCCAGAGCCAAGTAACGCCCAAGTATCTCCCCATGAAATAAGATGGATAGACGCTAATATCGGTAACGAAAAAAGAAAGCAAACAACTATAGCAAGCCCCCCACCTCTAGGGGTGGGTGTAGTATGTGAGCTACGCGCATTCGGAGTATCTATTAAGTTACGCGATAATGCATAGCGCCTAAGCAACCCAGTGAACATTAATGAAACTACAAGTACAGCTAACAGAAGCAACCACAGCATGAAGCACCTCAATAATCTAGAATGAAAACATCCGCGTAGCATGCCAACGTCCAAAATATGTAACCAATCATGGTGTAATTTTTTATATTCCTCCGCGACGGATAATTACCCCATCTGAAAAACGGCACTTTCTACCGGTAAAGTAGTCGAATTATAATTTAACTATTTATAACTCCTATACTATCCTAGGCGACGCTAACTAAATAAATAAATCTGGGGCACACGCAGTCATTCTATACACACTTCAGCTAAAATAATCCAACATCCGAGCCAATACCGCCATTACCTTGGAGGCTTGTCTGGGTCAGATTTATTTTTGATCTCCAAAAAGATTTCATCCATCCAGCCCTTCAAGCTATACTTATGATAGATTTCACAATCGAGTTCTACATAAGTGCTTTCCAAAAATGTCCTAGGTACTGTAGGTATTTCTCGATCTATAACACATATATTATTTTCATTAAAAAAGTCGTATTCCTTAATACTTATATTTGTGGTTATTAACTTCTTTCTAGCGCCGAGAGTCTCTAGTGTCCTCATAGTTAAACCGGTTTGTTTTGGATGCTCGATATCGAGAATCGTTTTTGAAGATTTAAATGCCGCTTGTACGGACCCCTTTTCTAGTGGCTCAAACTTAAAATCCGAAGCCTTAGTATTTCGATAGGATGACTTAATCAAAAAATATAACCAATATACCCACTTAGCCTGGAGAAATAAATACCAAAACGGTCTAACGCTGGGATCGAATGTCTTTGCTATCTTTGATATCACAGCAAATCGATCACTGTGAACGGTTCCTATAAAGCTAACATCCCACTCGTGGGCTACTTCTTGTTGTCCATGAAACCCAGATGAAAAAAACAAAGGTCGAAAATATATATTGTATTTTTCAGAGTCATTTCTGTCAAAAGAAAATTTATGATCAAAAAAATGTAAGTTATCAACTATCCAACGACGATTACTAAAAGAGTCCCACATATATAGAACAAATATCGCTTTTCTATAACGATTGCGCCAGCGAGTCAATGTTAGGTCAGATAGTGTCTGACCACTGATTACAAAAACAAAATCATAATCACGATCGACTAATACGCGTGTTTTTTTTTCATAATATCTATTTGCTGCGCCAATCACCCAACCTCTGCGAATTCGAGTTAGTGCCTTTAAAAATGGGCTCTTAAATGGCCTATCTAAAAGAAAGTCAACATGCGCGCCTCGACGAATAAGCTCATCGCGAATCTCATCCTCATAGCCAAAAAAACGGGGAGCTATGTACAATACACTTTTATCCTGCAAGGTATTTTCCACTCTATACATCTCGTTTTTTAATAATTCTGGCCGGCACACCACCGACAACAACATTACTAGGAACAGATTCTAATAAAACAGCGTTGGCTGCAACTATTACATTATCCCCCAGATGCACGCCCCCCAGAATCTTTGCACCGGCGCCTATTATCACATTATCCCCTAAACAGGGTCTGTGTAACTTGTCGAATGTAAAATCCAAGTCCTTCGCACCAAGAGTTACTCCCTGATATATAACAGCATTTTTTCCGATGCTCACAGCCCCTATGACCGTCCCCTGAGTATGAGGGAAAAATAATCCTGGCCCAATCTCGCACAACGATGCGATTTCAATCCCAAAAATCATGAAATTTAGCATTGAAAAAAAACGAGAAAACAAACGAAAATCTTGGACCTGACATTTATAAGAGAGCCTAAAAAGTAACACAGGTGCAAATCGTGGAGAAACCATGCTAAGCCATGGTCGCACTCCGCGCAAAGGAGAAAAGTCTCCAAACAACTCTCTCTGACGCACTATGTCCGCCAGTAAAAGCTTATTCAAACTACATTCACTCTTCCGAGACATAACTTCTACCTAATTCATCAGCTTTCGATCACGGAGTTCCTGGTTCGCTTGCTCGAGCCGATCCTCAGGGAGCGGTTGCTCTTGAACCCAATCAGCGAATCGTCGGAGCCCCTCTTTCAGTGATACTTTAGGTACTAATCCTAAAAGATCTTTCATTCGAGAAATATCTGCATAGTTATGCCTAATATCACCAATCCGAAATTCGCCGGTTACCACAACATTCGGCGTCTTCCCAAAAGACCTTGACAGCTCCTCTGCCACTTCTCTGACGGAGGTGGGAACTCCACTGCCCACATTAACTACCGAATTTATGGGATTCTCTGTAGTTAATCCGCGGAGCAATGCATCAGTAACATCATCTACATGGATAAAGTCTCTACTTTCTTCTCCGTCTTCAAATAAAGGAAGTTCAGAATCCATACGTATTTTAGTAGAGAAGATTGACAGTATCCCAGTATATGGATTACTTAATGATTGGCGCTCACCATATACATTCTGCAATCGAAATATACAGTACCCGATCCCCATTGACCCACAACCAATTCGGACCAAATCCTCCTGTGCATATTTTGTGGCTGCATAAATAGATGACGGTGCAATTTGGTCACTTTCAATTGTCGGCACCAGTCTAAGGACCGCCCCTGTAAGCTCGCATACGGGTTCCCATAGCCCTTGTGCCAGAGCATTCCCCGACCTAGCAACCGGAGTAACTCGATGACCGTTCGAACTATTAATGTACGCACCCTCCCCGTATACTGACCTGCTTGAGGTCAAAATAACCCTTTTTACCCTGTGGGTGGAGGATTTGCCCAATACATCGAGCATTAATGCAGTCCCTTGGGAATTAACTTCATTATAGCGTGCAACTTCATACATAGATTGGCCGGTCCCCGTCTCCGCCGCCAAATGCACAATTGCTGCAACGCCCTTAAGAGCCCCGGTCCAAGTATCTCGGTCAACTACGTTACCCAAAATAAACTCAACATCATCACCGTATAAAAAATCTAGACCTACAGGTGAATCTCCATGAATCTGCGACGATAACGAATCCAAGACTCTCACCTTGAAGCCGGAAGATAACAGCTTGGGTATCAGATGAGACCCGATGAAACCAGCACCACCTGTTACCAGGACCAGATCTTTCATCTTACTCTCCTAACTGATTCACTTAAGTTTTTAACTTTGAACAACAATGCAAATGCAAAAAGAAACCCTAGGCCACCACTAAACAGCACCGCTGACAATGAGTGAAAGCATACGTAATATACAGAAATAGCCAGACACGCCATGAGCGCACGATTTTTAGAGAGCACACACACCCGAACTATATAAGCAAACAACATCGAATATATAAGTACACCAAGATATCCAAAATTTAGGTATGCATCGACATAGTAAACTGTATTTGCAGAACCCGTTCCAGTATCATTCTGGCCCCACTCAAACGAAAAAACCTCTTGTTCCAAATTAATCTTTTCCTCACCCAGCAACCAAGCTAACGCAGCTATTGATTTACCCGATATTGTTTCATCTTTTAGTATTTCCTTTTTATAACTTAACCAATCTATAGCCGTGACGTAGGGGATGTACCATACCCGATTAACAATATAGTAAAATTGAGATGTCTCCCCCACAAATAGATTGTACTCGTCAGGAACCCCAGCCATCGGCCCTGGATCATTGGACTGTTCATCAGACGTTAACGCGCCACGCGCAACAACGCTTACCAACGCGATCATGGCAGCCAAACAAAAAATTATTCCATATGCCTTTTTACGATTACCTGAATTCACAAACAAAACAACGAGCGGAAGCATCGCCACAAGCGCTCTTCCTTTTTCTAAAGTAAGCGCTAACGATAGTAAAAACAAACCTAAAATAAGAAATTTAAACTTTGATTTCTTCAAAAACATCTGGGCTATAACCAAAGGAACTAGGGAGGATATACCTATTGCATATATATACAAAAGAATACGTTCCCAACCTTCCCTGGTCCGTAAAAACTCCTCCCGAAGGCCTGACAACTCAGAAAGGGTACCGCCCTTAATGGCGGCAACTAACGCGATCTGCGGGGCGGTAAAGCAAGCATAAACAACAACTGAAAAATATATAATCAGAATCAACCAGGTAAATATTCCCGTTTCTACTTTTATCTTCGGAGTCGAATTATATAATGAGGAAAACCAAAAACCACTAAGTATCTTATAAAACAGGAGGTACGTAACGACGCTTGCCGACGATAGCTCTAGAAGTTGGGCAGCCAAAGGCCTTTTGCCATATAAAACCCCCAAAAAAGAAGGAATAATATAAAAAGTAACGATGGCTAATACTGGTAATAAATAAATATTTTTAAACATGAGAATGCGCAACATATTAACCAACCATTCTTTTAAGAAAAAATTTTGTTTTTTTTGCCATATAACTGATCATTGGGCTCACAATCGGAAATATCGAATTCATCCACACAAAAAAATACAATATTTTATATTTAACTGAATGATCATATTTCAGTAGTCGTTGCGACAACGTATGCGCGTGTGATCCGTTTGACGCTAATTGACGAAATGTTTCCCCAGCCAAATAACGCGCTTTCGCTTTATCAAAAATAGTTATTTTACTTTCAAGATATGGGTGCTTTAGAAGCAGAATATCCAAAGCGTAAAGAGATTCTTCCAAAAGAGAATAGCTATTTTGACTAGCGCCGCCCATGTGCTTTCGGTAGCGAGCGAGGACTTCATTTATTTTTACTACCTTCCCCATCAAAGATATTTCCAGAAAGAAAAGCCAATCACTAACAGTTTTCAGACGTGAATCATAACCGCCTAAAGGAATTGCGCTCCTCCTAACCATGATTGAACAGCCACCGGGAATTCCGCCCTTTAGCAGCATATCTTCGAAATTAAGGACGTCTTCGCGTGAGGTTTGATTGGTCACAAATAAGATTTCGTTTGTTTCCGAGTCAAATATTTCCACAGGATGATAACAAAGAGAAATTTCGAGATCATTTTCCAGTACCGCTACCTGTTTGGCAATTTTGCCTGGTAGCATTAAGTCGTCACCGGCGAAAAGCGAAATAAACTCTCCGTCGCAGTGCATGAGTGCTAGATTACAATTCGCTGTAACGCCAAGATTTTTTTTATTTAATATAGCTTTTATTTTTTCTGGATATCTTTCAGCATAGTCAGCAATAATTGCGGCCGTTTTATCTTGAGAGGCATCATCACAAACAACTATTTGGATATTAGTATAGTTTTGATTCAAGATAGACGTTAATGCTTCAGCTATAAATAGCTCAGCATTATACGCTGGCATCATAACACTTACTTTATTCATTACATATTCCTAATGTATAGTCTGGCGACAACGACAGTAAAGATTAAATATATTGAGTAATTAATAATAAACGCATACATCGCGCCTATCAAACCGAACATCCCAGTCATGATCCATACCCAGCCTAGATACATTCCGCTAAACATCAACTCGGATAAAAAGAAGGTTTTCGTCATGGCTTTAGCGAGCATAATATATGATAAAACAAAGGACGCAATTTTAAGGACGTCTCCAATTAATTGAGGTGCGTACAAATATAACGCACCCGAGAAATCGGCAGAGAATAAAATCCAAGTTATCAATTCTTTTAACATAAAAATTAGCAGTGCTGAAATAATAACCACCGGCATAAGATATAGATAACCCAACTTTATCTCATTCTTGAATTCGTTTCGTTCATTTATTGCCGAAAGTTTAGGTAAGTAGTAAACACTAATGGCCATTGTAATGAACATTAGATATGCTTCCGACACTTTGCTTACTGCTTGCCAGTATCCCACTTGCTCCCACGAAAATCTATCTGCCAGTATATTCCTTACCAGTATTTGGACAACCGGAAATAATAGCGCCGATGTTAACGTCATCAACGAATACTTAGAAAGCTTCTTAAAAACCATCTTATCTATAGCCGGGCGTAAGTAACTCCAGCTAAAATAATGACTGCGCTTGTAACAAAAAAAACTAACAACCACTAACAGAGCCTGAGCAAGGAGGAATGCAAGCAGCACTCCATATAACTTAAAATAATAACCTAATATAATCGGCGCCATCACTCCTACAACCGCGCCACAAACATGGATAAGGGCTAATCTTTTAACATCCATCATGCCATTAACTATAGCGAGAATCAGATTATTGAAAGCAATGAAAAACTGAGCAAACGCTAAAACTACTACAAGACTACTATATTGGACATCCCCTAGTAGCCAAACCGTGATATTCTTGTTAAATATTAGCACCCCAACACACATAGCTAGAGATGCAATAATAGTAAAGCAAACCGCTGCATTCAGGAGTCGTTTTAACTGCTCATCATTATCCTTTAACTCCGCGATGTACTTTACGACACCTGGCCCTACGCCTCCTCCCGCAAAAACAACCAGCAGTGCGGTCAAGCTCATAAACTGCCCTAACTGAGCAACTCCCTCGGGACCTGCAAATAGCGCAACAAGTTTCATCACTAAAAAACCAGAGAGTAATCTAGCAAACGTCGCAATCGCCGTTAACCCCCCCGTCTTTAACAGATTCAAAGAGTACGTATTCCGACTGTCGGAAGCAGTCTTACTTGGCATTCAAAAATGATGTCATTCACACTTTGCGACTCCATGACAACTAACTTAAGGTCTAAACTCTAAAACCGTTCAAAATCTCTACTACTTTCAAGAGTTCATTCAAACTCAAAACAGGGCTCATGGGTATACTAAGCACCTCTTTATGAATTTGTTCTGTAATAGAAAACTTTGCTGGGAAAAAATTTGCGTATGCTTTCTGCCTATTAGGTGGAATTGGATAATGAATTAACGTCTCAATACCGTTATCATATAGAAATTCTTTTAGCACATCGCGCTTTTCACAACGGACAACAAAAAGATGCCATACATGGGCATTGATATTTTTTACTATTGGAGTTTTTATAAGTGGATTAACTATATTTGAAAGATAAAAGTCTGCAACCGCCCGACGAGATGCAATTTCGCAATTTAAATGGCGAACTTTTACTCTTAGCATAGCGGCTTGGATTTCGTCTAGGCGACTGTTTACACCACGATAGGCATTTTCATATTTTTTAAAACTTCCGTAATTGCCTAACGCCCTGATTACGGTCGCCAGCTCTTCATCGTTCGTAGTGACAGCTCCAGCATCTCCAAGTGCACCAAGGTTTTTACCTGGATAAAAGCTGAATCCGGACGCGTCGCCCCAACTTCCAGCTGCGCGCCCCTCCAAGCTTGCACCATGGGCTTGAGCTGAATCCTCAAGAACTAATAAATCATGAGTCTTTGCCTGTAATAGTATAGAAGGCATTTCTGCCAACTGACCGTAAAGATGTACCGCCAATATAGCCTTTGTTTTCTTAGTTATTGCTTTCTCAACGCCCGCGGCTGACAGATTAAATGACTCTTCATCAGGTTCGACTAATACAGGTACCAGACGGTTTTCTGTAATTGCCAAGATACTTGCAATATAGGTGTTCGCAGGAACGATGATCTCATCACCATCCGTTAACTTGCCTAACTCCTTCCATGCTCGAATGGTCAAGCTGAGGGCATCCAGTCCATTTGCAACTCCAACGCAGTGCATTACGCCGCAATAATCCGCGAATTCACGCTCAAATGAAGCAACCTCTTGCCCTCCAATATACCACCCAGAATCGATGACTCGAGCACATGCTTCCTTAAGTTCTGAGGCATACACCTGATTGATTTTTTTCAAATCAAGGAAATTAATCATCAAAATTAATCTCATAGAAATCTATGCACATGCCTCTGGCACCGAAAGTTTCTTTCTGGCTAATTAAGCCCGCGTTCAAAACCTTACCCGCCTGCTCCGTAGAAATACCAAAGTTAAAATACTGATAATTATCCTGTAGGTTTTCTTGTATGCTTTCTTCAATGATCATGTCTAAGGCTCCGAGATCTTTCCCTAAATCGTTACTCGCCAAATATTGCGTATGGACCACGTTAGAAAACTTAAAAAATAACGCCGCTGCAATCATATCACCGCCCTGAAAGACAGCGTTCAAAACGATGTTTTTAGGAAATCGCTTTGCAAGTAACTGAAGATCAGCCACCGAGTGGACTGGAATAGTGTCATGTTTTACAAGCACTGAGCTAAGCAACCGATGAAAATCGACCCAATTATCAGAAACGATTACCTTTAGCTCATTCTTTTTTGCTCGCGCCACTAACCATTTTCGACCTTTGGAAAGCTTCATCCTATCTTGCAAGTAAATTACACTTGACAAATCCCGCCGGATTAGTTTAGCTCCAAGTAAGTTATGGAGGAAATAAAGGTCTTCCTGTGAAGGTTGGATTTGAAATATATAGGGGATTGCTTTATATATAATTTTTACGATACCGAAACTTATCGCCCAGTCCCGCAGTGCCTCCAAAACCTCAACTAAAAGTTCCGTTTTTATTTTAAGAGATAGTAGCAATCCGCCATAAGTAACACCGCCATGGCTATTTAAAACATTGTTATGTAACGTGGCTGGCAGTACGGCGACTAATACGTCTTTCTCATAAAACATTAAAGATGCATCAATAAAGCAGTCTGAATGGTATTCTAAAAACCCTCTATTAAAAAAGAACAGAGGGGTTTTACAAGACGCTATAAAATCATCCCAAACTTGACTATGAACACTTTCATATTTTATACACGTTACCATTCGATTAGTTCCGCCAGCCCAAAACCTTGCTTACCGTATTCATTTCCATTGTAAAACAAATACGTTTTTTCATTAACTTTGAGAACGCTAGGGTACGCCATCATTTCAGAATCCCACCCAGAGTCTGATAATGGCAAGCCAAGCTCATCATCTATCCGGTTCCAGCTCTTCATATCTGAAGATTTAGCACACCCGAGTTTATAAGGAGCATTTTCGGTACTAAAACCGTAGAAAAGATATGACTCGAATGGAGATTTTTCAAAAATGAAGGGCCTTCCTATTCGATACTCATCACCTTCAGTTTCCAAGAGAATCTCCCCTGCGTTAGGAAAACTGAATGGTGTCTTAGATTCAACATAACGGACGTTATATATAGGTAATGTTTTATGTTTTCCTTGCGTAAACTGGCTGCCTCCCCCATACCACGCCCGCCAAGTGTTTCCATCTTTTATGACGCTGTGGGGAACTCTAAAAAGCGTTTCGTCATCGTTACGTTCAAATACCGGTGTTTTTTTACAGCGCTCAAATGACAATCCATAGTCTTTGCTTATCGCTAATCCACCAAGGACAGAAAACCTTACTTTCGTGCCTAACTGGTATCCAGCAAAATACATATAAATTAACCCATCGGCTTCAACTATCGCCGAGGGGACTACTCCGCTCTCGTCAAAACAACCGGGCTCCCCAATGTCCAGAATGGGTTCCTTTGAAAAACCCAATATTTTCGTTGGTTCTTGTTTGTCTAGATCTACAAAACCCACACGACTTACACCCTCTTGATCTCTGGCACCCAAAAAGATTCGTATACGATCATCCATCAATAAGGGTGTTGGTTGGAGTGCCGTATGATCAGCCCAACTAAATACCTTTGGATCAAATATCAACCCTAGTTTTTTCCACTTCATGATATTTTCCTAGAGTTTTACGCTAAATGAACTTTTTCTTGGCATTTCTTTTGCGGGTGCTCCGTAATACACTCGCGCTGGTTCCTTCAAGTTTTTTGATACAAGAGAACCCGAGGCGATAATGCAATCACGCGCCACAGTTACATGATCATTAAATGTTGAGTTTACGCCAAGGAAACATGATTCTCCGATCCGACAATATCCCGACACCACTACATGGGAGGACAAGAAACAATTATCTTCTATAACAGTACGGTGGCCAATATGGTTGCCACTCCATAAAATAACGTTATTGCCAATCTCCACAAAAGGCTGGACAGTGTTATTCTCAAAGATGAAGCAGTTCTCACCAATTTTCGCATTACGCCAGACAAATGCATGAGAACTTATATACGTCGCACAGGTATAACCCATCTCCTTCACGGCCAGATACAACCTCGTTCGTAGTCTGTTCAACTGAGAAGCAGGTATTGCCACAAACACCTCAAAGGAGCCGGGAGGGTAGGCCTGTCGAACATTTTCAAAAGGAACAATAGGTAAATCGTACAATGTCTCGCTTTCTATATACTCACGTTCAACGGCGAAGGCAACGACTTCGTAAGTCGAATCATATGTAAAGTATTCGTAGGCAATCATTGCCAATTCACCCGCCCCCACGAGCACGATCTTCTTAAGCTTTTCCATCGCTCACCTCCTTAATGAATTGATCGTAATTCCGAATATAGTCCGACTCATCATAATGCTCACTGGCGAATACTACCAACACACATCCCTGACTAAAATTGTGCATTTCACGCCATATCATGTTACGAATAATCAAAGCTTTACTTGACGAGTCTAACCAGACTTCTTTTCTGGTTACCCCGTCATCGATGACCATCTTACAGCGACCAGAAACACAAATAGCCATTTGTTCTAATCGACGGTGAGCGTGGAAACCTCGATTCACATCTGAACGAGTGTCAAAAATATAATAGGCACGTTTAATCGCAAAGGGAATGTTTTGCCCTTGTTCAAGTGCAATTAGACTTCCGCGATCATCACCAATCACCTTTAAATCGACTAACTCGATGGTCCCCTCGAGAAACTCGAAATAAGGCTCAGCGTATTTCATTAGTGGTGCAATCGCGTCCTTATCGGCGATGACATAATCCTGAACAGGCCAATCGATACCTAGTTCCGGATCATTCCATCGGATGCTTCGGGCCGCGTCCTTATTATACGCATTTGTCGTTTTGCATAAGAAGTGCGTGTCATCCTCTAACGCGACAAAGCCATGGGCAAACCCCTCAGGAATCCACAGCGTCCTGTGATTAGTTTCATTCAACTCTACGGCCACCCAGTGCCCAAACGTCGACGAGCTCCGCCGAATATCGACTACTACGTTATACGCTGATCCTTGTGTCACCCTGACCAACTTGCCATGGCCGTAGAGTGCTCGCTGATAATGCAGACCGCGTAACACACCTTTTCTGCAGCAAAAATGATAATCGTGAATGAATGCTGGTGGAATTGGCAGTCCGTTCTCTTTTAGCGCCCCATGAAAACGAGGTTCATTGAAACTTTCCATGAACCATCCGCCCACATCTTCATGAACGGCGGGTTCAATGACTACGATGCCACGCAGTGACGTCTGAACAATTTTCACCGCAACATCCTTTCGCCTTTTGACTCCCATGAATACCGGCTACAGCTCACTAATCCACGGTAGAGAATTGTCAGGCACCGGCCAGCGCCAAGGGTGCCGGTTCCAAGGCTGATACCATCCCGAAAATTCTTCATTTCCATCTACTAAAGTTCAATGATTTACCATCCGAATACAAGCTTAGGGCAATCGTCAACACAAGTTACGGTAAAATCAAAAAACCTTCTACCCGAGCTAGGAACCTCTGAGCCTCTGAGCCTTAAATCGTCGGCAGTGCATTGTACTGGCAGCTAACGGGAAATTCTCCCCTACTAAATCCATTTTGCCAAATCACCATGGCCAGCCTTTTCTCAGAAATTTCGTAGTAGCTATATGACGCATTTCTACTCAGACCATTCACTCATGAAGCGGACTCATTTACACCAGCGAGAGGATTGACTTGAGGCGACTGGCGCTACGTTTCGCACAATTCGTCTGAGTACCCAAATGACTACTATAGAACTCGAACGCTAAGATTGAGCCACCACTCATAAACGACCCAAGGTGATGATCCAAATCTTTTTTACGAATTGCCCCTTTCTGCTCTATGACTTTCTATCAATGAAACAAGCTTGTTCCTTTGAATATCAAATCTAAGTCCAGCGAGGACCTTTAGTATAGCCCCGACTCGGGCGTCTCCCTCAACTACCCGGTATCACGGCCTCGACGCTACGTTTCGCTAGCAGATAATTCCTTGGCAAAACATTTTTGAGGACCTTCTTCGGCTGAGCTTCGCCATGGACGAGCCGCACCTCTGCAGGCCAGTAGTTCATGCCGGTTACAAATCCACCAGCCCTTGCTGATCGGCATGAGCGATGTATCAACCTATAGTGGTGACGCCTGCATGGATAGAAAATTGCTCCAGGTCAAGCTCGACATATCCGGACTTTGGTCCATGAGTTTGAATCGCTGCGCTTGGCGTACCTTTAGCTTGGTAGCCAACGAAGACGACATTATGTCTGGCGTCACCAAGCATTGCCACTACACAGTATCGGCCCCTTGAACCCGGCCGCAATCATGGCAGATATACGCTCGACATGGTCTGCATGCACATCGGTGACAATTAACGCCCTGACCGTATCAATCGAAAAGCTTAGGGCCCCACCGTCACCGCAACTGTCCGCTTCCGCACCCTGAAATAAACCGCAGTTGATCAATACGCTAATTGTTGCTGTCAGCTGCAACTGGTGACATAAGCCCGTGACACCCTCAATGGCTGCTCGATGGATAACTTCTGGATGTTGCATGAGAGTCCCTATCGGCTTTGCTGCATAGAGGCGATACCCGCCCAAAAAAGCGGACTAGCATAGCCGGAATCTGCGAGTCATTCAGCCTCTAACGTTTTACAAATATTGTCTGTATAGCGAACTCCAGCTTACCGATGGGCTGTAATGTTCAATACGGTCGCCAATTTAACGACTTTTTCTACACGACAAATAATCAAAACCTACTTAGACAACAGGTCCGATGTTTTCTTTATTTTCCTAATTAGAAAAAAATGCCGAATCGACGCAGCCAGCAGACCCAACACTACACCCAAGGCTACTCCCAAAGTGATAATCAAACCTTTCTTAGGTTTTATTGGGCGATCAGGCTGTTCGACGGTGCCATCTATTAAATATACAGATACATGGTCGGGACGGATTTGCAAATCTTTGTAAAAGCTTTGTTTTATCTGCAATGCGCGAAGTGAATCAATAAACGGGTCATTTGATTTCCGCTCTTCAAGATTTTTTATCTCAGCTTCCAGGGCTTTAGTTCCACGCATGTAGGTTAGCTGACCATTCATCGTCGCCGACACTTCGGCAGAGACGCTCCCGGAAATAATCGGAGGCTCCGTCAGATGGATTGCCTGTGCTACCTTGAGGGCCTCGCGCAATTGCGTGACGGAGTCCTCACGAACTTTGTCTGCAGTCTCCTGCAATATAGCGATTTGCTGGCCCAAATTACGGGCACGAACCTCGGCCTCACGTGCGACGTTTTTCAACATTTCACTTTCCGCCGCGTCGCCCGCTCTGGCCGCAAAAGCCTTTACCCAATCGGCAGCCTGGACAGGATCCCGGCTCTGCACACTGACTGAGTAACGATCAGGCTGCTCCTTGGTAGGGAGACCGATAGTCAATTCACTTAAATAATCCGAATACAATGCGTCTTGTGACCCCGACCGCTTCGACTCCGACAACGAAGGGACATAAATCTCGCTGAAAAACGCTCGCCGCAACGATTCACTTTGAAGATTGCGCACAAATACGTCGTACACATCTTTTATGGAGAACGGGGTTAGCTCGGCATCTCGCGTGCGTCCATAATTAAAATCGGCAATACCATTAAGGGTTGGCGCTCGCAAATATATACGGGCCTCATAGATCGGCTTGCTAAGAAACGCATAAATGGCGGCAGTTAATACTGATAATACGACGATAGTAATTATTATTGTCTTTTGCTTCCATAAAGCTCGTATCAAATCAAATAGATCAATTTCATCCGCGTCCTGCGGGGTCGTTGTAGAACTCGTCATATCACCTAAAACCTCGTCAATTGGTGTTGATATTCAAAACACCTTCATATGTTTTTGTTCAAAAACTTTTCATAAAACCAATACCCTGGTGATGCTTTACAATCATCCGCAACAGCATCAAAGCGCCATCAGTGGCGCCATGATAAGGCCAAACACTCATTGGGTTTTCTCAATCAATGAGATCGAATACGAATATACTGGCTAATTGATGACAAGTACAATCTTTAACTTTGCTTTGGGTACAACGGCACCTTAAGACAAGCGGGCTCCATCTATCTTAAGGCCTGAACAGTTTTCTTCGGATAGAATATATCGACGAAGCAACACGGCGACCAAGGTTTTTATACGTGCTTTATTGAGAAAGCGACGTACCTTGTCGACTGGAGGGGAAATCCTGCGTTAAGTTCTTCTATTTTTCTTCAGGCTGAGGGAGCTTCTGGAACGCTCATACCTCCACTCACTGATGTCAGCGAGAAGTGGCCAACAGTATAAAAGTATGAATTCGAGCAGAATGCTAAATGAATCTAATCTCTCTGCCCACTATGAGTTGAGAGGGCAGAGGAACACGTGAGGATCGCGAATTATCCAATCTGATTCCAAATTTATTGACCCGAGTTTAAATAATTTGTCTGACCGCTGAGGGCCTTTTGGAGGCCAACCCGATCCGCATCACTCCGCGCCTACCTCACGCCGATCGAGATGCTTTCCGGATCTTTCTAACGCGCAATCCCCAACCCAATACCGGCCCAATCACCATCCCAACCAGCAACGCCAAAATAACTGGTACTGCCACCGACATCTGCGGACCTGTCCAACCCAAAAACGCCAACGCAATGGGCTGTTGGTTTTCTAACAGAAACACTACCGTTGCCAAAGCAATCAGCAGAATAACTGTGACCAATATAATGCGCATTAAGTTCCGCATCTGCACCTCCTGCCATCAAGGGTATTCATAGCCCTCTTCCTCTTCTTCGTTGACCCTGTCACGCAGTTCTTTACCCGGTTTGAAGTGAGGGACGAATTTGCCGTCCAGACTGACTGACTGACCGGTCTTTGGGTTGCGTCCGACGCGTGGTGAGCGGTAGTGGAGCGAGAAGCTGCCAAAGCCACGTATCTCGATGCGATCACCAGTGGCAAGGCATTGGGACATTTGCTCAAGCATTGTCTTGATGGCCAGCTCTACATCCTTGGATGACAGCAGCCCTTGATGGGTGACAATTCGTTCGATCAACTCCGACTTCGTCATATTTTTCCCTTCTTTTTCAAGCAGCTAGGTAAAGCGCTTAAAAGGTTTTAGCATGACTTGAGGGATTTGAACAGTCTAAGCATTGACTTATGTGAATTGATGAGTCGGAGCAGGTATTTGATTTGCGGCGTCAATGCTGAGTACAGGCTGGCACGATTACCTGCAGATGATCAGCATGCGACGACTAAAGTAGCCCGCAGGATTCCAGCCAAACGGATAGTCTTCGGGATCTTCTTTCACATCGCTAGACTTGGCGACGACTTTGAACGTGCCTGGACGACATTCGTGGGCAGCCCTTGTGTAGCAACGATCCCAGTTTGAAAACATTCCCGAACACTCAATCCGCAAGCCGCTCTGGCCTCGTATTGCTTTAGTTTTGTGGGCCGTAGAACAGCCTGCAAGGGCGATGATGATCAATACGACTATTACTTGGCGCATGTATTCCCTTATGCGAGCGTGAGCCCAGCGACTGCCCGGAGACAGCCAGAGTCTAGCCGCGTATGGGCCGCGTTGTCTGCATCGGAAATTTCAGCGTGTAGATGAGGATAGGTCTGACAGACAGAATTGCAAGGCATCCATCTGGGTTACCACAGGAATTGCAGGCACAAAAAAGGGCGACCGAAGTCACCCTTTTTCTAATGGTTAATCAGAACTTAGTTCTGTTTTTCCATTTGTGCGCGAAGCAGGTCACCGATAGTGGTAGGACCTGTGCTTTCCGCAGCTTCTGGCTTAGTGCGCAGGCTTTGGATTGCTTCCTTCTCGTCTTCAACGTCTTTCGACTTGATGGACAATTGGATTACGCGGCTCTTGCGATCAACGCTGATGATCTTGGCTTCAACTTCTTCGCCTTCTTTCAGAACGTTACGCGCGTCTTCAACGCGGTCACGGCTGATTTCGGAGGCTTTCAGAGTAGCTTCGATGTCGTCGGCCAAAGTGATGATGGCGCCTTTGGCGTCTACTTCTTTAACGATACCGCGAACGATAGCGCCTTTGTCGTTGACCATCACGTACTCAGAGAACGGATCGCTTTCCAACTGCTTGATACCGAGCGAGATGCGTTCGCGCTCTGGATCAACAGACAGGATGACGGTGTCGAGCTCGTCGCCCTTCTTGAAGCGACGCACGGCTTCTTCGCCCACTTCGTTCCACGAGATGTCGGACAGGTGAACCAGGCCGTCGATGCCGCCGTCCAGACCAATGAAGATACCGAAATCGGTGATCGACTTGATGGTGCCGGAGATTTTATCGCCCTTGTTGAACTGGCCAGAGAAATCTTCCCATGGGTTAGATTTGCACTGCTTGATGCCGAGGGAGATACGACGACGCTCTTCGTCGATGTCCAGAACCATAACTTCCACTTCGTCGCCAACTTGTACGACTTTTGAAGGGTGGATGTTTTTGTTGGTCCAGTCCATTTCGGAAACGTGTACCAAGCCTTCAACGCCTTCTTCCAGCTCAGCGAAGCAGCCGTAGTCGGTCAGGTTGGTAACACGAGCGGTAACGCGAGTGCCTTCTGGGTAACGAGCTTTGATAGCGACCCATGGATCTTCGCCCAACTGCTTCAGACCCAAGGAAACACGATTGCGTTCGCGATCGTACTTCAGGACTTTTACATCGATCTCATCGCCAACATTGACGATTTCCGATGGATGCTTGATACGCTTCCAAGCCATGTCGGTAATGTGCAGCAGGCCATCGACGCCACCCAGATCGACGAATGCGCCGTAATCGGTGAGGTTTTTGACGATACCTTTGACTTGTTGGCCTTCCTGCAAGGATTCCAGCAGAGCTTCACGCTCAGCGCTGTTCTCAGCTTCAAGGACGCTACGGCGAGAAACAACAACGTTGTTGCGTTTCTGGTCGAGTTTGATGACCTTGAATTCGAGTTCTTTACCTTCCAGGTGAGTCGTGTCACGCACTGGGCGGACGTCAACCAGAGAACCAGGCAGGAACGCACGGATGCCGTTAACGTCGACAGTAAAGCCGCCTTTAACCTTACCGTTGATAACGCCCTTGACCACTTCTTCAGCTGCGAAAGCCGCTTCCAGAACGATCCAGCACTCAGCACGCTTGGCTTTTTCGCGGGACAGCTTGGTTTCGCCAAAGCCATCTTCGACCGCGTCCAGTGCAACGTGCACTTCGTCGCCGATCTTGATGGTCAGCTCGCCAGCATCGTTGTGGAACTGCTCTAGCGGGATGAGGCCTTCAGATTTGAGACCGGCGTGAACCGTAACCCAACCTGCTTGGTAATCGATATCAACGATGATCGCGGTGATAATCGAGCCAGCCTGAAGGTTCAGGGTCTTTAGGCTTTCTTCAAAAAGTTCTGCAAAGCTTTCGCTCATTTTAATTCCTGTTGATCAAGGGCGAAGAATACGCCCATCTGCCACATTCCAGACAACGTGGGTTTCGTTCAAGTAAAAGAAGCCTGTGGGACTATGACTGGTCTCCCACACGCTTCTTCTCGTCATCCGGCGATATCGCGAATCGCGACTTCACTCAAGATGCGTTCCAACACCTGCTCAATCGATAATTCGGTGGAATCCAGCTGAATGGCGTCGTGCGCCGGCTTTAGCGGGGCTACCGCTCGCTGGGTGTCACGCTTATCGCGTGCACATATCTCATCTAGCAGACTCGACAGACTAACATCATCACCCTTGGCCTTCAACTGCAAGTAACGGCGGCGTGCACGCTCTTCGGGCGTAGCAGTCAGAAAAATCTTCAGCGGCGCATCAGGAAAAACTACCGTACCCATGTCGCGACCGTCTGCGACAAGGCCCGGCATTTCAAGGAAGGCACGCTGACGCTGGAGCAAAGCGTCGCGCACCGCCGGCAGTGAAGCGACTTGCGAGGCCCCATTGCCGATCGTTTCGTTGCGAATGGCGTGGGTAACGTCCTCACCTTCAAGGGTAATGCGCTGCCCGTGATCGTCGTTACCCGCGTTGAATTGCACATCCAGATGAGCGGCCAGAAGTTTCAACGCTTCTTCGTTGGTCAGGTCGACCCCATGGTTGCGCGCTGCGAAAGCCAAAAGACGATAAAGCGCCCCGGAATCGAGCAGACACCAGCCCAAATGCTTGGCTAACCTGCCCGCGACGGTGCCTTTGCCAGACCCACTAGGCCCGTCGATGGTAATAACTGGCGGCTGAACCTTCACGACTGTGCCTCTTGTGCTACACGCATGCCGACTTGGGCGCACAGTGCAAGAAAGTTGGGGAAAGATGTGGCAACGTTGGCGCAATCATGAATACGGATGGGCGCCGATGCGCGCAAAGAAGCAACGCTGAAGGCCATGGCAATCCGGTGATCACCGTGACCGTTCACTTCACCGCCGCTGAACGCTTCAGCACCGAAACCGGCGCCATCAATGATAATGCCATCCGTTGTCGGTTCGGCTTTAACGCCCAACGCGAGTAAGCCATCGGCCATTACTTGAATGCGGTCCGACTCTTTGACGCGTAATTCTTCCGCGCCACGCAATACGGTCCTTCCGTCGGCACAGGCTGCGGCAACGAACAGCACCGGAAATTCGTCGATTGCCAAGGGCACCAGCTCTTCCGGAATGTCGATACCTTTAAGCTTGGCCGAGCGCACGCGCAGGTCAGCCACAGGCTCGCCGCCGACTTCACGCTGATTTTCAAGCGTGATGTCAGCACCCATCAAACGAAGGATGTCTATGACGCCAGTACGGGTCGGATTGATGCCGACGTGTTCCAGCAGCAAGTCCGAGCCCTGCGCAATAGATGCCGCGACCAGAAAGAACGCAGCCGACGAAATATCTGCGGGCACTTCGATGTGGGTAGCGGTCAGCGTATGGCCGGACTCTACCGAAGCAGTGCTGCCCTGGGTGCTGACGGGATAGCCGAAACCACGCAACATGCGTTCGGTATGATCGCGGGTCGGGGCAGGCTCGGTCACACGAGTCTCGCCGTCGGCATACAAACCTGCCAGCAACAGGCAAGATTTAACCTGCGCACTGGCCATAGGCATGCTGTACGTCAGCCCCGTCAAACGCTGGCCACCACGAATAGTCATCGGTGGACGACCTTCGGCGGCGGTCTCGATTACTGCGCACATTTCCCGCAAAGGATTGGCCACGCGATTCATCGGACGTTTGGACAGTGACGCGTCGCCGGTCAGGGTGCTGTCGAAGCTTTGAGCTGAGAGCAAACCAGAGAGCAGGCGCATCGAGGTGCCGGAGTTGCCCAGATAGATGGGGCCCGGGGCTGCTTTCAGGCCGTGCAAGCCAACACCGTGAATAGTCACGCGGCCATGGTTCGGGCCTTCGATAACCACGCCCATGTCTCGGAATGCTTGCAGGGTTGCCAGCGCGTCTTCGCCTTCGAGGAAGCCTTCGACTTCGGTCGTGCCTTCAGCCAGTGAGCCGAGCATGATCGAGCGGTGGGAAATTGATTTATCGCCTGGAACTCGGATACGTCCGCAAACGCGTCCACCAGGGTTAGCCAGGAAAATCAGGTCGTTGGTGTTCATAGCGTCCACATAGGCCCGACGGGCCAGGATTTTACTGAAATGCTCGCGAGCAACACGGGCGCGGGTGAAAACGCCCAACAATTGATGCCCATCCCCTGCATCGACCGCGTCGCGCAAGGCGTCGAGGTCGCTGCGAAATGTATCTAATGTGCGTAACACCGCTTCGCGATTGGCGAGAAAGATGTCGTGCCACATCACCGGGTCACTGCCCGCGATCCTTGTGAAATCGCGGAAACCTCCCGCAGCGTATCGAAAGATGTCTAGATTCTCGTTGCGCTTGGCCAGCGAATCCACTAAACCAAACGCCAGCAAATGCGGCAAATGACTGGTGGCGGCCAACACTTCGTCGTGGCGCTCGACCTGCATGTGCTCGACATCTGCCCCCAGCTCGGACCATAACCGGTCGATAAGGGCCACTGCCACTGGGTCAGTATCGACCAGCGGTGTCAAAATCACTTTATGCCGACGGAATAACTGCGCGTTGGACGCCTCCACTCCACTCTGCTCAGATCCCGCAATCGGATGCCCCGGCACAAAGCGCGCAGGACAATCACCAAACGCCAGCTGCGCGGCCCGAACTACATTGCCCTTGGCACTGCCTACATCAGTCAACACCGCATCACCCAAGTCGAAGGTGGCCAATAACGTCAGCAGTTTTTCCATCGCCAGAATAGGCACAGCGAGCATTATCACGTCAGCGCCGCGACAAGCGGCAGCAATGTCTTCCTCGCAGCGATCCACAATGCCCAGCTCAACGGCCATTAAACGAGAGCGAGGGTCCAGATCAACGCCGACGACTTCACCGCACAGCCCGCTTTCACGCAGACCTTTGGCAAACGAACCGCCGATCAAACCGAGGCCGATTACCACCAGGCGCCCGATCATAGGACGGACTGATTGCAGGGACGTGACATCAACCACGCGCGAGAACCTTCGCCAACGCGTCGAGAAAACGCAGGTTTTCGCTCGGCAACCCAATGCTTACCCGCAAGTGGTTGGGCATGCCATAACCGCCGATCGGACGCACGATCACACCTTCATTAAGCAGCCCCTGATAAACTGATGCGCTTTCACGACCCAGATCAATGGCCAGGAAGTTGGCTTTCGACGCAATCCAGCTCAAGCCCAGCTCGCGCAACCCTTGTTCTAAAAGATTCATGCCCACTTCGTTGAGGCGGCGACTTTCGGCCACGTATTCGACATCGTCCAGCGCGGCACAAGCGGCAGCCAGCGCAAGGCTGTTTACATTGAACGGCTGGCGGACGCGATTGAGTACGTCCGCCACCGCTGGCGACGAAAGGCCATAGCCGACACGCAACGACGCCAAGCCGTAGGCTTTGGAGAATGTCCGCGAGACCAGCAAATTGGGATACTGCGCCAAATAATCCAGGCCGTTTGGCAAATCTGTGCCGGCGGCGTACTCGATGTAGGCCTCATCCAGCACCACCAACACGTTTGCCGGAACATCGGCGAGGAAATCAGCCAAGGCGCTCGGACCGAACCAGGTGCCGGTGGGGTTATTTGGGTTAGCGATAAATACGACACGGGTGTTGCTATCAATAGCAGCCAGCATGGTAGGCAGGTCGTGACCCCAGTCTCTGGCGGGCGCGACGTGGGCGTCAGCACCTACCGCTTGGGTGACGATGGGATAAATGGCGAACGCGTGTTCACTGAACACTGCGTTTAGTCCCGGCGCCAAGTAAGCGCGGGCGACCAATTCAAGAATGTCGTTAGAGCCATTGCCCAACGTCACCTGATTTGCCTGCACCCCACAGCGCTCAGACAGCCGAGCCTTAAGGTTGAAACCATTGCCATCCGGGTAGCGCGTCAGGCCTGTCAATTCGCGTTGAATCGCCGCCAGTGCCTTGGGGCTAGCACCTAACGGGTTTTCGTTGCTGGCCAGCTTGATGATGCTGGCCGGGTCTATATTCAGCTCACGCGCCAGTTCGTCCACAGGCTTTCCCGGGACGTAGGGTGAAAGTTTTTGCACGCCCGGCTGTGCCAGGGCAAGGAAGTCGCCGCTCATATCACTACCCTTTAAAGAACCGCTTTCGGGTATGAACCGAGCACTTTGAGTGCCACTGCTTCCTGACTGATCTGCTCTAGCACGGCTTTGATCAGTGGGTCGCGGTGATGACCGACGAAGTCGATAAAGAACACGTAGGTCCATTTACCGCTGCGTGAAGGCCGAGTCTCGATGCGCGTCAGGTCAATGCCGTTCTGATGGAACGGCACCAACAACTCATGCAACGCGCCAGGTTTGTTGCTCATCGAAACAATGATCGAGGTTTTATCGTCGCCCGTAGGCGGCACTTCTTGGCTGCCAATGATCAGGAAACGCGTAGCATTGTCTGGACGATCTTCGATTTTTTCGGCGATACGCGTCAGACCATACAGTCCAGCGGCCATATCACCGGCAATCGCGGCTGAACTCCACTCACCCTTCACCCGCTTGGCGGCTTCGGCGTTACTGGCAACCGCAATGCGCTCGACATTCGGGTAGTGCGCGTCCAGCCACTTGCGGCACTGAGCCAGCGACTGAGCGTGGGAGTAGATGCGGCTAATGCTGTCGGTCTTGGTGTTTTCACCGATCAGCAAATGATGGTGAATACGCAGCTCGACTTCGCCACAGATCACCATGTCGTGTTCAAGAAAGCTGTCGAGGGTGTGATTGACCGCACCTTCGGTGGAGTTTTCTACCGGCACCACGCCAAAATTCACGGCACCCGCCGCGACCTCACGGAACACTTCGTCGATGGCCGCCATCGGCAAGCTAATCACCGCATGACCAAAATGCTTCATAGCCGCCGCTTGGGTAAAAGTGCCTTCCGGACCGAGGTACGACACTTTCAATGGCTGCTCAAGCGCCAGACAGGAAGACATGATTTCGCGGAACAAACGCGCCATTTCTTCGTTGCCCAACGGCCCTTTGTTGCGCTCCATGACGCGCTTGAGTACTTGTGCTTCGCGCTCTGGACGATAGAAGACCGGCACTTCGCCTTCCGCCAGCGAGGCCATTTTCACCCGCGCAACTTCTTGCGCGCAGCGGGCACGCTCACTGATCAGCTCCAGGACTTTTTCATCCAGGCTGTCGATGCGTATCCGCAGCGCCTTGAGTTCTTCCTCAGACATTAGCCGTGTTCCTTCTCGAACTCTGCCATGTAAGCCACCAAGGCATTAACCCCGTGGATATCAACGGCGTTATAGATGGAGGCACGCATGCCGCCTACCGATCGATGGCCCTTGAGGTTGAGCAGGCTGCGCGCTTCTGCGCCTGCAAGAAACGGCTTGTCCAAACGGTCGTCGGCCAGGCGAAAAGGCACGTTCATCCACGAGCGGTCGGTTTTGTTGATTGGGTTGCTGTACAGCCCGCTAGCGTCGATGAAGTCGTACAGCGTGCGCTGTTTGAGGTCATTGCGCATACCCATGGCCTCGACACCGCCTTGTTCCTTGAGCCACTCAAATACCAAACCCGACAGGTACCAGGACAAGGTAGGAGGCGTGTTGTACATCGACGCGTTATCGGCAGCGACTTTGTAATTGAGCATCGTCGGGCAGATTGAACGGGCGCGCCCGAGCAAGTCTTCACGAATGATCACGACGACGATACCGCTAGGCCCGATGTTCTTTTGTGCACCGGCGTAAATCATGCCGAACTTGGAGACGTCCACCGGGCGCGACAGGATATCCGAGGACATATCAGCTACTAGCGGTACATCGCCAGTCTCGGGGATCCAATTAAATTCCAGACCGCCGATGGTTTCGTTGGGTGCGTAGTGAACGTAGGCGGCGTCTGTGGACAGCTTCCACTCGTTCTGACCCGGAATTGCGAAATAGTCATAAGGCTTCGCGCTGGCAGCGACGTTGACGTTGCCAAAGCGCGAAGCTTCTTCGATTGCTTTCTGCGACCAGATACCGGTGTCGATATAATCGGCGGTGGCGTCTTCAGGCAGCAGGTTAAGCGGAATTTGTGCAAATTGCTGGCTTGCGCCGCCTTGCAGGAACAACACTTTATAGTTTGAGGGAACATTCAACAGGTCGCGCAGATCTTGCTCGGCCTTATTGGCAATGGAGACGAATTCATCGCTGCGATGACTCATTTCCATGACGGACAGGCCTTTACCATGCCAGTCCAACAGTTCCGCCTGGGCGCGCAGCAGAACAGCTTCAGGGAGCGCGGCAGGGCCTGCGCAGAAGTTAAAAGCTCGCTTGCTCATATCCACTCTCGTCAAAGGCTTGGGCCTGTATCGAACCATTCGCAGGCAAGCCTGCTCCCACAGGGTCATGTGGGGCAGGAGATCACATTTCAATTGTAGGAGCGGGCTTGCTCGCGATCTACAGGTTTCAATCTTCTTCTGGGGTGTCGGCTTGCAGGGTATCGGAGGCTTCGTCAGCATCCAGGACGATCAAATCATCGTCGCCTTCCAGCACTTCGCCGTCGAACTCTTCACCTTCGAGCTCTTCGCCTTCAACTTCTGAAGGCTCCTGAACACGCTCAAGGCCAACCAGCTTCTCATCATTGGCCAGCTTGATAAGGGTCACGCCCTGGGTGTTACGCCCCAGACTTGAAACTTCATCGACACGGGTGCGAACCAAGGTGCCCTGGTCGGAAATCAGCATGATTTCTTCGCCATCGAGCACTTGTACCGCGCCGACCAGACGGCCGTTACGCTCGTTGCTGACCATGGCGATCACGCCCTGCCCGCCACGCTTGTACTCAGGGAACTCGGTAATCGCGGTACGCTTGCCGAAACCACGTTCGGATGCGGTCAGGATCTGGCTACCCTCTTCTGGGATCAACATCGAGATCAGTTTCTGCCCCTCTGGCAGACGCATGCCGCGCACACCGCGAGCAGTGCGACCCATGGCGCGAACGTCGGATTCTTTAAAACGCGTGACCTTGCCGCCGTCGGAGAACAGCATGACTTCGCGCTCGCCGTCGGTGATGGCGGCAGAAATCAAAATGTCGCCTTCGTCTAGCTCAAGGGCGATCAGGCCAACACTGCGTTGACGGCTGAACTGCACCAGCGGGGTTTTCTTTACCGTACCGTTGGCGGTCGACATAAAGATGAACGGTGCTTTCTTCCGGTCTTCGGCTTTGATGCGTACTTTGCGTTCTTCTTCGGTTTCGCCGGTCGCGGTTTCATCCGATTCCACGGTGATAACGTCTTCACCGCCTTCTTCTTCGGACTTCTTGCGCATGGCTTCCATGTCTACCGGCAGCATGGTGGTGATGTATTCACCCTCACTCAACGGCAGCAGGTTGACCAGCGGACGACCACGGGCAGCGCGGGACGCTTCCGGAATCTCGTAAGTCTTGAGCCAGTAAACCTTGCCCTTGCTGGAGAACATCAACAGCGTGGTGTGGCTGTTGGCGACCAGCAGGTGCGCGATGTAGTCCTCGTCCTTGACGCCAGTAGCCGACTTGCCTTTGCCGCCACGGCGCTGTGCCTGATAGACGGCCAATGGCTGGGTTTTGGCGTAACCACCGTGAGAGATGGTGACAACCCGCTCCTCTTCGGTGATCAAGTCGCCCAAGGTCAGGTCCAGACGGGCATCGAGAATCTCGGTGCGACGCACATCGCCGTATTCTGCGCGGATCAGCTCAAGCTCTTCGCGGATGATTTCCATCAAACGCTCTGCGCTGTTGAGGATGCGCAGCAGCTCGCCGATCTGGCTCAGGATTTCCTGATATTCGGTCAGCAGTTTTTCGTGTTCGAGACCGGTCAAACGGTGCAGACGCAGTTCCAGAATCGCTTGAGCCTGCTCTGGCGACAGGAAATACTTTCCATCGCGCAGGCCGTATTGCGGATCAAGGTTATCCGGGCGGCAAGAATCAGCGCCGGCACGTTCAACCATTTCGACCACAGCGCTGGATTCCCACGGGGTCGCGATCAACGCCACTTTGGCTTCGGCAGGTGTCGGCGAGGCCTTGATCAGCGCGATAACCGGGTCGATGTTCGACAAGGCAACGGCCTGACCTTCCAGCAAATGCCCCCGTTCACGGGCCTTACGCAGCTCGAAAACGGTACGACGGGTAACCACTTCACGGCGGTGACGAACGAAGGCTTCCAGCAAATCCTTGAGGTTCAGGATCCGTGGACGGCCATCGATCAACGCAACAATGTTGATACCGAAAACGCTTTGCAGCTGGGTTTGGGCGTAGAGGTTGTTAAGTACAACCTCAGGCACCTCGCCACGACGTAGCTCGATGACGACGCGCATGCCGTCTTTATCAGACTCGTCGCGCAGCTCGGTAATACCTTCGAGCTTCTTCTCTTTGACCAGCTCGGCGATCTTCTCGATCAGACGCGCCTTGTTCAACTGGTACGGCAATTCAGTAATAACGATTTGCTGACGGCCGCCGACCTTGTCGATGTCTTCGATCATCGAGCGCGCACGCATATAAATGCGCCCACGGCCGGTGCGATAGGCTTCGACGATACCGGCGCGACCGTTGATGATCGCGGCCGTCGGGAAGTCAGGACCAGGGATGAACTGCATCAACTCATCGATGGTGATGTCAGCGTTATCGATCAACGCCAGGCAACCGTCGATGATTTCACCAAGGTTGTGCGGCGGAATGTTGGTCGCCATGCCCACGGCGATGCCGCTGGAGCCGTTGACCAGCAGGTTGGGAATACGGGTCGGCATGACCGCAGGGATCATTTCGGTGCCGTCGTAGTTCGGCACCCAATCCACGGTTTCTTTATGCAGGTCGGCCAGCAGTTCGTGGGCCAATTTTGTCATGCGCACTTCGGTGTATCGCATGGCCGCAGCGTTATCGCCATCGACCGAACCGAAGTTGCCTTGACCGTCTACCAGCAAGTAGCGCAGGGAAAATGGCTGCGCCATCCGTACGATCGTGTCGTAAACGGCAGTGTCGCCATGCGGGTGATACTTACCGATAACGTCGCCGACCACACGAGCAGATTTCTTGTACGGCTTGTTCCAATCGTTACCCAATTCGCTCATTGCGAACAGTACACGCCGATGCACAGGCTTCAAGCCGTCGCGCGCATCCGGCAATGCTCGACCGACGATGACGCTCATCGCGTAGTCGAGGTAGGACTGTTTCAGCTCGTCTTCGATATTGACCGGGAGGATTTCTTTGGCCAGTTCGCCCATGAGAAGCCTGATTCCTTTTTCTGGTGAAACTTCGTCATCCATGCGGGAAGAACGAAGCTAGCCGCTGCAGGCGTTTGCCATGCAGCGACTTACGGCAAATTAACGAGTTGTGCCATGGATCTGCGCATTAAAGGCAGGCGCATCGCGCGACCTTGGGAACCGCCGGATATTATCACAATGGCGATCAGGGACCTATCCCTTGAAAACCTGCCCAACCACTAATCGATGAGTGATCGGCCTTTATAGCGCCTCTGAGGGGCTTGGAGCCTATCAATGAAGGGCTTAACCTCTGCAGCGCCCACTTGTTGTCGACAGGCCTGCCTCCACACGGCTTCAAAAGCTCACCACCCGCTGGCTCCTGGGGCGCACTCAATGCAGCCGCTTGCGGCACATAAGTAGCGCCATTTTTGCAGTATCGGGCCGCTCGACGATGCCTTTTTCGGTAACGATGGCGTCAATCAAATCGGCCGGGGTGACATCGAAGACCGGGTTGAAAGCGTCAACATCAGCCCCTACACGCTGGCCACCAACTTCCAGCAGTTCTCGACCGTCACGCTCTTCGATAGGAATGTCATCGCCGCTTTCGAGGGTCATGTCGATGGTTGAACTTGGCGCGACTACCATAAAACGCACCCCATGGTGCATCGCTGCGACGGCCAGTTGATAGGTGCCGATTTTGTTTGCCACGTCGCCATTGGCGGTGATGCGGTCGGCACCGACGATGACCCAGGTAATCCCTTTGGTTTTCATCAGATGCGCAGCCGCCGAGTCGGCGTTGACGGTGACCGGAATCCCTTCGTTAGCCAATTCCCAAGCGGTCAATCGCGAACCTTGCAACCACGGCCGGGTTTCATCGGCATAGACGCGTTCGATCATGCCTTCAAGGTGCGCTGCTCGAATCACGCCCAGCGCAGTGCCAAAACCACCCGTGGCCAGCGCGCCAGTATTGCAGTGAGTCAACACGGTTTGTAGGTTGCCCTGATGCTTGCGAATCAGATCGGCACCGAGCTGAGCCATGGTCAAGTTGGCTTCGCGGTCGCTGAGGTGGATGGCCACTGCTTCGGCTTCCAAAGCAGCCAGCGCCGATTCATTGCCCTTGAGTCGCGCCAAGCGATCGCGCATACGGTTGAGCGCCCAGAAAAGATTGACCGCCGTGGGGCGTGAATTGGCGAGTACCGTAAAATCTGCTACCAATGCCATGGCCCAGTCGCCGCCTTCGGCTATCCGCTGCCGTGCCGCCAACACAATGCCGTACGCCGCACAGATACCAATCGCTGGCGCGCCGCGTACGACCATTGAGCGAATCGCCTCTGCGACTCCAGCTGCCGTTGTGTAGGCGTGCCAGGTTTCCTCAAACGGAAGCACACGCTGATCAAGCAAATGCAGGGCGTCGTCCTGCCAATCGATGGCTTTCACTTTCTCTGCAGCCAATAGTCGATCGCGCATCTCTCACCCCATACTCAAGAAACAAAAAACAAAAAACTAGAAGTCAAAAACCGCCGATTATAGCGAGCCGTCCGTCAAGACGCTCGGGTATACTTTGCCGCTTGTGTGTCTACCCCGCTATATAAAGAAAACCAAGCCACGGATGCCCGCCATGCCCAACGCTGCCACCCCCCTCGACCTGCTGCTCTTGCCCACTTGGCTGGTGCCGGTCGAACCTGCTGGCGTGGTGCTTAAAGAACATGGGCTGGGCATTCGCGATGGCCTTATCGTCTACATTGGCCCGCGAGCTGAAGCGCTTAAACAAAACGTTCTCGAGGTCCGTGAACTGCCGGGAATGCTGCTCAGCCCCGGCCTGATCAATGCTCATGGGCATGCCGCAATGACCCTGTTTCGCGGCTTGGCTGACGACTTGCCGCTGATGACTTGGCTGGAAAACCATATTTGGCCCGCCGAAGCCAAATGGGTCGATGAGGCGTTTGTCCGTGACGGCACCGACCTGGCAATCGCCGAGCAACTTAAAGGCGGCATCACGTGCTTTTCTGACATGTACTTTTACCCGCACGTGGCCAGCGAGCGTGTGCACAATAGTGGTATCCGCGCTCAAATTACTGTGCCGATACTGGATTTCCCTATTCCTGGCGCACGTACCACGGATGAAGCGCTGCACAAAGGCGTCGAGCTGTTCAACGATCTAAAACTCCATCCGCGGATCAAAATCGCTTTTGGCCCCCACGCGCCGTACACCATCTGCGATGACAATCTGGAAAAAATTCGCGTCCTCGCTGACGAACTCGATGCGATGATTCATATGCACATGCATGAGACCGCCTTTGAAGTAGAACAATCCGTTGAGCAACTTGATGAGCGGCCGCTCGCGCGCCTGAACCGACTTGGCCTCTTGGGTCCACGCTTTCAAGCGGTGCACATGACCCAAGTCAGCGACGAAGACCTCGCCTTGCTGGTAGAAAGTAATTCCAGCGTGATTCATTGCCCCGAATCGAACCTGAAACTGGCTAGCGGCTTTTGTCCGGTAGAACGGCTGTGGCAGGCGGGCATCAATGTCGCCATCGGTACGGACGGCGCTGCCAGCAACAATGATTTGGACTTGCTGGGCGAAACACGCACTGCGGCCTTGCTGGCCAAAGCAGTCGCCGGCTCGGCGACCGCACTGGATGCCCACCGGGCCTTGCGCATGGCGACGCTCAATGGCGCACGGGCCATGGGCATTCAGTCTGAGACAGGCTCATTGGAAATCGGCAAAGCCGCCGATATCGTCGCGTTCGACCTATCTGGGCTAGCCCAACAACCGGTATATGATCCGGTGTCGCAGCTCATCTATGCTACCGGCCGCGATTGTGTGACCCATGTGTGGGTTGCCGGCAGACAGTTGCTTGATGACAAACGCCTGACACGCATGGATGAACAGGCTCTGTGTGAAACCGCTAAGGCTTGGGGCCAGCGAATATCGGGGCATCAAAGCCAGATCGAACAATGACCGTGCGGGTCTAATTGCCCGGACAGGACGAAAGAATCGAGTTTTTGAGGATTACCCATGAGCAACGTCGACCACGCAGAAATCGCCAAATTCGAAGCATTGGCCCATCGCTGGTGGGACCGCAACAGCGAATTCAAACCGCTGCATGACATCAATCCGCTGCGGGTCAACTGGATCGACGAACGCGTTAATCTGGCTGGCAAAACCGTGTTGGATGTCGGTTGCGGCGGCGGTATCCTCAGCGAAGCCATGGCCCAGCGCGGCGCCATAGTGATGGGGATAGACATGGGTGAAGCACCCCTGGCCGTGGCGCGCTTGCACCAGTTGGAGTCGGGAGTGACCGTAGATTACCGCCAGATCACCGCCGAAGATCTCGCCGACGAAATGCCCGAACAGTTTGATGTCGTGACGTGCCTGGAAATGCTGGAACACGTACCTGACCCGTCATCAGTCATTCGTGCCTGCTTTCGTATGGTCAAGCCCGGCGGCCAAGTGTTCTTCTCCACCCTGAACCGCAATCCCAAGGCGTTCCTGTTTGCCATTGTTGGCGCCGAATACATTATGGGCTTGTTGCCGCGCGGCACTCACGACTTCAAGAAATTTATCCGCCCGTCGGAACTGGGCGCCTGGAGTCGCGAGGCGGGTTTGCAGGTCAAGGACATCATTGGCCTGACCTACAACCCTCTGACCAAGCATTACAAGCTGGCGTCCAACGTCGACGTCAACTACATGATCCAGACCCTCCGAGAGGCATAACTCCATGCGTTTGAGAGCGGTTTTATTCGACATGGACGGCACCCTGCTCGATACCGCGCCGGATTTCATCGCGATCTGCCAGAGCATGTTAGCTGACCGAGGTTTTGCGCCGGTGGCGGACAAGCTGATTCGTGATGAAATCTCCGGTGGCGCCAGGGCAATGGTTGCAGCCACTTTCGCGCTTTCCCCGACCGCACCTGAATTCGAAGCATTGCGTCTGGAGTTTCTCGAACGCTATCAAATTGACTGCGCTGTAAATAGCAAACTGTTCGATGGCATGGCCGAACTGTTGGCTGACATCGAAAAAGCCAATCTGATCTGGGGCGTGGTGACCAACAAACCTTTGCGATTTGCTCGACCTATCATGGAGCAACTGGGCTTGGCTGACCGTTCGGCCATCCTCATTTGTCCCGACCATGTCACTTATAGCAAGCCTCACCCAGAGCCGCTGATACTTGCTTGCCAGATGCTCGACCTGGACCCTGCCAGCGTCCTGTTTGTCGGCGACGACCTGCGCGATATCGAATCGGGCCGCGACGCTGGAACCAAGACGGCGGCAGTCCGCTATGGCTACATTCATCCGCACGACAATCCAAATCATTGGGGCGCCGACATCGTGGTCGACCACCCTTTGGATCTGCGCAAAGTGCTCGACAACGCCCTATGTAGCTGCTGACCCCGTCGCGTATGAAGGCAACCCGGTCTATCTGGATTTGTATATTTTCCACTGAGGTTTTTCATGTTTGATTATTCTGCACGCCCTGCACTGCTCAAGGACCGGGTAATCCTGGTAACCGGCGCAGGTCGGGGCATAGGGGCCGCTGCCGCCAAAACGTATGCGGCACATGGCGCCACTGTTCTGTTGCTGGGCACGACCGAAGCCAATCTGACCCAGGTCTACGACGAAATCGAAGCGGCGGGCCATCCTCAGCCAGCGGTTATCCCCTTTAACCTCGAAACGGCCCTGCCGCATCAATACGATGAGTTGGCTGCGATGATCGAAACTGAGTTCGGTCATTTGGACGGCTTGTTGCACAACGCATCGATCATTGGCCCGCGAACGCCTATAGAGCAGCTGTCTGGCGAAAATTTCATGCGTGTTATGCACGTCAACGTCAATGCCATGTTCATGCTTACCAGTACGCTGCTGCCACTGCTTAAGTTATCCGCCGACGGGTCAGTCATCTTCACGTCAAGCAGCGTCGGACGCAAAGGACGCGCTTACTGGGGCGGCTACGGCGTATCCAAGTTTGCCACCGAAGGTCTGATGCAAACCTTGGCTGATGAGCTTGAAAACGTCGCGCCAGTTCGGTCCAACAGCATCAACCCCGGTGCCACGCGTACCAGCATGCGGGCCCACGCTTATCCGGGTGAAAACCCCAACGATAATCCCGCCCCCGAAGCCATCATGCCGGTGTATCTGTATTTGATGGGTCCAGACAGTAGAGGCATCAACGGTCAGGCCTTCGACGCTCAGTAAGCTGAGGTGCGTTAACCGCAAACGCTGCCCGCCCACCGACGGATTTATGTCTCTAGCCGGGCAGCTGTATTAAAGGGTGGATTCTTAAGTCAAATTAACGTCGTGTTTCACCGGACGCGTCTCATCATGGGACGTTAAGTCACTGTATTCTATTCGTTTTATTTAAGTGAACTGATTGGCACGACTTTCGCTCTAAGAAAGACCATTAAACACGGCCTTATCTGTTTTAGGAGTGTAAAGATGAGCTTAGCCACCCAGCCCCGCGCAATCGATTTTGACCATGCTAAATTGCAACGTCTGGGCTTTTGTCAGTTGCAGAGTGCAGCGCTGCCCCCTATTGACGTTACTGAACTACGCCAACAATTAGGTCTTCAACTGCAAACGAGTCTAGATGCAGAAAAAATTCTGACGATTTTTTTTCGCGGTATTAAACGCTTGATTGCCCTCGATGGTCTGACCTATGGGCATCGTTCATCTGACCTGCATCTGAAAATGGGTGAACGTGCCCATCATTTTGCGAGTTACACATTGAGCAGCGAAGGTGAACACCTAGGTGAACTGGTGTTTCAACGCAGCCACCGTTTCTTGGAACTCGAACTGACGCAAATAGAATCATTGCTTCCCAGTTTGCTGTTCCCCCTGCGCAACGCCCTGCTTTATCGCTCAGCGACCCAAAGTGCCCTGCGCGACCCGCTTACAAATACGGGTAATCGCGTCGCCATGGATCAGACCTTAGCTAGAGAGATCGAACTGGCGATTCGGCATAAAGGTTCGCTGTCGGTGCTGATGCTCGACATTGATCACTTCAAGCGGGTAAACGACATGCATGGGCACGCCGTTGGCGATGAGGTCCTTAAAGCCGTAGCAGGTTCAATCAAAAGTCAGTTACGCAATGTCGATAGGGTATTCAGGTTTGGCGGGGAAGAGTTTTTTATCGTGCTCTCTAACACGGACCGCGAAGCCGCAGCGATGGTAGGCGAACGGCTACGCCAGGCAGCGCAGCAACTGACGTGTTCGACACCCGATCATCCGATCAAATTGACGGTCAGCCTCGGAGGTGCAGCCTTGTTACCAGCTGAATCGGCCACCAGCCTTCAGCTCAGAGCTGACAGTGCTTTGTACGTGGCCAAGCGCGAAGGGCGTAATCGCCTGGAGATGGCAGGTTAAGCACCGGTTGCCCCGCGCGCTTAACCTGCTAGCCGTTGGATGTGCCTCCAGCGATGCAAATGCCTAATCGGTTTCAACCAATGCCATATTCTCGCGCAGCTGTGGCGTCATTTCCTGCTGCATGCAGCTCTCTAGAAACAGGAACATGTACTCGTAGCTTTTGGTGACGGCTTGGCGCAGCTCTGTCTGCAGCTGAACAGTTGGGTTATTGCCGGCCAGCGTGCAAATAATTTCCAACGCCTCCCACGGGTGTGCATCGTCATACTGCGCGTGCATGTTCAGCCACTTCATTGCGCGCTTGCGCTGGTCTTCCGGGAAACCCGCAGCATAGGCATCGCTGGAACAAACGATCGCTGACCACTCGCCAGTGGCACCTTCGATGGCGTAGTTGGTGGCGGCAACCGCAACAATCAACGAATCCGATGCGCTGGTGTGCCAGCACCAATGGCTGAGTGCATGCAACTGCGGCGACACATGCTGAGCCTGCAAATCTCCCAAACTAACGCCATGCGCGAGACTCCAGTTCACCCAATAATCAGCATGATTGAGCTCCACCCGAATATTACGCATCAACCAGCGACGCGCCATGTCTTCACCGGGGTGACGGGCGAAACGGGTTTTGGCCAGATTTTGTGCCATATAGACGGCAAACTGCTCGACCACTGGCCAGCCGCCAATCAAATATTGGCGCATGGTTTGAGGACTAAGACAGCCGTCACGCATCCGTTGATAAAGCACATGTTCTACCACCCGGCGCTTGGCATCACTGCAATTTTTAATCAATTGCTGTGCCCAGCCTGGGTAGCTGGTTGCTTCCATGAGAGGACCGGTTCGGTTAAAGGTATCGATCACAGTTAGGGCTCCTTTTTTATGTGGGGTAGTCCCACCAGCACTATGTTTAGCGAAAAATCCCGGGCGCCCGAAACATCAAAGGAGCAGGCCTGACTGGCCTAGAATGCAGACTTTCACACGTAAACAATTGCGGGCGTTGAATAATGTAGCCTTGTGCAAAATCAACGCCAATCTCAAGCAGTGCCTGCTCGATCTGCGGCGTCTCAACAAATTCGGCAATTGTCCTTTTCCCCATAACATGACCAATATGGTTGATCACTTCAACCATGGCTCGATTAATCGGGTCATCAAGCATGTCTTTAACAAAGCTGCCGTCTATCTTAAGAAAGTCTACAGGCAAATGTTTAAGGTACGCGAACGACGACATCCCAGCACAAAAGTCATCAAGCGAAAACAGGCAACCTAAACCTTTTAATTCATTAATAAATCGGATGGCGCTGCCCAAATCAGAGATTGCACTGGTTTCGGTAATTTCAAAACAAATCAGATCGGGGGGTATTTGATAAGTGTCAAATTGCGCCTTCAGATATCCAAGAAAGGCATCGTCTCCGATGCTGGTCCCTGACAGGTTGATGGCACACATAGCCATGGGGCCGCTGTGTTTATTCTCGTGCAAGCACTGGGAAATGATCTTAAACACGTTTCGAACCACCCAGCGGTCCAACGTTGTCATAAGACCATAACGCTCCGCCGCTGGTATAAAACTATCTGGCAGCACCATGCGCCCGGTTTCATCGTGCAATCGCAGAAGAATTTCAATATGTCCACCTGCGTGCTCGGTAACACCCCCTAAGTTTGCAATTTCTTGGGAATACAAACAGAACCGGTTCTCTTCCAGCGCCATGTGTAACCTTTGAATCCAGGCCATCTCACCGACACGTAAAGACAGTTCAGAGTCATCCGCATGATAAACCTGCACCCGGTTGCGACCTTTTTCCTTGGCCATATAACACGCCATGTCAGCCGCACGTAATGAGCCTTCTAGCGTAGCGGGGCTTTGAGCAATATTGACTAAACCGATACTGACCGTCGTCACAAAAGGTCGGCCCTTCCAAACAAAATGCAGACTTTGTACTGTCTGACGCAGGGACTCGGCAATTTTTTCAGCTACATCAGAGGGGCAATTCTTTAGAAGAATACCGAACTCATCGCCACCCAACCGCGCCAACGTGTCACCTTCACGCAGCCCCTGTTGCAGCAGTGCACAAATATGTCTAAGCAACTCGTCCCCGGCTGCGTGTCCGCTGGTGTCATTTACCAGTTTGAATTGATCAAGATCGAGGAACATCAGCGTGTGACGTCCGGACTGGCGCGAAAGATTATTGAGGGTCTGTTCTAGTCGAAACTCAAATTCACGCCGGTTAACCAGTCCGGTCAATGCATCGTGAGTTGCCTGCCAAGACAAATTAGCAATGTACTGCCGCTCCTGCGTCATATCATGCAGTACTAGTACAGTGCCGCTAGTCTTGCCTTCCGTTTGAATCGATGAACCGACCAGCGCCACCGACACCGTGCTGCCATCCAACCGTTGAATCAGTCGAGAATGCTCACTGCCGCCACTTAGCGTGCCACTGAGGATGTGCTCGATGAGTGTGAAACTGTCTTTCTGATCGTTTTCGTCCAACACGTTGAACAGTGCGGCCAACGGCAAACCTTGAGCCTGATCACTCTTCCAATGTGTCAATTGCTCGGCAGCCGGATTCATATAAGCTATTGAGCCTTCTACATCGGTAGTAATGACCCCATCGCCAATCGATTCGAGCGTGACTTGAGCGCGTTCTTTTTCCTGCTGTAAAGCGCTGGCAAACGCTTGTCGCTGCGCCAACAGTTTGTGGGCCCGCAGTAGAGCCAGCAGAATCAACACCACGGCGGTGGCTAAGTTTGTGATCAACAGCAATCGCAGAATAAACCGCGACCCCTCCCCTAGAGCATCGCTAAACGCTTTAGCCGCTGGCGTTACCTCTTCGTTGATGGCGTTAATTTGCGACTTCCAACCAGAAACGGCAGCGGCGCTGGCATTACTTTGCGTAAGGCTGCTATGCATCTGCTGGGCAATAGCATCCAATTGCACCAGATACCCATCACCGACCTTCCATAGCTCGATGGCTTTTTCAAGGTAGCTGAAATGGCGAAAATTCAAATAAAGCCAAATGATGCTCATTGCATCATCGGGATGATTTCCCCCTTGCAGTAGGCCGGCACGGGCAGCCGCCAGGTCTGGAATCGGTCGTTCAAGTGCCACGCGCAAGTCATGACCACCCTGAGGAATAGCAATCGCCTCTTTGTATCTAAGGTAGCTTTGCTCATCCCCGCCGCTGGCATACAAATTCAAGTAATAAATGGCGTCCTTTTGCCCTTTGGACCAAAGGCTTTCGCCCGCAACATAGCCCCGGACGGCCGATAACGTGTACAAGCTCACGCACCCTAGAAGCGCCTGAAAAAGCACAACAGCAATAAAGGGCCAAACAATGCCCAATAATCGAGGCTCAAGAATCAGCTTTTGCTTCATGGATTCCCTTAATAAGCGTTCCTGACTACCCACCATGCAACAGCAAAAAACTAAGTGAGCTTAGGTTAAAAAGAGACAACACCAAGGGTGTTTTTATCTCAAATTTGACACACGCTACCGCCGCATCAAGAGTGATCAGCCTAAAGGTAAGAATATAAGAAGTTTGAAAAAGTTCGGTATATCAATGCTTTCATAAAAACGACGTCGGGATGCGTGATTTCCGGTATCAGATTTGCTGTAGATGCCCGTAAAGTTTTGCATACAACCCGCCGTCAGCGATCAACTGTTGATGGTCGCCCTCCTCAACGATTCGCCCTCCATCAAAAACCAATACGCGGTCCGCCTGTTTAACCGCGGACAAGCGATGCGCAATGATTAATGTTGTGCGTCCGTTAAGAAAGCGGGACAGGGCTTGATGCAAATTGTATTCGGTAGCGGCATCGAGGGCCGAAGTAGCCTCATCAAGGATCACCACTTTGGGGTCGGCCAATACCATCCGGGCAATGGCCAGTCGTTGCCGCTGACCACCGGATAAACGCACCCCTGAGCGGCCCAGAACGCTATCCAGCCCTTGGGGCAAGCCCTGGATAGTTACATCGAGCTGCGCGATTTCCAACGCCCGCCAACAGGCGTCATCCGTGCGCTCGCGGCCCATAGTCAAGTTGGCGCGTACGCTGTCATTGAACAGCGCAGGATGTTGCAAGACCACCGACACATGCTCGCGCACCGTTTCGAAACCGATTTCCTGCTGAGTCAAGCCACCGAAACGGATACTGCCTGATTGCGCGGTGTACAGCCCCAGCAACAGTTGCACCAAGGTACTTTTACCACCACCGCTGGCACCGACGATTGCTACTTTTTCTCCCGGTGCAATGGACAGCTTCAACTGATTCAGCACCGGCTCTTCGCCGTAACCGAATGTCAGGTTGCGCACCTCGATGCCAACCGTTTCGCGCCCTGTGAACGGATCACCGCCACCGGGGTATTGAGGTTCATCAGCACGCGCAAGCAGCTCATTGATCCGCGTCAGCGCCCCTCCTGCAGCGTAGTAGGCATACTGCAGATTGAGCAGCTGTTCAACCGGTCCAATCATGAACCATAGATAACTGAACACCGCCAACATCTGGCCAATTGAAAGATCAGAGAACAGCACTGTGAGCATCGCTGCCGCGCGAAAAATATCGATTCCGAACTGAAATAACAGGCCGCTCGCTCGATTGGAGGCATCGCTTTTCCATTGTGAGGCAACAGCGTAATCGCGCACTTCCTTCGCCCGCATACCCAGCCTGCCGAGAAAATAACCTTGGCGGTTGCCAGCCCGAATCTCCTGAATGGCATCCAGGGTTTCAGTCAACGCCTGGGTGAAACGCGAAGTGCTATCGTTTTCCTGTTTTTTCAGGTGCTTAACGCGCTTGCCCAGCTGGACTGTGGCGTAGATTACCAGTGGATTGAAAAGCAAAATCAGCAACGCCAATTGCCAATGCATCCATAACAGAATGCCTGCCGTGCCTACCAGCGTCAGCATGGCCACTAGAAAGCGGCTCAAGGTTTCGCCGACAAACTTATCCAAGGTGTCAAGGTCGGTCACTAAGTGCGTGGTCACCGTGCCACTGCCCAGACTTTCATATTCGCCGAGAGAGATGCGCTTGAGGCGTTCGATCAGACGAATGCGAATCCGATAGACAATATCTTTGGCTAGTCGGGCAAATAGCCTCGCCTGCACAACGTTGAATACCAGCGAACCCAGACGCAAAGTAAACGTGACCAACAACATCAGGCCGATGTAACCAATCGCTTGTTGAAGCCCCTCCGGCAGCACGTGATTCATGAACTTGAGGGCTGAGTCGCCGTGCCCGAGCAGTACTTCATCGACCAACAACGGCAACAGCAACGGAATCGGCACGCTGCATAACGTTGCCAGCACAGCTACGCCATTGGCAATCCACAGCGCTTTGCGGTGATGCAGTGCCAGTCGACGAATTTCGGCCCAGCTTAATCGATCGGTACGCGGTGAGGATTGGGGGTGAACCGACTGCTCAGGCACAGGCTGCACGCTCCAACCAACGACCCAATAGCGGAGCCAATGCCTCAAGAGGCTGATAGCCATTGGTCAACAACGCCAACTGACCATTATGCTCGGCAAGCAAGGTCGGAAAGCCCGCAATACCCAAGTCTTGTACCCACGTGAAATCCGCAGCGGTGGCGGTGAGTTGTTCGACGCTATCAAACGCCTCAGCGAACACGATGCGCGGCAAACCGGCCTGATCGGCTAATTCCACCAGAACCGAAGCCTGAGTGACGTCGCGGCCCTGGGTATAAAAGGCCTGCTGAATTAATTTAGCCAAAATCCAGGCACAGTGTGGATCTAGGCTTCGTGCTGCCACTACGGCGCGGCACGCCGGCTCGGTGTCATAAACAAACCCTGTAGGCAACGCGCCTTCGAAACGAAACGGCTGACCGGTGGTGTCTGCCACAGCTTGCCAGTGTTCAAGAATGTAGCGCCGCGCGGTCGGCTCCAGCGCTGCGCCACTACCTGTGCGTAAACCACCCACCACCAGGTGCAGCTCCACGCCCGCCGTTTGTGCTTGCTGCATCAGGGCTTGTGCTACCGGGGCGAAGCCCCAGCACCAGGAACACATTGGATCCATGACATAAAGCAGCCGCGCTTGCATGGCTTAAGCCTCGGTTGGAAGACGGTAATTGCGACCAATGGGATGTGGCTCGTTTCGCGCTTTGGCCAGTTCGATCTGCTTCTGACGATCAATAGCGCTGCGTCGGGTTTTCTCGCTTAAGTTATCCCAACAGTGCGGGCAACTAATACCCGGCAAATAGTGTTCACTGTTGCGTTCATCAATGCTGATCGGCGTCCGACAAGCGTGACATTGGTCGTAATCACCTTCAGTCAGGTCGTGGCGCACGGTAACGCGATTGTCGAAAACAAAGCAGTCACCGCGCCACTGGCTTTCTTCTTGCGGGACTTTTTCCAGATATTTAAGGATGCCACCCTTGAGGTGATAGACCTCATCAAAGCCTTGGCTGAGCATGTAGCTCGAAGCTTTTTCACAGCGAATGCCGCCGGTGCAGAACATCGCGACTTTCTTGTGTTTGGCCGGATTGAAGTGAGCTTTGATGTAAGCCGGGAATTCACGAAAGCTAGTAGTCTTCGGGTCAATGGCGCCTTCAAAGGTGCCAATCGATACTTCATAGTCGTTGCGGGTATCGATCAGCAGAACTTCAGGGTCGCTGATTAGCGCATTCCAGTTTTCAGGGTCGACGTAGGTTCCGACCTGTTTGTTCGGGTCAACACCCTCAACACCGAGCGTGACGATTTCTTTCTTGAGCTTGACCTTGGTCCGGTAGAACGGCTGATCGTCGCAATAAGATTCTTTGTGATCGATATCGTCCATGCGCGGATCATTTTTCAGCCAGGCCATCAAGCCGTCGATGCCTTCACGGCTACCGGAAATGGTGCCATTGATGCCTTCTTCGGCGATGAGCAAGGTGCCCTTGATGCCGTTGTCGACCATTGCTTGCTGCAAGGGCTCGCGCAGGTCAACGTAATCAGTGAGCGTGACGAATTTATACAGTGCCGCCACGACAATTTTTTGAGTCATGTTGCGTCTCCAGGTGGGTGCTCTCGCAAAGAGCCGACCCGATATAAAAAAAGCGCCGACTAAGCGGCGCGATCAAGATTCTAACAAAGTTTCTGCACTCCCTTCACCCTGAGTGCCCTCCACCGGCACAGGTGGGTGAATCGGGTGCGGCACCGATCTTTGCCCATTCTTCAGGCGTATAGGTGTGCAACGCCAACGCATGGAACTCGCCCATCAAATCGCCCAGCGCGGCATAGACCCTCTGGTGGCGTTTGACCGCATTCAAGCCAGTGAACTGATCGCTGACCAGCACTGCCTTGAAATGAGTCTGCAAGCCACGACTGTGCATGTGGCTTTCATCAAGCACTTTCAAGTGCTGCGGCTGAAAGGCGGCCAGCGTGGCTTCTATTCGCTGCTGCATGGTCATGTCGTCAGGCTTCGCTTAAGGCTTTTTGGCGGGTGCAGGAGGAGCAACGGCGTTCTTGCTCGGGTCCAGCTCATTGGTCATGTCGGCTAGCAGCTTATTGACAACAGGCACGGCGGCTTCCAGCTTGCCTTGAGTCAACTGAGCCGATTGCTGAGTCAGCTCAGGCATTTTAGTCAGCACTTTCTTGCCCAACGGGGACTGATAAAACGCAACCAGCTCCTTCAATTCGCCTTCAGTAAAGTTAGCGGTGTAAAGCTTGACCATATCAGGCTTGAGCTTGTCCCAACCGATGGACTGATCCAATGCAGCATTGGCCTTGGCCTGGTAAGTCTCAAGCAGAGCCTTTTTCGCCGCTGGGGCTTTGGATTCATCAAAGCGCTGCTGGAACATCTGCTGAACTTGCATGTACACCGGGGTGCCAAGCTTGTCGGCATGAGCCAGCTTGAGGAAAGTTTCGGCACTGGCGTTGTGGCTAGCGGTATCGGCAAAAACCTGGCCGCTGGCGCATACCAGAGCAACCGCAGTACAGATGGCACGAAGACGGGTCATCGAGTGTCCTTTATCATCTAGCAGGCGAGGCATAACCCCAAGGCCGGACATTCTGCGCTCATGTCAGCGTGTGGCTCAACCCCTGACTGCCTGAGTGGTTAGTTGGGGGGCTAAAAAGGCCATCAAGGGAACCCATGAGGATTAACTAAGCCTAAACTGCGCAAACAGCCTAGAGGAGCAAGCCCGATGAGCCGTATCGAAACCGACAGCATTGGTCAGATCGACGTCCCCGATGATGCTTACTGGGGCGCCCAGACTCAACGCTCGTTGATCAACTTCGCTATTGGCGACCAGCGCATGCCGCTCGCGGTGTTGCACTCGTTGGCCCTGATCAAGAAAGCGGCCGCACGGGTCAATGACCGCAACGGTAGCCTGCCTGCTGACATTGCTCGCCTGATCGAACAGTCCGCTGACGAAGTGCTAGATGGCCAGCTAGATGAACAATTCCCGTTAGTGGTCTGGCAAACCGGCAGCGGCACCCAAAGCAATATGAACGTCAATGAAGTTATTGCCGGACGCGCTAACGAGCTGGCCGGCAACGGCCGTGGCGGTAAAGTGCCGGTACACCCGAACGATCATGTAAACCGCTCGCAAAGCTCCAACGACTGCTTCCCGACGGCGATGCACATTGCCGCAGCGCAAGCAGTAAATGAGCATCTGCTGCCCGCTATTGTTCAATTGTCCGATGGATTAGCCGAGCAATCAGCGCGGCACATGAAGCTGGTCAAGACTGGCCGCACTCATATGATGGACGCGACGCCGATCACCTTTGGCCAAGAAGTTTCGGCTTATGTGGCTCAGCTCGATTATTCAGCGAAAGCCATTCGTCATACCTTGCCCGCCGTCTATGAATTGGCGCAAGGCGGCACCGCCGTAGGAACCGGTCTAAACGCGCCGCACGGATTTTCCGAGGCGGTTGCTGCCGAACTGGCCGCCCTTTCCGGTTTACCGTTTGTCACAGCACCGAACAAGTTCGCCGCCCTCGCAGGACATGAACCTCTGACCGCATTGTCGGGCGCGCTTAAAACCTTGGCGGTGACACTCATGAAAATCGCCAACGATCTGCGTTTGCTGGGTTCTGGCCCAAGAGCCGGGCTTGCCGAGGTCAAGTTGCCAGCTAACGAGCCTGGCAGTTCGATCATGCCGGGCAAGGTCAACCCGACCCAATGTGAAGCGCTGTCTATGCTCGCCTGCCAAGTGCTGGGCAATGACGTCACGATTGGTTTCGCTGCCAGTCAGGGCCATTTACAGTTAAACGTATTCAAGCCAGTAATCATCCACAACCTCCTGCAGTCGATTCGCTTGTTAGCCGATGGCTGCAATAACTTTCAGGAACATTGCGTCTCAGGCATGGAGCCTGATGCGGCGAAGATGGCTGAACACTTAGAACGCGGTTTGATGCTGGTGACAGCCCTTAATCCGCACATTGGCTACGACAAATCAGCGCAAATCGCTAAAAAAGCCTACAGCGAGGGTTTAACCTTGCGCCAAGCGTCGTTAGCGTTAGGGTATCTGACGCAAGCAGAGTTCGATGCGTGGGTACGCCCCGAAAAAATGCTGGGAGCGGGTAATGACTGAAGTTATGCGGCGTACCCTCTGTGAGAGAGGGCACGTCTCATTTTTTTAGCTTTAAGCCTCAGCCAACCTCGCCCGTCGTGCCCGCAGGCCCGCGATCAAGGAAGGGCCTAGGGCGGTGAGTGCCGAGCCAAGCACTACCAATACTGCTCCGCTGTAACCCAATCCGTTCAGGTCTTCGGCCTGCACATAATCGGGCCATAACCAAGCCGCAGTTGCCACTGAAGCGAGGGTGACCAGAGGCGTCAGCGCCAGCGTGGCGCTGACTCGCGATGCCTCCCAATGCGCCAACGCTTCGGCAAATGCGCCATATGCCACCAACGTATTGAGGCAGCACGCTAGCAATAACCAACCCTGTAACCGGCTAAGCTGCAAGGCTTCGGACGGGTGTGCCCAAGGCGTGATTAACAGCGCACAAAACAGGTAAATGATCATCATCACTTGCAGTGAATTCCAGACGGTGAGCAACTGCTTCTGACTTAATCCATAAAACGTCCAGACAGCTGACGCCAGTAATACCGTGAGTATTCCCGCCGTGTAATCACTTAACGAGGTCAACAGTTCCTCCAAGCGCTGGTTGAAGAACAGACCAAACCCCATCAACAACACCAGCAACCCGATCCCCTGGCCAATACCGAAACGTTCCTTGAACAGAAAAATGCTGCTGATGAGCAATAAGATCGGCCCTACTTGAATAACCAACTGCGTAGTACCAGGGCTGAGCATTCTTAAACCGATCAGATAAAGCACATAGTTGCCAACCAATCCAAAAACAGACAATGCCAACAAAATCTTGCCCTTGCGGCCAAGGAGTTTGAAGCTGGGCAAACGCCTCACCGATGCTAGCCAGATGAATAACAGCGACCCTGAGACTAAAAGCCGGAACCACGTCACCGTGATGGGGTCCATCGCTTGGAGTACCTGCTTGAGTTTCACCGGCAGAACGCCCCACAGCACCGCTGTTACAAGAGCCAAAGACAAGCCATATAACCATCGGCCAGATGAAACATGCATGAGCGTGCTCTCTGTAAAGGCAAAAACGGAAAATGCAGCAGTGATCGCCATTCTAGGCGCGGATGAACGAACGACACAGTGACAGTTGAGAGGGGAGATTCCCGAAAACTGTGTTCCGTTCTCTGTGACGTGCGGCCGCTTGACGCTTTTGTGCCACTAATGGCCAGTTTCGAGTTACTGTTTTAGCCACTAGACTTATCACTAAGGTCCAGACTCAGGATATCGACCATGTTCGGAAAGCGCTTGCAAGACCCAATCCCTACCGTTCATTACCGCAGTGATCGTGTTTCGTTGGTTAATGGGAAGTACTTTTTCAGCACCCGGGAAAATACCCTGGAAGGCCCTTACTTCACTCGTATTGATGCTGAACGCGAGACGGAGGCATATATCAACCGGATGATCGAATCCAAGGCCGCCCGCCAGTCATCACTGAACGGCTGAAGCTATAGGTGGTGGCGCTGATAAGTATCTTCGCCCATTGCTGCAATTTGACCGTCGATCAACGCATCGAAGGGCCGTAAGAGCAGCGTGAATGTCTTGGGCGACTCTAGCGTATTGAGGGCCTGCGCGATGGCTTCTATGGTCGATAACGCACTTGGATCTGGCGCTTTGCGCAGCCGATAGCGCGAGGCAACGGCTTGCCCGATCGTAACCCTTGGTAGCGCTGCTAACGCAGGATTCATATGCAGTAACTTACGCGCTTTGCGCCACGTGCCATCCGGTACGACCAATAGCAGTGGATGATCATCTTTATATTCTGCGACATTCTGATAAGCGACCAATGCCTGCGCACCCTCCCCTGGAAACAGTAGCCGCGCGTGGTAACCCGGCCGATCTAACAATATCGGCAAATCATCGAATACCTCGCCTACAACCAACTCGGCATTGATGAGTCCCAACGCCGCTAGACGGGCAGTATTGAGGGCGTGGCCTACTTCGCTGGGATGCTGGAGAATCAGCACTCTAGTATGACTGTCGAGCTGCGGAATCAATGTACACAGGCAGTGAGTCTCGGGACGCAGACAACGAGCGCATTGGGTACGGGACATAGTATTTCTCAGCTCTGCTGTTGATTGAGCTGCGTTTTCAGCAGATCACGGAAAGTCTGGATCAACGGCTCACGGCTGCGGCCACGGCGCACAATCATCGAAAACGGCGCCTGATAGCCAAAGGTCGCGGGCAACAGCACCCGTAGATGACCTGAGTCGGCCCACGCTTGCGCATAGTGCTCGGGCAAATAACCAATGTATGCGCCTGACAGCACCAATATTAGCTGGGCCTCCATACTTTCCACTGTAGCTGCGCTGTGTTTGAAACCGTGTCGCGCCAGCTCCGCTTGGCTCCAGTAACCCCGACCAACCATACGCTGCTGTGCGATGACCGGCTCGGGAACACGTCGCTCGCTAAACAAGGGATGGCGGTTGCTGCAATAAAGCCAGTGTTGCTCGCGATAGAGCGGCTGATAAACCAGTCCACTCATTCGCGTAGAGAACGCGCCTATCGCCAGGTCGAGTCGATTGTCCTGGACACCGAGTTGCAACTCATACGGACTCATAACCGACAGGTGTAAATGCACGGCCGGGTGTTCTTGACTGTAGGCGCCAATAGCTTCGGCGAAGGGCAACGCTCGATCACTCACGGTGGAATCAATCACGCCCAGATTAAGCGTTCCGCGCAGCTCGCCCTTGAGGGACGCCGCGTACTGCTCGAAACCTTCAAGCTCACCCAGCAGGCGCAAGGTTTCCTGATGAAACAACTCGCCCTTGCTGGTCAAACTGAATCCGCCACGCCCTCGATGGCAAAGTATCAGACCCAAGGCCGTCTCTAGCTGGCTCATGTACGTACTAATGGCCGAAGTAGAGAGGTTAAGTTCTTGCTGGGCGCTGGAAAACCCCTGGTGACGCACCACGCTGGCGAAGATACGCAGGAGTTTCAGGTCGGGTAACGTGCTGGCCATTAAAAATCCGTAGGCGTGATCAAATGAGTACCAGACTCCTACAGAAGAGAGTGGAATCTAAGGTGAGGAGGCCAAAAAACAGACTTAGTTTAGCGTTAGTTCCGATTTCTCTGAACTAAGTATTTTGCGTCAGCGATTCTTTCCACAGGCCAGCCTTTGCACAATCAACCTACACGACAATAACGATGAGGCAATCCTGTGGAAAAGATTTTGCACCAACCACTGGGCGGGAATGAAATGCCGCGTTTCGCCGGTATCGCCACCATGATGCGTTTACCTCACTTGCAGTCGGCGGCTGGCTTGGATGCCGCTTTCATCGGCGTCCCGCTTGACATCGGTACGTCGCTGCGCCCCGGCACTCGCTTCGGGCCACGTGAAATTCGTGCCGAGTCCGTGATGATTCGCCCCTACAACATGGCTACTGGCGCTGCTCCGTTCGATTCGCTTTCCGTGGCCGATATCGGCGATGTGGCGATCAATACCTTCAATTTGCTGGACGCCGTACGCATCATCGAGGAATCCTATGACCAGATCCTCGAACACAATGTCATCCCGCTGACCCTGGGCGGCGATCACACCATCACATTGCCCATCTTGCGGGCGATGCATAAAAAGCACGGCAAAGTCGGGTTGGTGCATATCGACGCCCATGCTGACGTCAATGACCATATGTTCGGCGAGAAAATTGCTCACGGCACGACGTTCCGCCGCGCGGTAGAAGAAGGCCTGCTCGATTGTCAGCGGGTTGTTCAGATCGGTTTGCGAGCTCAGGGATATACCGCTGAAGACTTCAACTGGAGTCGCAAACAAGGCTTCCGCGTGGTCCAGGCCGAAGAGTGCTGGCACAAATCTCTGTCCCAACTGATGGAAGAAGTCCGCGAAAAAGTCGGGGGCGGCCCGGTTTATCTCAGCTTCGATATCGACGGTATCGATCCGGCCTGGGCGCCAGGTACTGGCACTCCTGAAATCGGTGGTTTGACTACAATTCAGGCCATTGAAATCATCCGGGGCTGCCAAGGTCTTGAATTGGTCGGATGCGATCTGGTAGAAATCTCGCCGCCTTATGACACCACCGGTAATACCTCATTGCTGGGCGCCAACTTGCTTTACGAAATGCTTTGCGTGTTGCCTGGCGTAGCGCACCGCTGAAACATCACAGCCTGATTCCGCTACACGATCGACTGGGCTTCCTCGAATGCAAGCAATTTGCCGGCGGGGGCGTCTGAATGAAGACTGCGCTCGACAGTCGACGAACCACTATAAAAATAATGATTGGAGACACCCTGCCATGGCTTTAGATATTTTCGTTGTCCTCATATATGCCGCCGGCATGTTGGTGCTCGGCTGGTACGGTATGCGCAAAGCAAAAACTCACGAAGACTACTTGGTCGCAGGACGCAACCTCGGCCCCACTTTGTATATGGGCACGATGGCCGCCACAGTACTCGGTGGCGCGTCAACGGTTGGCACCGTTCGCCTGGGTTACGTCCACGGGATTTCCGGTTTTTGGCTATGCGCAGCCTTGGGCCTGGGCATTATCGCGCTCAACTTGTTTCTTGCTAAACCGCTACTTAAATTACGCATTTTTACCGTCACTCAAGTGTTGGAAAAACGCTACAACGCGACGGCCCGCCAGGCCAGTGCAGTGATCATGCTCGCCTATGCACTGATGATCGGCGTGACCTCGATTCTGGCCATAGGCACAGTGATGCAAGTGTTATTCGGGTTGCCATTTTGGGTGTCGGTATTACTCGGCGGTGGCGTGGTGGTGGTGTATTCGGCGATTGGTGGCATGTGGTCACTGACTCTGACCGATATTGTCCAGTTCGTGATCAAGACCGTCGGCCTGATGTTCATCCTATTACCCATCTGCCTGTACCGCGTTGGCGGTTGGGACCAGTTGGTGGCCAAGCTTCCAGCGTCGAGTTTCAGCTGGACGACTATTGGCTGGGACACGATCATCACTTACTTCTTGATTTACTTTTTCGGAATCCTGATCGGCCAGGACATCTGGCAGCGCGTGTTCACTGCGCGCACGGACAAAATCGCCAAATACGCAGGGACCGTCGCAGGTGTGTACTGCATTTTTTATGGCTTGGCCTGCGCGCTGATCGGCATGGCTGCCCACGTTTTACTGCCCAATCTGGACAATGTTAACAACGCTTTTGCGGCCATTGTTAAAGTCTCACTGCCCGATGGCGTGCGTGGTTTGGTGATCGCTGCTGCGTTGGCGGCCATGATGTCCACCGCCAGTGCTGGCCTGCTTGCAGCATCGACCACTCTGACCGAAGACCTGCTGCCACGCTTGCGTGGCGGCAGACAATCGAGCCTGGGCGTCAACCGGCTGTTCACTGCGTTGACAGGCTTGGCAGTACTCGCTATTGCGCTGGTAGTTCATGACGTGATAAGCGCGCTGACTCTAGCCTACAACCTGTTGGTAGGCGGCATGCTGGTTCCATTGATTGGTGCGATTTACTGGAAACGGGCGACCACCGCAGGCGCGATAACCAGCATGGTCCTCGGGTTTTTGACGGCGTTGGCTTTTATGCTCAAGGACGGATTCGATGCCAACACACCGATTTACTACAGCTTATCGGTGGGCCTGATCAGTTTCGTAGTGGTCAGCCTGTTGTCACCGCGACCGGCAGCCGTCGCGCAGCCTATTTAAGGCGCAAAGCCCCTGGAGTTACCCTGTGGTTGCTGCGCCTCGGCCAACAATCACAGAGTGAGCTAGCCTTACTGACGAGGGCCTTGGGCAGGAAAGTACGAGGCTCATTTCTGTCAGTGACGGAAGCGGAATTGTCATGGAGCGACTAGATATTCAGCAACACCTCTACAACACGCTGGGCGTGATGCTAATTGACAAGCAAGAAATTCACGAAAACGCAACGCTCAAAGACTTGGCGTTGGAACACCCCGAGATCGAGGATCTGCTCGATCGACTGGAATCCGAGTTTGATATCGTCTTTCCCACCCGAATCAAAGTCCGAATCCACAAGGCGCCTGAATACCTAACGCTGCAAATTCTAGTGGATGTGATTCTGGTACTCACCGGAACCGATTGAATGCCGAGCAGCTATCGACGAGGGCGCCGACGCTCTTCATCCGTACGAACCGGGATAGGCTGTAGCTTTGGCCGCTCGATCAGGCCAAGGGCAACGCCGAAATCATGGAGCCATTCTTGCAATTTACTGTTCATAACGCCCCCCTTCAGGGAAATGCTCCGCGACTGACATACGCCTTGCCGCGTCTTACTAATCATAGTGCGATGTCGTACTTTACGCCTGCTTCCGAATGTCGCGGGAAGAATTTGTGACATAACGTCTCAACGACTAAGCCACTCGTCGACTAGTACAGCCGCAATTCAGCAATTTTCATTTCACTCCGGCAACTGCCGTCCACCGTCTTCGTCGGTCATGGCTTTTTCCAGCAAATCAGCGGGAAGGTTTTTACTGGCGCGCGCGCCGAGCAACTTCAATTGCTCGCTGCGGCTGACCAGATTACCCCGGCCATCAGTCAGCTTGTTACGAGCTGCACCGTAGGCTTTATCGAGTTGCTGCAAGCGATTGCCCACTTCGTCCAGGTCCTGGATAAACAACACAAACTTGTCGTAGAGCCAGCCCGCACGCTCTGCAATTTCGCGGGCGTTCTGGCTTTGCCGCTCTTGCTTCCATAAGCTGTCAATCACGCGCAGTGTCGCAAGCAAGGTAGTCGGACTGACAATAACGATATTACGGTCGAACGCTTCTTGAAACAGGTTCGGCTCCGCTTGCAGCGCAGCAGAAAAGGCCGCCTCGATGGGCACAAACAGCAGGACGAAATCTAGGCTGTGCAGACCTTCGAGACGCTTGTAATCCTTGCCTGAGAGGCCTTTGACATGGTTACGCAAGGACAGCACGTGTTGTTTCAGCGCAGCTTGGCCTATCTCCTCATCATCGGCTGATACGTATTGCTGATACGCAGTCAAGCTGACCTTGGCGTCTACCACTACTTGCTTATCGCCAGGCAGCATAATCAAAACATCCGGCTGAAAACGCTCGCCGTCCGGCCCTTTAAGGCTGACCTGAGTTTGATATTCACGGCCTTTTTCCAAACCAGCGTGTTCCAAAACTCGCTCAAGAATCAGCTCGCCCCAGTTACCTTGAGTTTTTTGCCCTTTGAGCGCGCGCGTGAGGTTGGTAGCTTCATCGCTTAGACGCTGATTCAGCTGCTGGAGACGCTCCAGCTCCTTACCAAGCGAAAACCGCTCACGCGCTTCCTGCTGATAACTTTCCTCAACGCGTTTTTCAAACAACTGAATGCGTTCTTTTAACGGATTGAGCAACTGCCCAAGTTGTTGCTGACTCGTTTCAGCAAAACGCTGCTCCCGTTCGTCGAATATCTTGCTGGCCAATTCGGCAAATTGCGCACGCAATTCATCCCTTGATCCTTGAAGATCGCTTAAGCGCTGCTGATGGCTTTCCTGTTGCTCGCGTAACTCGGCGTCCAGCGATGCACACCGCGCACCCAGATGTCGAAGCTCAGACTCTTTACTCGCTTTCTCCAGATTCCAGTTTTGGGCAACGTCGCGCGCAAAGGCACGGTCCTGCTGCAATAGCTCAACCTCGCGACGCGTAGCTGCAAGGTCTGCTTGCTTTGCGGCGTTAGCGTGGCTCAAGTCACTGATTTCGTCGCGAGAAGCGTCAAGTTGAGCATTGAGGCCGGCCTGCGCCATTTGCGCGGTAATCAAGCGCTCGTCAAGCAAGGCAGCCTCGACGAGCTGTCGAGCTAGCCGCCGCTGCAGTTGCCACGCAAGCGCCAATAATGGCAACGCCGCCACACCCAGGCCTAGCCATACGCTGGTCAGCTCCAAAGCCATAAGAACTCCAAAACACCATCATCGAACGGGCCAGGCAAGGATACCCGCCGTTTTTGGTCACGGCGGTTCATATCCGCCGCGGGCGTGAATAAAAGCGCGCGACTGTACGCTATTTTCCAACGGAGTAAAGTCCACAACCAAATTCACCAGCACAGTGCGACATTGGTAATCATCCCAAAGAGTTAATAGCGAAAATTTATACCTGTCTCCCTCTTAAAAAATGATTCCGATTTATATAATGCCGATTTGTAAAAAAACACGTGGCACCCCCGAGCTAGAGCAAGCGCTTGGGACAATCCACAGAAGCTGTGGATAACTCAGTGGACAACCCGCCTTAAACCCTCGCTAACGCAGGTGATACGGGGCCTGCGTTTAAACTGACGATTTTTTCACCAGTAAAAAAAGACGATATTTTTCATTGACTTAATTATTTGTACAATAAAACAAACCTTGGTCGTCTCGCTAAATAACGTCATTACAGAAATGAAGGGCCATGTGTGCAAATCGATTACCGGAAGTTATAACAAGGTCGATTTACCGGCAAAGGCTTGTCCGCAAGCGGTACGACGCCACAGCACTGTCGGGGGATCGAGAAGATCATTTGCATTATTTATAAGGAGGCTCTTCCCTTAATTGAATCGATCCGTTAGAATCCGCGCCGTTAGTACCAAGCTGAAAGTCAATTCTGGTCGAACAAATCCCTCGGCAAAAGCGTTTAGAACGTGAAAATATTGCTGAACAAAGGGATCGACCACCTCGATGGTTTCCAGGCGTGAACTCGATACACTGCCTTCCTCAATAACAGGAAGGGTGTTGGCAGCTCTGATGACCTGACAAAACCAGCCTGCAAATTGATCAGGATCTCCACCTCTGGCGTCGAACCTTTGCCATTGTTGTGCCGCCTGCCCTCCTAAGTACCTACCGGTCAGTCCGAGCGCCATACGATTAAGCGCGCTTCAGCTGTCTGCTTTGTTCCAGTCAGGTTAATTCGCCTTACCACGTGTATTTGTATGCACGGGCCCGCGTTTACTGGAACCTTTTATTTTTGCACGGTTCTATGCTGTGTCGCTTGTTAGGAAACACCCAACCATGACTACTCATACCCAGACCCAGGACGCCATTCGCACCCTGACTAACGCTTTTGCTCCGATGAACTGCCTTATCATGGCCGCTCGCAAAGGCTGTTTCAGTTTCACCATCGTCAATGAACACGGTATCGCTCGTCACAGCGAACGCCTGTATCCCGATCAGTATTCCAGCGCAGAGCCGCTGCAAGCCGTGATCGAACGCACCCGCCAGGCCCTGGTTGCCTGATGCAGTGACGCCTTGGCTGCTTGAAGCAGCCATCCACGAAGCCTCGCCCTTCAAAGCGGGGCTTTTTATTGGCAGCGATTTGACACGTCGCGCGAATTTCTACCCTTTCACTTTACGCACACCTTGGCATTAGCTAAGCACCAAGAGATATATGAAGGATATTTGGCGGCGGTAAATGTTTTAAAAACAGTCTTTTACGGGCGCAATTTGACACTACACTTCAACTTAAGCGGCTAATAGCTGCTTCCGGCGGGTTCTATCCGATCCACTGCTGCCAAGCACCAGAGCCACGCCGGCCACTACGCAGTCCAAAGATGCCAAGAGGGCTTTATGGGAATCGCTGCCAGTGAGTTGAGTCAACATGTCATCCGTCCCACGTTGATCTATCTCGGTTGCCATAGCCTCTGTGCTGAGTCCTTACTGCTCGGAGTTGCTGCCAGCCAATCGGCGCTGGGTGACGCGCTCGATAGCCGTCGAGGTCATGGGCTCTACCGCATCACCGAATCACGTCATCAGCAGCTTTGGGACAACTATCTGGCGCTAGACCCGGATAGAGCTAGCCTGGTTCGCGGTCTCGCCAGTCAGCACGCTTTTCTAAAAGGCCCTCACCTAGAACTCACGGTCAATATGCGTTATGCCACCGCCATTGCTTGGTTGCTCATCGAGGCACAAGGGTCACCCTTACCTGCGACTTGCGATGTGTTGAGCATGGCCAGAATCTGGCGTCAGACGTTCCAACCTCAAGGTCGTTTGCGCGACTTCGCGATGGCTTGGCAAAATTGTGTAACTTCACGTCAGCAACTTGCTTGAAATTTCCGTCGACTGGACGGATTCACTGCGAATCAACGCAGTTTGGGCAAATTGTCCTACAAAAAGGCTCTATCTCGGGCAATTCAGACTATAGCGCTAAGGCGAAAATCTTGGTAATTTCCGCCCGGTGATCAACAAGGAGTTCTAATAATGAAAAAAGTAATGCTCAAGACCACACTTAGCCTCGCTGTAGGCCTTATCTCCACCCAGCTCTTTGCAAGCGGCTTCGCCCTCAACGAACAAAGCGTTAGTGGAATGGGAACCGGTTTTGCTGGACGCTCCTCCGCCGCTGAAGATGCGAGCACTATTGTCGGTAACCCGGCCGGCATGTCGAAGATCAAGCGCGAACAAGTCAGCTTGGGAGCGGCTGCTATCGATGCCAGCACCGACCTCAAACACACCAGCGGCCAACCTGGCAGCACCAACAATGGCGACATGGTTCCGTTTACCGTTGTGCCTTTTGGTTACTACGTTAAACCGATCGACGAGCACTGGGCCTTTGGTTTGGGCATCTATGCACCGTTCGGCCTCGTGACCGACTACGAAAAAAGCTTCCAGGGTCGCTATTACGGTGACAAGAGCAAGGTCTCGGTTATCACGGTTCAACCCACCGTCAGCTATGCATTCAACGACTACGTATCGATCGGTATCGGTCCGACCTTCAACCACATCAAAGGTGAGTTGACCTCGGCCATACAATTGAATCCTGCCGGCACCAACGATGGCAAAGCGCGCATCAATGGTGAAGACAACGCCTGGGGTTACAACGTCGGTATCCTCGTCACGCCGACTGCGACCACCAACTTAGGCTTGACCTACCACTCCAAGGTTAGCTACGGCCTGGAAGGTAACACCAAGTACTCTGGCGCGAATTTCGGCCCTAACGGCCTTAAGTTCGACGGCGGCCTGGATCTGACCACGCCAGAATCGGTTGACTTCTCGATCACCCAGAAGCTCAACCAAGACTGGACTGTGTACGCTGGCAGCACCTGGACACGTTGGAGCCGCCTCAAAGACATCACCGTCAACAACGAAGGTGTTCCAGCGCAGCTGGGCGGTAACGCGGGTCCTCTTGGAACGATTAGCGAGCCGGAAAACTGGCACAACACCTGGGCTCACGCCATCGGTGCTTCTTACCAGTTGAACAAAGAGATCGTGCTGCGTGCCGGTTTCTCGGTTGACCAATCGCCTACCAACAACGTTAATCGTTCGGTACGGATTCCAACAGGCGACCGCCGCATATTCAGCTTGGGCGCTGGCTGGAGCCCAACCGATAACATCACCATCGACGTTGCTTATTCTTACTTGAAAGAAGAAAGCGTGTCGGTCAATGACACCGGTAAGGGCGCGCCCTATAACGCCACGTACCACAACAGCGCCAACGGCTTCGGTTCGTCTGTGACTTACCGCTTCTGATGCTCCCATTCGCGGTAGGCTGAAAAGCCTAACAGGCGAATACGAGAAAGCCCTACCGCCAGTCATGGCGGTAGGGCTTTTTCATGGCTGCGTTTTAACCGGCTCAAGGCTTGGACGCGATAGCCTTCTCGACAGCAGCAATCATCGCGGGATCATCCGGCTTGGTTAGGCTGGAAAAATTCGCGATCACATTGCCCTGCCGGTCGATGACGTATTTATAGAAATTCCAACGCGGCGCGCTGCTTTGTTCAGCTAGCACTTTGAATAGATGCGTTGCGTCAGGCCCCTTGACCGTTTGCGGATCGGTCATGGTGAAGGTCACACCATAATTCACATAACAAACCTTGGCGGTTTCGGCGCCATCTTTTGACTCCTGCTTGAAGTCGTTTGATGGCACGCCAATCACTTCAAGACCCTCCGATTTGTAGCGTTGGTTCAAGGCCTCAAGACTTTTAAACTGAGGTGCGAATCCACAAAAGCTCGCGGTGTTAACCACCACAAGGGGCTTGCCCTCAAAACGCTTGCATAGGTCGATATTTTCTTTAGCGCGCAATTTCGGTAGCTCACCCTGCAATAGCGGGGGGCATTCGGCGGCCATTGCCGTTCCGCTAATCGCGAACAGCAATACCGGAAGTGAAAACCAATGAATTGTCATGACAGCATCCCTTGCATCGTAGAGGTCAATGTGCCTGAAAAATAAAATACTCCTTGCCACTTAACCTGCCTAGCACAGGCTCATCCCCAGCTGCAGCGCGCCCAAGCCGACACGCTGCCAGCCCCACCACACCAACGCCAGCAGCACAACCCCAAGGGTCATGCTAGCGATCCAAGGCCAGAGCCTGTTCACGCGGGGCTGCCTATAGCCTGCAACCGCGCCACAGGCCGCTCGCGCACCGGCCAGTTCAGGGCGGCGGCCAGTACACTGAGCAAAATCGAAACCTGCCAGATCAAATCGTAGCTCCCAGTGCGGTCATACACGACACCACCCAACCAACCACCCAGGAAGGCGCCCAACTGGTGGAATAAGAAAACGATACCGCCGAGCATCGACAAATTACGCACCCCGAACAATGTCGCGACGGTACCGTTTGTCAGCGGCACGGTAGACAGCCACAGTAGCCCCATGGTGACACCGAACAGGTAGGCGGTAGTTTCAGTCACCGGCACCCACACAAACACGGTAATTACTACTGCGCGCAACAGGTACAAACTGGTCAGCAAACGCGGCTTGGATATACGTCCGCCGAGCCAACCGGCGGTGTAAGTGCCAAATACATTAAACAAACCGATCAGCGCTAGCACGGTTGTGCCAACTTTGGCAGGCAGGTGTTGGTCAACCAGGTAAGAAGGCAGATGCACGCCAATAAACACCACTTGGAAACCGCAGACAAAAAATCCCAAGGCCAGGAGCCAAAAACCCGAATGGGTGCATGCTTCGTGCAACGCTTCACGCAGTGTCTGCTCGCCACCGGTCTTGGGCAATGGCACATCCTTGAGCATGGTTACTAACGGCAGGATCAAGGCCACGAGCAAGCCCAGCGCCAACAATGCGGCGGACCAGGCGAGCCAACCAATCAGGCCAAGAGTACCGGGGAGCATGGCGAATTGGCCAAACGAGCCTGCCGCGCTGGCAACGCCCATGCCCATGCTGCGTTTCTCGGCAGGCAGTGCCCGACCTACCACCCCGAGGATCACCGAGAATGAGGTACCTGACAGGCCGATACCGATCAGTAAACCTGCGCTCAGTGATAACGACAGCGGCGAATCGGCCATGCCCATGCAGGCCAACCCCAGCGCATAAAGCACGCCTCCGACAAACACCACCTTCGAGGCACCAAATCGGTCTGCAAGCGCGCCGGCAAAAGGTTGGGCCAAGCCCCATATCAAGTTTTGAAATGCGATGGCGAACGCAAAAACCTCACGACCCCAGCCGAACTGCGCACTCATCGGCGCCAGAAACAAACCAAAACCGTGCCGCACGCCCAAGGACAACGCAAGAATTAGCGCACTCCCCAGTAAAACCCATCCACTGGCACGCAAAGCCGATGTCATTTTCCATTCTCCGACCTAATTAGGCTTATATGCCCGCAAGACAAGTGCAAGAAATTACCGGTGGATGGAGGGGGGTGTCAATAATTCCTGTAGGAGATGCCACCCGTCATCGACGCCGCGATGTCGCGCAACAAACCCAGACCACGTAGGTAGCTGCCGAAGGCTGCGATAAGGTTCGAAGTATTGGCTCCGGTTCAGATATTTAAACCAACGCCAGAACCACCAGAACCGCCATTTCCAGCAACTCCAACAGCGCGCCCGCCGTGTCGCCGGTGCTGCCACCGAGCCGACGCAGCATCAGATGCCGCAGCCAGAAGAAGCAGACGCCTGCCGTCAGCAGTGCAATTAGGCCACTGAACCCCGCCACCAACAGGCAGCCCATCGCACTGATCAACAGCACCTGCCTTCCCAGAGTGCGGGGAAGGTGATCAGCCAATGCCTGCCCTAACCCGCCCGCACGTACGTAAGGCGTGCCAAGGAACAAACCGAGCATGGCGCTACGGCCAATGACCGGGGCCAATAACAGGCCTACGCTGCGATGGCTTTCGATTAACGCCAACAGCGCACAGAATTTCAGCAGTAGCACCATCACCAAGGTAATCACCGCAATCGGTCCGCTGCGGGGATCTTTCATGATGCTCAGCGTACGCTCGCGGTCTCCGAAGCCCCCCAGCCAAGCATCAGCGCTGTCAGCCAGGCCGTCGAGGTGCAATCCGCCGCTGAGCAAAACCCAAGCGGTCAATAACAGCGCGGCGTGCAACATCAATGGCGCACCGGCCAAGAGGCTGTCGAGGACCATCAACAGCAAGCCAAACACAACGCCTACCAACGGATAGAACAACAATGAGCGGCCCAACTCTTCAGATTTCGGCATGTCGGGCAAACGAATTGGCAAGCTGCTGAGAAATTGTAGGGCAATCCACATTGGCAACAGATTCATTCGCTCAATACGCCTTGGGCATTGACTTCAACCGAGAGTAGCGCGCCGTGACCGACTTCGACTTGCAATAACTGCTCACGTGGCAACCCCCGCGCTTGAGCCAATAACAAGCGCATTACCCCGCCATGGGTGACCAGCAATATCCGCTCGGTGGCGTATGTCAAGTGCAGACGTTCGACCACCGACACTACTCGAGCAGAGAACGCCAGCAACGGTTCACCGCCCGGCGGTGTGAAAGCATACGGATTGGCCCAAAACAGCCCCAAATCTTGCGCGTGGGTTTCCATCAACTGCGCTGCGCTGCGCCCTTCCCACTCACCAAAATGCAGCTCTTGCAGACCCGATTCCATGTGCAGCGGCACTCTCAGCGTCTCGGCCAGTTCTTCGGCGAAGCGCGCACAACGTTGCAAGGGCGAGCTCACTATGCGATCCCATGGTCCGCCCTCAGTCACCGCCGCACGCATTTGCGCCCAGCCAATATCCGTCAGCGCGTCATCCAGGCTGCCGCGCAAGCCGCCGCCCAACTCGGTTTCGCCGTGGCGCAACATGTCCAGGCGCACTGTCACGCCGGGCGGTCCGCTACCGCAGCTTCAGCGAACGTCGCCATGCCGTTATGCAGTTCGCAGGCCAAGCGCAGCAACGGCACCGCCAACGCCGCACCACTACCTTCGCCCAAGCGCAAGCCAAGGTCGAGGAGCGGTTCAGCCTGCAACACTTCCAACACATGGCGGTGACCGGGTTCGGCGCCACGGTGAGCAAATAGTAGCCAATCGCGGCACGACGGGTTCAAGCGCACAGCGACCAAGGCCGCGACACTGCAAATAAAACCGTCAACCAACACCGCGACGCCTTCTTGAGCACACGCTATATAAGCGCCGACCAAGGCGGCAATTTCATAGCCGCCCACACAAAACATACCGTGCAGCGGGTCACCCGCGTGATCGGCGTGCAGGGCCAACGCACGCTCAATCACCAATGATTTATGAGTAACGCCCGCCGCGTTTAAACCGGTGCCGGGACCGACCAAGAGACTGGCCGGGCGATCCAACAGCAGGCACGCCAACGCACTGGCTGCCGTGGTGTTGCCGATGCCCATCTCGCCCCCGATAAACAATTCAGCGCCGGACGCCACAGCTCGGCGCACGCTATCGCGCCCTGCGTCCATCGCAAGCAAGCCTTGGGCCTTAGTCATGGCCGGACCTTCAACGAAGTTCGCGGTGCCCGCGCCCAAATTCAAATGGCGGACGCCTGGCAGGTTCATCGGCGCAATCGTACCCAAATCCACCACGTCCAACTGTGCTGACAGTTGTTTGGCCAGCACGCTGATTGCTGCGCCTCCGGTTACGAAGTTGTGCAGCATCTGCCCAGTGACTTCTTGGGGAAACGCAGAAACGCCTTCAGCAACGACGCCATGATCGCCGGCAAAAATGGCGATCCACAGGTTATCGACCGCAGGCTTGGTCCGCCCTTGCAGGCCGGCCAGTTGCACCGCGATCCGCTCCAGTTGCCCGAGCGAGCCGGCCGGTTTGGTCAGTTGCTGCTGACGTGCCAAAGCGCTTTCGCGCGTTGGGACGCTGATTGCTTTTGCCGGTTTAAGCCACCAGGAATTAGTCATAATGCGGGTCCTTTCAACGTCAGGGGCAAGCCAGCAACCGTTAACACCACGCGTTGACAACGTTCGGCCAAGGCTTGATGCAGCCATCCGGCTTCGTCGACATAGCGGCGGGTCAGTTCACCGAGGGGCACAACGCCGAGCCCGGTTTCGTTACTGACAAAAATGATTTCGCCCGGAAGTTCAGCAAGGCAGCTCAACAGCGCCTCGCGCTCAACAACCAAGCGTTCGCGATCTTCAAGCATCAACAGGTTGGTCAACCACAGGGTTAAACAATCCACCAACAACAAGCGGTCGGTGTTTGCGTTTTCTCGCAAGACCCGCGCCAGTTCGATTGGCTCTTCAATCAGTCGCCACTGCTCAGGGCGGCGCTGACGATGGAGGGCGATGCGCTGATTCATCTCGCCGTCCAGCGATTGGCTAGTGGCGATGTACGTAACCTCAAGGCAGCTTTTGCCCGCCAAGCCCTCCGCCAAGCAGCTTTTACCAGAACGCGCGCCACCGAGGATTAATTGCAGCATGTCAGCCGACCTCCACCGGAGAATGGGCCAGACCACATAATTCAAGTAACAGCCTGCCATCCAAGTGACTTTCCACCAGATCCGCCAATCGTTCGATATCCCGCTCGCGCATGGCGTGATAATCGACCGCTTGCACATTCTCCAACCCCGCCCAGCGCAACAAGGCGCTACAGGCAGCAGGGGCCTCGAACAGGCCGTGCAAGTAAGTGCCGAGAATTTGCCCGTCTGCGCTTTGCGCGCCATCGCGCCGACCATCATCCAGTTGCACCACCGGGTGTTCCATCGCCTCACCACAAGTCACTCCGGCATGAATTTCATAACCGCTGACCGGCGCGTCCTCCAAAGCAAGCCGACCTTGCACGTTGCGCAGTTGTTTCTCTTGTTCTAATACCGTGCTGATGTCCAGCAGGGCCAAACCGGCACTAGATCCCGCAGCACCTTCGAGACCTAGAGGATCGTGGACCTGCTGACCCAGCATTTGCAGCCCACCACAAATACCGATCACTTTGCCGCCATAACGCAGATGACGAACAATGGCGGTGTCCCAACCCTGACTGCGTAAATAAGCCAGATCGCTGCGCACACTTTTTGAGCCCGGCAAGATGATCAAGTCGGCGGCGGGGATGCTCTGACCGGGACCGATAAATTGCAAATTGACCTGTGGGTGCAAGCGCAACGGGTCGAAATCAGTGTGGTTGCTAATGCGCGGCAATACCGGCACCAGCACATTCAGGACTTGTTCGACTTTCTGGGTTTGGCGCTGATCAAGGCCGTCCTCGGCCTCAAGGTGCAGGTCCATAACGTAAGGCAAAACGCCCACTACCGGTTTTCCAGTGCGGGCTTCGAGCCAGTCAAGACCGGGTTGCAGCAGCGCAATGTCGCCGCGAAAGCGGTTGATGACGAAGCCTTTTACCCGTGCTTGTTCGCTGGGAGACAGCAACTCCAGAGTCCCAACCAAATGGGCAAACACGCCGCCGCGATTAATATCAGCGATCAACAAAACCGGGCAATCCACCGCTTCGGCAAAGCCCATGTTGGCGATGTCTCCCGCACGCAAATTAATTTCCGCAGGCGACCCCGCGCCTTCGACCATGACCACGGGGTAAGCCGCACTCAAACGTTGATGGGAGGCCAGCACCGCTTGCATCGCAATCTGTTTATAGCCGTGATACGCCACCGCGTTCATGGTGGTGACCACACGGCCGTGGATGATCACCTGGGCGCCGGTGTCGCTGTTAGGTTTGAGCAGCACCGGATTCATGTCAGTGTGCGGCTCAAGGCCTGCCGCTTGCGCTTGCACTGCCTGTGCTCGGCCAATCTCACCGCCGTCTGCGGTCACTGCGCTGTTGAGTGCCATGTTTTGCGGTTTGAATGGCACGACACTGACACCCTGGCGGGTCAGCCAACGGCACAACGCCGTTACCAGCGTGCTTTTGCCGGCATCAGACGTTGTGCCTTGCACCATCAGCGTGGTCATTGTGCTTCCTTGTTGTAGTCACTGAGCACCTGCTCAAGTCGTTGCCACTGCGCTTCTTGCGCCGGCAGGCCGAACCTTAAACTGCTGTGTTGCGGAGTTTGTGTGTTCATAAATAATCGCAACAGGACGCCACGGCTCCCGCAGAACTCATGCACAGAAATCGCCGATGGGGTAATAAGCCATTGAAACAGCGCACAACCGCCATCCGGCATCAGGCCGTATTGCGTCATCAGCGCAGCCAGTCGTTCGCTGGCCTGCTGCGTGCGTAAACGCTGCTGCCTGTGACCTTCGACATCGCTGAGACACGCCTGCCCAAGCACCCGCGTTGGTCCACTGATGGCCCAAGGGCCGATGTGGCGTTCCAGCACTTTAAGAAACTGCGGTTCGGCAATCACAAACCCTAGACGCGCACCCGCCAGACCGAAGAACTTACCGAACGAACGCAATACGATTAGCCCGACGCGCCAAGTCTCGGCGCTCAAACTTAACTGCGGCGTATTGTCCATAAATGCTTCATCAACTACCAGCCAGCCCCCACGCTCGGCCAACCGCGCATGCCACTCCAAGAGGCGCTCGGGCGCGATGTTTAAGCCAGTGGGGTTGTTGGGATTAACGACGACCAGCACATTAATGCTGTCGAGAAAATAATCCACTTCGTGTTCGAGCATTTCGCGGACTAGAAAACCGCTGCTGCGCCAAGCTTCAGCGTGTTCGGCGTAACAGGGGGACAACACACCGACTTTACCTGACCGACGCAAACGCGGCAGCGCTTGGATCGCACATTGGGAACCAGGCACCGGCAACACATGTTTGGCACCGTAATAAACACAGGCGGCCGCTTCCAGACCGTCCCCAGTTTCCGGTAAGCGTGCCCATGCACGTGTCGGGATCTCGGGAATTGGCCACGGCCACGGCGCAATGCCACTGGACAAGTCCAGCCAATGCTCTTCGGCGATGCCATAGCGCACAGCCGCCTCTTTCAAGCGGCCCCCGTGTTCAAGCATAAAACTCAGCTCCCACGCACACGATCAACAACCATAACCAGACTCCGCGCTGGACCAGTTGCCAGCCACGATCAATCGATTGGGCATCGGCCGTAGCGCCTTCGCCTAGCTGTGGACGCTGATGCAGCTCGCCGTGATAAATCGCCGCCCCGCCTAGCTCCACATTCAATGCTCCAGCGCCAGCGGCCATTACCGGGCCGGCATTGGGACTGTCCCAGAGTGGCGCTTGATCACGCCAGCAGCGTAACGCCAGCCGAGTGTTGCCCAACACGGCGTAGGTCAACGCCACCAACCGTGCCGGAAGGTAATTTAAAAGATCATCGATTTTCGCCGCCGCCCAGCCAAAACGCTCGAAACGTTCGTTGCGATACCCCCACATTGCATCCAGAGTATTGCTCAGGCGGTACAACACTACGCCCGGCACACCGGCAATCAAAAACCAGAACAATGCAGCGAACACTGCATCGCTGCCATTTTCCAACACCGATTCAGTCGCGGCGCGGGCCACTTCAGTTGAGTCCAGCTCCGCCGTCTGTCGGCTGACCAAGTACGATACCCGGCGCCGCGCTTCATTCAAATCATCGCCACGCAACGCCTTGGCCACCGGCTCTACATGCTCGCCAAGGCTGCGCAAACCCAGCGCGCAATACAGCGCTGTCACGTCTACCAGCCAACCGACATAGGGCAACCAACTTAACGCCGTCGCCAGCAACGTCAACGGCACAACCGCAATGAACCAGGCGGTAACGCCATGGCTGCGCCATCCACGTCCAGCCGCATTGAAGCGCTGCTCAATTCGATCGGCAAAGCGCCCGAAGGCCACCAACGGGTGTGCGCGTTTCGGCTCGCCCAGCAGCGCATCCAACGCGACCCCGGCGACGCTCAATAACGCAACACTCATCGGGTCACACCCCACTGGTTCTCATACAGCAACTCGCTCAATGGCCGTATCTGCGCCCAACCTTCCAAGGCCAGCATCGGCGCCGGATAGAATTCGGCCACCGGTCCCAGGCATAGAACTGCCAGTGGTTTGGCCCCGGCTGGCATGCCCAGTAAGTCAGCCAATGCCTGGGGCTCGAACAACGACACCCAACCCATGCCCAATCCTTCGGCGCGAGAGGCTAGCCACAGATTTTGAATCGCACAAGACAAGGACGCCATGTCCATTTCCGGCAAGGTACGGCGACCAAAAATATGCCGTTCGCGGTCGTCCATCAACGCGGCGACCAAGACTTCCGCGCATTCATTGATGCCTTCGACTTTGAGCTTCATGAAGTCGTCCGCGCGCTCGCCCAGGGCTTGAGCGGTACGAATTCGCTCTTCCTCGACTTGCGCTTGAATACGCGCGCGCAACTGCGGGTCGCTGATTCGAATAAAGCGCCACGGCTGCATCAAGCCCACGCTGGGCGCCTGATGGGCCGCTTCCAAAAGACGCGCCAACAATTGGGGGGCCACTTCGCCGCCGATGAAGTGCCGCATGTCTCGGCGTTCGGCAATTGCACGGTACACCGCTGCACGTTCGTCAGGGCTGAAAGCCAGATCATTCATGGTTTGAAAAGCGCCGCAACCGCGTGGGGGTTGGAAGGAAAATAGAAGTGGACATAAGACGCAGTCATCCGACCGTCACGGTAAACCGCCTCGGCACCGCGCCCACCGTTGGGGCTCAGGCCACGGGCGATGGGTTGCAACTCGGTGCTGGTCAGCGAATGGTGATACGTGTGCCCGCGCAAGACGCCTTCGGGCAATTCGACAGCTTGTAAGGCTAACGCGGCTAAACGCTTCTGCATCACCGCTTCGCCGGTCAATAGACCCACCAATTCGGCACGTTGGCCGTCGACGTCGGTCAATGCGTCGAGCAGATAAAGCATGCCGCCGCACTCCGCCAACAACGGCTTGCCAGCCACATGGTGCGCACGTATGGCCGCCAGCATGGGCCGGTTTTGTCCCAGTGTTACGTGGTGCAACTCCGGGTAACCGCCGGGTAGATACAGGCTGTCAGCAGCGGGAATCCGAGTGTCACGGATAGGCGAGAAAAACGACAGCTCGGCACCCATAGCCCGCAGTAAATCGAGGTTAGCGCCGTAGAGAAAGGCAAACGCCTCGTCATGGGCGACAGCAATCGTGATGCCTGCCAGCGACGGTTCAGTCTCGACAACTTTGGGGGCTGCGAACTCGACCGGCGGTGGCAAGGCTAGCTCACAGGTGCTGGCTAATGCAGCTGCGGCTGCATCAAGGCGGGCGTCCAGATCATTCAGTTCGCTGGCCTGGACCAAGCCCAAATGACGGCTCGGCAATTCGATCCCGGTTTCCCGCGATAAAGCGCCATACCAACGCAATCCTTCGGTGAGGCTGCCTTCCAGCAATTGCGCATGCCGCACAGTGCCAACCCTATTGGCCAACACCCCAGCAAACGGCAGGTCCGGTTGATAAAGCGCCAGACCCAAGGCTAATGCACCAAAGGTTTGGGCCATCGCCGTGCCGTCGATCACCGCCAACACCGGCACCCCGAAGTGGCGCGCCAGGTCGGCACTTGAGGGTGTGCCGTCGAACAGTCCCATGACGCCCTCAATCAGAATCAGGTCAGCTTCGCCCGCAGCCTCCCACAACAGACGGCGACTTTCATCGGCACCGACCATCCATAAATCCAGCTGATAAACCGGCGCGCCACTGGCCCGCTCAAGGATCATCGGGTCGAGAAAGTCCGGGCCGCATTTGAATACGCGCACGGTGCGCCCTTGATTGCGGTGCAGACGCGCTAAGGCAGCGGTGACCGTGGTTTTACCCTGACCAGAGGCAGGCGCGGCGATTAACACCGCCGGGCAATGACGCGGCGCTCTCATAAAAGGTTACTCACAACTCAATGCCTTTCTGTGCGCGGATTCCGGCCTGAAAAGCGTGCTTGACGACGCTAATGTCAGAAACAGTGTCGGCCAAGTCGATCATTTCAGGTTTGGCACCGCGACCGGTTACCAGCACGTGCTGCATGGGCGGGCGGCCTTGCAGATCGCTGAGTACTTTTTCCAGATCCAGGTAACCATGTTTGAGGGCGATGTTCAGCTCATCGAGCACGATCAGACCGATGGTCGGGTCACGGAGCATTTCTTGTGACACTGCCCAAGCGGCTTCTGCGGCGGTGATGTCGCGCTGGCGATCCTGTGTTTCCCAAGTAAAGCCTTCGCCCATGACGTGATACCGAACCTGCTCAGGGAAACGTCGGAAAAACAACTCTTCCCCCGTGCTGTTGCGGCCTTTGATGAACTGCACAACGCCGCATTGCATACCGTGCCCCATGGCCCGGGCGAGCATGCCAAATGCAGAGCTGCTTTTACCTTTGCCATTACCGGTCAATACCAGCAACAGACCGCACTCGTCAGGTGAACTGGCGATGCGTTCGTCGATCACGGCTTTTTTGCGCTGCATGCGCGCCAAATGGCGTTCGTCACGTTCGGGGGATTCGTTCATCTCAGCTCTCCGCTTGAGCAGGGCACGCGATAGCAAACGGAAGGCACAGAAATTGACTGCCAGCACGGCCAATGAAAAGCCCTGCGCAGAGCATCGCCCGCCGTGATGCTGTTGGATGGATCAGGCCGGTCTCCGGGCTCATGAGTGGGAACGCCCCGCTATGCGCCTTCCCATGTCTTTTTCGGACACAGTGGCTGAGTGCATAGCTTCGACTCATTTACCGTTGCGGGGGCAGCGCCGGGATCGACCGCTTGACGCGTCCTCACCGGCTTCCCTGTTTCACTTCGCCAATCGTAGATTGCGAAGCACCTGAAACATGTCGCGAAGGGTAGAGGGTTGGGGGTATAGCGTCAATCAACGCGCCATGTGCTTTGTTCACCCAGCGGTCAAAACCAGGCAGCAAGCCGTTGTTGGCTAATTTGATATCAAAAGGCCATACTTCTGATAGCATCCAAAAAACAAGGTAGGCGCCATGCGCGGCTTGATCATCAGCAACCCGAGACTGGAATTCCTTCGTCCCGCCTTAGAATGCTGGTTCGATTGCATCGACCGTTACAGTCAGGTCATGGGAGAAGGTGAATGCACGCATTGGTTTGACGAACGCACCAACCTCGGCATGCTCTCCAGCGCCGCGTGGATGGCCCGGATGGTCACGCTAGAACATGCCCCCAGTAAGAAACAACAGGACGATGGTAATCGAAGCGCCCGAACTGGCCTGTTTGTTGCGACATCGGATGACAGCGCATATATCCAAGCCACTCAACGCTGGCCATATTTTGGCGAAATAAACCTGACCTCCGCGCTGCTGGATATCGTCGGTGATGCCAAAAAAACCAGTTATGCAAACCACCTCAAACTCGGCGGTCTCTTCGTTACACCACGTAAAATCATGCAGAGCGTCACAGTCGAAGAGCTGGAAGATTTCGTCGAAGATTTGCAAAAACAACACGCCTGCGCCGTCGTGTGGTATTTCCCTTATGGTTACCGCAACCTGCACAACGAAGAGGGCCAATACTTCCCCGGCCTCGCACTGTTATTAAGAGCAGCCTGATCAGCGCTTTTCTTGCTTGATGACAAATGGATCGGAGCTCTGCGATCCATGGCTTAAACGCCGACCCACCTCTCACTCAGCCAATCCCGCGAGAAAGGTTGAACCTCGACGGTTTAATTGCCTCTATCTCCTTACGCGCCCCTTCGCCTTTATGGAGTTCAATATGCCCCTGCTCAGACCCCAGATAGTTGTTTTTTTGCTAATGGCCCTTGGCATTACTGCATGCGGTGAAACGTCCCAACTTAAAGTAGCCGATGGCATGGGTCCGACGCCGATGTTGCCAGAGCCCAACAAAACACTGATTCCGACGGTCAATATTGCCCCCGCCGTGGGCTGGGCCAAGGGCGCGAAACCGGTCGCGGCAGCAGGCACCCAGGTATCTGCGTTTGCCGAAGACTTGGACCATCCACGCTGGCTATACGTCCTGCCTAACGGCGACGTACTGGTCGCCGAAACCAATTCGCCCGCCAAACCCGATGATTCTCCGGGTATTCGCGGTTGGATCATGAGAAAAGTCATGGGCCGTGCAGGTGCAGGCGTACCTAGCGCTAACCGGATCACCCTGCTGCGAGACAGCAACCATAGTGGCGTGGCTGACACGCGCACGGTTTTTTTGCAGGGCCTTAATTCGCCGTTCGGTATGACGCTGGTGGGTAACGATTTTTATGTCGCCGACACTGACAAATTGCTGCGTTATCACTATGAAAACGGCCAGACCGCTATCCGTGGTGAACCGACAACCGTGACCGATCTGCCGGCAGGTACGATCAATCACCACTGGACCAAAAATGTCATTGCCAGCAAGGACGGCAAGAAGCTCTACGTCACCGTGGGTTCTAACAGTAACGTCGGGGAAAACGGCCTCGACAAAGAGCTAGGTCGAGCGTCGATCTGGGAAGTTGATGCCGCCACCGGAGCCCACAGAATCTTCGCCTCCGGCCTGCGCAACCCTAATGGCATGGATTGGGAGCCGCAGACCGGGAAATTATGGACTGCGGTTAATGAGCGCGATGAGATTGGCAGCGATCTGGTGCCTGACTATGTGACCTCGGTCAAAGACGGCGCCTTTTATGGCTGGCCATTCAGTTACTACGGCCAACATGTCGACATCCGCGTTAAACCACAGAACCCGCAACTGGTGGCCACGGCCATTTCGCCCGATTATGCGGTGGGCCCGCACACTGCATCATTGGGCATGACTTTCGCTGACGGAAAATCTTTACCAGCACCCTTCAACCAAGGGATGTTCATCGGCCAACACGGCTCCTGGAACCGCAATCCGCACAGCGGTTATAAAGTACTGTTCGTTCCGTTCGCCAATGGCAAACCATCTGGAACGCCGGTGGACCTCTTGAGCGGCTTTTTAAACAATGACGACAACGCCCAAGGCCGCCCGGTTGGGGTTGTCAATGATCAACATGGCGGAGTATTGGTAGCGGACGATGTGGGTAACAAAGTTTGGCGGGTGACGGCGGCCAAAACACAACAAGCAGTCGCTACGCCTTAATAGTTTGACTATCGCTGGGCCGGCTAGCTCAATGGACCGATCTTGAGCAAGCCCGCCCTTTGGTCACTGCGCAACTGCATGCGACGACGGAGCGGCAGAAGTCGTTGCTAAGGATTACGCGCCAAGTGCTCTGGATGGATCACCCGCTTGGCGTTGAGGTAGGCTTTTTGCCAATAAGGTTTGGACAAACTATCTAGCCGCACCGTGCCGCCTGTAGCGGGTGCGTGCACGAAACGCCCTTCTCCGACGTAGATTCCGGCGTGGCTCACGGTTGAGCCGCCGCCGGTGGCGAAGAACAGCAGATCACCCGACTGCAAAGCATCGCGGTCTACATTGGGCGCATGCATGCTGAGCATTTCGTGGGTCGAACGCGGTAGCGCAATGCCAGCCGCGTCACGGTAGACGTAACCAATCAAACCACTGCAATCAAATCCTGAATCGGGAGTGTTACCGCCCCAATGATAGGGCGTGCCGACCAATCCCAGTGCACGAAAGAGCACATCTTCGGCAGCCGGAGAAGAGTATTCGGAAGGGGCATAAGCCACGGACTGGATCACCCGTGGAGTTTGAGGCGACGGAGCATGGCCAGCGCACGCGCTAAGCAATGCCACCAAAACACCTAATGAGCCAAGACGTAACCTATTCGACATAAACACAACAACCTGATCTGGATGCGGCTTACTGTGCCAAGAGCCGAAAGCGCGCATAGTAAGCCGGTAGCGGCTTACCCGCCCCGGCCATTTACTGGTGTCGGGTCTGAATTGTAGTCGGAGCCATGGCTAACGCACGTTTGGCTTCGATAAATGTCTTTTTCCAGTAACTGTCATCCAGGCTATCTACCCGAACACCGCCGCTGCGCGTGCTGCTGGAATGAATGAATTGGTCATCACCCAAGTAAATACCTGCATGACTGACGCGACCACGGCCTTTGGTACTGAAGAACAGGAGGTCGCCCGGCTTGAGGTCGTTACGCGCTACCAAAGGCGCTTTTACGTTGATCATTTCGCGCGTGGAACGCGGTAGAGTCATGCCCGCTTGTTCGCGGAACAGGTACCCGATGAAACCGCTGCAATCGAAACCGGACTCCGAGCTGCCGCCTGCACGGTATCGCGTACCAATCAGCGACATCCCGCGCTCAAGAATGCTGTCCGCTAGAACGGGCATCCGATAAGGCTTACTGCTTGCGAATTCGGCCAGTTCTTTTTCGGTAATTAGCTCATCCGAGAACAAGGCGCCAGCATTATCAGACCCATCGGCGATCTGCGAAATATGTGCAGACTGCGCGGTCATTGAACCCTGAGAGTGCTGCTGTTGTTGCTGTTGCGAGACGGGCATCTGTGCCGCGCAACCAAAAAGGAATGTAACCAGTGCGAGGGGCACGAGGGGTGCGAACCGAGTTAGCATGTGCACGACCGTGGTTGATATGTAAAGAAGCCGAGACTATGCCCTCTATCGACCTCATTTGCAAATTCAATCGATCTAGATGTGACTTATCAGCGACTCCATAACCTCTAAGGCTCTACAGCCCAGAAACACATCCATTGCGGCGCTGTGATCGGTGCGCTGTGGATTTATCTCTGCGGTAAAGCCTCCGGCAACCCTTGCGCGCAATACCGGCTCGTGGATGTAAGGAAAGCTGGCTGTGGTGCCGATCGTCAATACGGCATCAAATCCCTTGCCCATCTCTTCGTACAACGTCTCTAGCGCCCGCTCGGGTAGCATTTCCTGAAACAGCACCACTGGCGGACGCAGTACCCCCTGGCACTTTTTGCACAGCGGCGGTAACGGTCGTTGCAGGTGCTCACTCAATTCGGAATCGACTTCGCCGCAGGATTGGCAAAACAACGGGGACAGCTGGCCGTGGATTTCAATCAAGCGCTCAGACGGACTGCCCGCCGCCCGATGATAGCCATCGACATTTTGCGTCAACACCCAGCATTCAGGCTTGAGTCGCTGCAACTGAGCGATAGCGTAATGTGCGGCATTGGGTTTTGCGCCGAGACAGGCTCCTCCCAGCTCCGCGATGTATTTCCAGCACAAGGCGGGATCGCGGTGCAGCATCGGCCCGGACAGCGCCATTTCGATAGGCAGACCGTCCGCCGTCGTGCCGTTATAAAGACCGCCTAAACCGCGGTAGGTAGGCAAACCAGAATCAGCCGACAAGCCAGCTCCAGTTATCACCAATATGCGCTGAGCGTGCCGAAGCGCCGCCGCCGTTTGCAACAGCAGATCGCGTGCTACTACCACAGGTTTACCAACCCAGCGTCTCTTTCAAAAAAGGAATGGTCAGCTTGCGCTGTGCCTGCAACGACGCCTGATCCAGGCGCTCCAACAGCTCGAACAATGCGCTCATGCTGCGAGTGCCACGGGTCAGAATGAAATGACCGACTTCATCAGTCAGGTGCAAGCCACGGCGTGAGGCACGAAGCTGAAGGGCGCGCAGCTTGTCTTCGTCAGACAACCCGCGCATCTGGAAAACCAGGGCCATGGTCAGACGTGATTTCAGATCCAGCAGCTTGATCGGTAACTCCCGGGGCGATTGAGACGCCGCAATTAGCAAACGGCGGCCGCTATCGCGCAGGCGATTGAACAGGTGAAATAACGCCTCTTCCCATTCTGGCTTGCCAACCACCGCTTGCAGATCATCCAGACACACCAGCTCGTACCGCTCAAGGCTATCGAGGAGCTTGACCCCTTCACCGATTAGGTCCGCCAATGGCAAATAAACTGCCTGCTCGCCCAGTTGCTCGAATCGCAGGCAAGCGGCTTGCAGCAGATGAGTACGGCCGACGCCGTCTTTGCCCCATAAATAAATCAGGCTTTCGGTCCAGCCGGCATCGGCTTCGCAAAGTCGCTCGACATAGCCGAGTGCTGCGGCATTAGCGCCGGGATAATAATTGATGAAAGTGGCGTCATCACGCAGACGCACACCCAAGGGCAGCTGAATCGGTTTCATGCTGGCTGAACGGTTCAGGCGAACCGTTGGGGGCCTCTGTGTAAAGTGCGCAAAGTTTATACCGGTGACGCTGGGCACACAATGCGGTAGCAAAATCAAAGGTTTGCCAAGCCTGTCGTAACGGCGCTCATCTGTAAAAAGTGCCGAAGGCTGCGATAAGGGCGGCACCACCTTCAGTGGCGTCGCTAAAACCGACAGTGCCGTTGAATTGCAGCCTTTGGCGGTTCCTACATAGCGCTCTGATAATTCAAAAGATTGAGATTACGGAGAAATTTATCTCTACAAATCAAGATCTTCCGTTCCGTCATAGATGTCCGACTTTTTATAAGCGTCATGAGCATGGCGCACGACAACCATAATCACGGCTGCTACCGGCAGCGCCAGCAACACCCCGGTAAATCCAAATAACTCACCACCCGCCAGAATCGCAAAAATGACCGCAACCGGGTGCAGGCCGATTCGGTCGCCCACCAGCAACGGCGTCAGCACCATGCCTTCGAGCGCCTGCCCTATGAGGAATACCGCAACAATGCCAATCATCGGGTACTGATCGCCGCCAAACTGAAACAACCCGGCAATTATCGCCGCGCCGATCCCAATCACGAACCCCATGTACGGGACGATGGCGGCGAGACCGGCAATCACGCCAATCAATAGCCCCAACTCCAGCCCGACCAACATCAAGCCCGCTGCGTAAATAAATCCCAAGGCGACCATGACCAACAACTGCCCGCGAATAAATGCGCCTAAGACTTCGTGGCATTCGCCGGCCAACTTGACGATTTGTCCTTCGCGATGACGCGGCAACAGGCTACGCACTTTTGCCATCATCACGTCCCAGTCACGCAACAGGTAGAAGCACACCACCGGGATCAGCACCAGATTGGTGAGCAACCCTATCAGCGCCAAGCTTGATGCAGTGGCTTGCGCCAGGACGACACCAACAATGTCGCCGGTCTGGCCCATGTGTTCCGAGATAGCGGACTTGACCTTATCGAACTTCCAGAAACCCTCCGCCAGACCCAACTTGGCCTGCGTCCACGGCAATGCCGTGTGCTGCAACCAATCGAGAATTTGCGGTGCAAGTTGATACAGTCGAAACAGTTGCTTGGCGAGCATGGGTACTAACACCAACAACAAAGTCATGAACACCAAGGTGAACAGCGTAAACACCACTACTACGCCCAGCGTGCGCGATAATCCGACGGTTTCCAGGCGATCGACCAAAGGGTCTGCCATGTACGCCAGAAGTAGCGCGATCAAAAACGGAGTCAGAATCGGGTGCAGCAAAAATACAAATACGCACAGCAGGGCAACCCCACCAATCCAGAACCAACGACGTGTATCAGCCATTACCGCCCCTTAACACCCGAGAATTAAAACGTTATGCAACATTCGTATCTACCAGCGGAAATTTAACTGCTGCGATGAGGACGACGGCTGTGCGGGCACAACAGGCGCTATTGCGCCAGCAACGACAGGCTGGATTGGTGCCAATGGCACTATCTCGCTGGCCGGAACTTCTTGTAACTTAGCCAGTGACAACTGTGACCGCAATTGGTCAGCACTGCCGCTAAGGTCATAGGTAATGGAATCCCCCTCCACGGTTTTCAGCTTCGCACCAAACGGATCCAGCAACCGGCCCAATTGCGCGTAGCGCTCCAGAGTCATGCCTTGCACGTGCAACACCAAACCGGTCGATATTCCGGGCTTGACCACAAAATGCGGGGCAAGGCGCTCGCTCACCGCTAGCATCACCGCGTCGGCCAATGCCGCGGTATCTACACCCGTGGCGGTGCCTTGCTCACGTTGTGACCCCAGCCATAGACGCCATACCCCCTGCCACTTCCCGTTATCTTCACGGGCATGCACGGCAAGCAAGGCATCAGCGCCGTATCGATCGGAGGCGGACTTTAAAGGAGCGGAGTCTGTGCCTTCGAGGTTCTTCGCGGTGGCGACAATTTGCTCACTCAAGTCAGCCAGTGGTAAACGTAGCGGCAGGCCACGGTGCTGCGCAGCGCGGCGCAGGGGTTCAGCCAACGCCTGTCCATCGCCAACCAAATTAGAACCGTCCGATGCATCGTTCAACCACCAGCCTAAAATGGTCGGGCGGTTAGTGCCCCACAATGGAAGGCCTGCTTTGCGTAACGAATTGTCGGCACTGACCGGGTCGAAATCCACCAGCAAGCTTTCCGGCGGGCCTGCTTCATAGCCATATTTGCTAATGATCTGCTGCGGATCTTTGCGCACCTCAGACAAACCGGCACTTTGCGCAGCCTTCGGGTCTCCGGTCAGGCGCAAAACCAGGGTTTCGAGGGCGCGCTGGGTCGCTTGCGTGCGCTCTTCAGGAGATTGCCCGGTAACCGGTTCGCGCACTTGGTACAGATTGCTGACGGTTTCGGCAAAGCCGGGCAGGCTGACAAGCGAGAGGCAGCTGGCAAACAGCAGCTTAGAAAAACACTGGGTAGGAAGACGCATTGAGGATTCCCGAAGGCCAAAAATGACAAAAAATTAAACGCATGAGACAACTAGTGCGGTTGAGACCACGCAGCAGGACGAATCATTCACAAATAATCATAGCCCCACCTTATACAGGCGCCGACGAACGAGCCAGCGCGAGTACATAGATGAATTATTTTCTTCTCAGAAGCCTGTCGGTCGGCCTAAGGATGGCCGCTGCTCTGTAAGCCTGATAAAATCGCGCGCCTTCACAGACTGACGAAGGCTGCGGCCCCTAAAATAAAGCGTTATCTTGCACGCATTGTTTTTTGAACGGCCCTGTTTCGCCAGTCGAATCCCCGAATCCCCCCTAAAGGCCTGGATTATGAGCAAGCAACCCTCCCTGAGCTACAAAGACGCCGGTGTAGACATCGACGCCGGTGAAGCATTGGTTGAGCGCATCAAAAGCGTTGCCAAGCGCACCAAGCGTCCGGAAGTCATGGGCGGCCTGGGTGGTTTCGGCGCCCTTTGCGAAATCCCGGCTGGGTACAAGCAACCGGTATTGGTTTCCGGCACAGATGGCGTGGGCACCAAGCTGCGTCTGGCGCTGAACCTCAATAAACACGACACCATCGGCATTGACCTCGTGGCGATGTGCGTCAACGATCTGATTGTATGTGGTGCCGAGCCGCTGTTCTTCCTTGATTACTACGCCACCGGCAAGCTAAACGTCGAAACGGCGACCCAAGTCGTGACCGGCATTGGCGCAGGCTGCGAACTGGCAGGTTGCTCGCTGGTAGGCGGCGAAACGGCTGAAATGCCAGGCATGTACGAAGGCGAAGATTACGATCTGGCCGGCTTCTGCGTTGGCGTTGTGGAAAAAGCCGACATCATCGATGGCTCGAAGGTCGCGGTTGGTGACGCACTGCTGGCCCTGCCGTCTTCCGGCCCGCACTCGAACGGCTACTCGCTGATCCGCAAGATTATCGAAGTCGCCGGTGCCGATATCGAAGCCATCCAGCTCGACGGCAAGCCGCTGACCGATCTGTTGATGGCGCCGACTCGTATCTACGTCAAGCAGTTGCTCAAGTTGATCAAGGACACAGGCGCAGTCAAGGCGATGGCGCATATCACGGGCGGCGGTCTGCTGGACAACATCCCGCGCGTATTGCCCAAGGGGACTCAGGCCGTGGTCGACGTTGCCAGCTGGCAACGTCCGGCGGTATTCGACTGGTTGCAACAGCAAGGCAATGTCGCTGAAACAGAAATGCACCGTGTCCTCAACTGCGGCGTTGGCATGGTCATCTGCGTTGCTCAAGAACACGTCGACATCGCATTGAACGTGCTGCGTGAAGCAGGAGAGCAGCCATGGGTTATTGGTCAGATCGCGAAAGCCGTTGAAGGCCAAGCGCAGGTCGAGTTAAAAAACCTCAAGGCACACTGATGTCAACGTGTGATGTGGTGGTGCTGTTATCCGGCACCGGCAGTAACTTGCAAGCCATGATCGACCGCCTCCAAGGCGTCGATCAACCGGCCAGGATCTGCGCGGTGATCTCCAACCGTGCAGATGCCTTCGGGCTGCAGCGCGCCAAAGCCGCAGGCATCGAAACCCGTGTTCTGGACCACACGGCATTTGAGTGTCGTGAGGCCTTCGATGCCGCACTGATCGAGTTGATTGACACCTTCGAACCTAAGCTCGTAGTACTGGCCGGCTTCATGCGAATCTTGAGCACCACGTTCGTTCGCCACTATCACGGCCGCTTGATCAATATTCACCCATCCCTGCTTCCACGCTATAAAGGCTTGCACACTCACCAGCGGGTATTGGAAGCTGGCGACAACGAGCACGGCTGCAGCGTGCATTTCGTGACGGAGGAACTCGATGGAGGTCCTCTGGTCGTACAGGCAGTCGTTTCGGTTAAGTCGGATGATTCAACCAGCAGCCTGGCGCTGCGCGTTCATGCTCAGGAACATGAAATTTATCCGCTAGCCATTCGCTGGTTTGCCGAAGGCCGATTGAGGCTTGGCGAACATGGCGTCTCGCTGGACGGCCAGTTACTTGAGGCCCGTGGCCACTTGATTCGAACTTAGGAGATACTATGCGTCGCGCTTTGCTGTTCGCTTTCGCCTTGCTCGCACTGCCTGCTGTTCAGGCCACTGACCTGCAACCCTACTCTGCTTCGTACACTGCTGACTGGAAGCAACTGCCCATTAGCGGCGGCACCGCTCAACGCAGCCTAGTAAAAAATGCCAATGACACTTGGACCTTGAGCTTCAAGGCTTCGATGATGATCGCTAGCCTGACTGAAGGCAGCACGCTGAAAATCGACAAAGACACGCTGCTACCTCAGACCTACAATTTTGAGCGCGGCGGCCTGGGTAAATCCAAGACCATTGAAATGAACTTCGACTGGGCGGCGAAAGTAATCAACGGCACAGACCGCGGCACCGCGTTCACCGTTCCGCTCAACCGCGGCATTCTCGACAAATCGACGTATCAGTTGGCATTGCAGAACGATGTCGCCGCGGGCAAAAAAAGCATGAGCTATCAGGTCGTCGATGGCGATGAGGTCGATACCTATGACTTCCGAGTGCTGGGCTCAGAAAAGGTTTCCACCAAGGCGGGCCAAGTTCAGGCAATCAAAGTTGAGCGCGTGCGTGATCCAACACAAAGCAAACGCACCACGGTGATGTGGTTCGCTAAAGATTGGGACTACCTGCTGGTCCGCTTGCAACAGGTTGAAACCGATGGCAAGGAATACAACATCATGCTGCAAGACGGGACTGTAAACGGCCGGACAGTCAAAGGCAGTTAATTGACTTGAAAACACGCGACTCCAGGGCCCCGCTTTTTAGCGGGGCTTTTTATGACCGCAACTTAAGCACATATTTAGAACATGCCGAAGGCTGACGATTCGTCAGGACCCCGGTGGATGGCTTAAACCGCTGAAGGTCATGCCGAGCTTATCGCGGCCTTCGGCAGCTCGCTAAATGTCCAGGGTTCGCCGCACAACAGCGCGGTGTCGAAAACGGGGCAGCATCTCCCACGTGACTTTGGCCGAAACTGACCGAGAGCTGTTTGAGTAAACTTTTCTTCATACTGACTTCTTCTGCCGCGCGCCCTTACATCGCGCGACCCAGAGCTATTTTTTCATTTTTTGCAAAGGTGAATTGCAAATAAAAGCTATTTACTTAGGCTGCTAACAAAATATATAAAAGACCCCTGCGACGCGTTGTCGCAGACATAAGTGTTAGGAGTCTTCTAGATGACCGTAAAAGTTACTGAACGCGACTTTTCCCACCTTTCCCATGAAAGCCAGGCCTCTGGCCAGCAGGTCTGGGATGTACATCAACAGGACTTGTTGGTTGGGATGTTCCATAACGAGACGGAAGCTCATCAATACAAAGCCGAGTTGGAAGACCTGGAAAGCCAGCGCACATCGTAAGACGTCATTTCGGAATCGCATTAAAAACAAAACCCGCCGCGGCGGGTTTCGTTTATTCGGCACAGAGGCTTACCACATCAGGTCATCAGGCACCTGATAAGCCGCGTACGGGTCATCCGCATCTGGCGCTTCCGTTGGCACGTTAAGCAATACAATTCGGCGTGGATCGCGCTCCTGAATCTTCAGCGCAGCTTCACGAGGGATAATCTCGTAAGCGCCCGCGTGATGAACGATGGCCAACGAACCTGCACTGAGCTTGTTACGCATCAAGGCATTGACCGAGATACGCTTGACCTTCTTATCGTCGACAAAGTTGTAATAGTCTTCGGTGGTCAGCTTCGGCAAGCGCGACACTTCGATCAACTGCTTGACCTGGGCGGCACGAGCTTTTTGCTCGACCTTCTCCTGCTGTTGACGATTGAGCTCCTGATCCCGCTTGGCCTTCTCAGCCATGACCTCCTGGGCCGCACGCTTCTGGGAATCATCAGCGTCTATCTGGCCCTTGTGCACCAGACGCTGTTCTTTCTGCTTATCTTTGCCGACCTGCTTGGCCTGCTTTTGATTGACCAAGCCTGCTTTGAGCAACTGATCGCGAAGGGAAATACTCATGGTGCGTTCTTTTCCTGACGTTTGGCTTCGCCCCACAGAGCGTCCAATTCTTCGAGGGTGCAATTTTCTATGGGACGGTGGGTTTCGCGCAATACCTGTTCGATGAATCGAAAGCGTCTTTCGAATTTAGCGTTGGCTGCACGCAAGGCCGTTTCTGGATCGATTTTGAGGTGACGGGCCAAGTTGACCACCGAAAACAGCAAATCGCCGATCTCTTCGGCAACCCCCTCGGTATCGTCATCAGCCATGGACTCCAGCACTTCGTCGAGCTCTTCGCGAACCTTGTCGAGCACCGGCAAGGCATCGGGCCAGTCGAATCCAACCTGGGCTGCGCGCTTCTGCAATTTTACCGACCGAGACAAAGCTGGCAATGCGTTTGGCACATCGTCCAGCAGCGATAATTGCTCCGGCGCCTCGGCCTTTTCCGCACGCTCTTGAGCCTTGATTTCTTCCCAGCGCTGTTTGACCTGGGCTTCGTCCAAGCGGGGAGCTTCCAGAGGCGCATATATATCGCCCGTGGGGAACACATGCGGATGACGACGTATCAGTTTGCGCGTAATGCTGTCGACCACACCGTCGAATTCGAAGCGACCTTCTTCACGGGCCAGCTGGCTGTAATACACCACCTGAAACAACAAATCGCCCAACTCGCCCTGTAAATGATCAAAGTCACCGCGCTCAATCGCATCGGCAACTTCATATGCTTCTTCCAGGGTATGCGGAACAATGCTGGCGTAAGTCTGTTTGATATCCCACGGACAGCCGAATTGCGGATCACGCAGTCGGGCCATGAGGTGCAGTAAGTCTTGGAGGTTATGCATGAACTTCCCTTCAGTTACTGCCTCAAGCGGCAATCTTCAAGCGGCAAGTTGAGGCTGTTTATTCCTTTCTTGCAGCTTAAAGCTTGCCACTTGATGCTGCTTTTAAGGCGTTCTGTTACGCCGGGTTTCGATGATGTTTGGCAACTGGGAAATTCGCCCCAGCAAACGCCCTAATGCGTCCAGCCCCGGAATCTCGATCGTCAGCGACATGAGTGCCGTGTTGTCTTCCTTGTTTGAACGGGTGTTGACCGCCAATACGTTGATCCGCTCGTTGAGCAGAACCTGGGAAACGTCACGCAGCAAACCGGAGCGATCGTAGGCGCGGATAACGATGTCCACCGGGTAAGTGAGCACTGGCACCGGCCCCCAACTGACCTGAATAATCCGCTCAGGCTCGCGGCCACCCAATTGCAGTACCGACGCACAATCCTGACGGTGAATGCTGACGCCACGGCCTTGTGTAATGTAACCGACGATCGCATCGCCAGGCAGTGGCTGGCAACAACCGGCCATTTGCGTCATCAGGTTGCCGACGCCCTGAATTTGAATATCACCGCGTTTGCCTGGCTTGTATCCGGTGGCCTTGCGGGGGATCAGTTCAATCTGTTCGTTGCCACGTTCCGGCTCGACTAACTGCTGCGCCAAGTTGACCAATTGCGCTAAACGCAGATCGCCAGCCCCCAGAGCGGCAAACATGTCATCGGCAATTTTCAGGTTGGCTTTTTCCGCCAACTTGTCGAAGTCCACTTGCGGCAGCGCCAGTCGCGCGAGTTCACGTTCAAGCAGTGTCTTACCAGCAGCGACGTTTTGATCGCGGGCCTGTAGTTTGAACCAGTGTACGATCTTGGCCCGCGCCCGAGACGTGGTGATGTAACCCAGGTTCGAGTTCAACCAATCACGACTCGGTGTTCCGTGTTTTCTGGTGATAATCTCGACCTGCTCACCAGTCTGCAGGCTGTAGTTGAGCGGCACGATGCGCCCGTTGATCTTCGCCCCGCGACAGTTATGGCCAATCTCGGTGTGCACCCGATAAGCGAAGTCCAGCGGCGTTGAGCCTCTGGGCAAGTCAATGGCGTGGCCATCCGGGGTGAACACATAAACCCGGTCCGGCTCGATATCGACCCGCAACTGGTCTGCCAAGCCACCGATATCGCCCAGCTCTTCATGCCACTCAAGAACCTGACGAAGCCAGGAGATTTTTTCCTCGTAATGATTTGACCCGGATTTGACGTCGGTACCTTTGTAGCGCCAGTGCGCGCAAACTCCCAGCTCCGCCTCCTCATGCATGGCGTGAGTGCGGATTTGCACTTCCAACACCTTACCTTCAGGGCCAATAACCGCCGTGTGCAGCGAGCGGTAGCCATTTTCCTTGGGGTTGGCGATATAGTCGTCGAATTCTTTGGGAATGTGCCGCCACAGCGTATGCACGATACCCAACGCGGTGTAGCAATCGCGCACCTCGGGTACCAGCACCCGTAACGCACGCACGTCATAGATCTGGCTGAATTCCAGCCCTTTGCGCTGCATTTTGCGCCAGATCGAATAAATGTGCTTGGCACGACCGCTAATGTTGGACTTCACACCGGTGGCCAGCAGCTCGTTTTCAAGTTGACCCATAACATCGCTGATAAACCGCTCGCGGTCGAGACGACGTTCATGGAGCAGTTTGGCAATCTGTTTGTACTGATCAGGCTCCAAGTAGCGGAATGACAGATCCTCCAACTCCCACTTGATGTGACCAATGCCTAAACGGTGAGCCAGCGGTGCATAAATATCGAATACTTCCCGGGCAACCCGGTTGCGCTTTTCCTCAGCAGCGTTTTTCACCGCACGAATAGCGCAAGTGCGTTCCGCTAGCTTGATCAGCGCAACACGTACGTCATCGACCATGGCCACAAGCATCTTGCGCAGGTTTTCTACCTGCGCTTGGCTGCCCAGTACCAAAGACTGACGAGGACTGAGACTGGCGCTGATTGCGGCCATACGCAGCACGCCGTCGATCAGTTTCGAGACCGTCGGGCCGAAGCGTTGGGTGACCTCTGGTAGTTGAATCTTGCCTTCACGCACCCCTCGGTAGATGACCGCAGCTATCAAGGAGTCTTGATCCAGTTTGAGGTCCGCGAGGATTTCGGCGATTTCCAGGCCAGCCTGAAAACTTGAGGTGCCTTCTGCCCAAAGATTTTTTGAGGCATTGTCTTGCTGCTCGGCATGACGGGCAAACTCGCACGCTTCCTTCAATGCTTGTCGGTCTAATGCGAGGTCGACGCTGACTACATGATCGAGCCATGCATCGAGATTGATACTGCCATCGGTGTTGATCGGCTGGTGCGCTCTCACCTGTACCATGTTGCTTACCTTCCCTACGGCGCGATGAAAAGCGCCTTTAGTCGCTGACCTTCTTGAGCAAACGCTCCCTGCTAGGCTGGCGGGGGCTGTGCGTTCGCGGGTCAGTCGGATTAAACGAGATTCCCTGTAGACGGTAGACTCATTTCCTTAAGCCGTACTGCTTACTTACTCGTCTCAAATAAAGCCATCGCCTCGACATGTGCCGTCTGCGGAAACATATCGAGGATACCGGCACGTTTTAATCGGTAGCCTTGCTTGATCAATTCGACAGTGTCGCGCGCTAAAGTTGCCGGGTTGCATGACACATAAAGCAACCGTTGGGCACCTAAAGTAGAAACCTTGCGCACGACCTCAAAAGCACCATCGCGCGGCGGGTCCAAGAGTACCGCAGAAAAACGCTCTGCGGCCCAGCTTGCGTCTGCCAGCGGTTGCGATAAATCCGACTGAACGAACATCACGTTATGCAGATCATTACTCACCGCATTGGCACAAGCCCGCTCCACCATGGTCGCAACACCTTCTACCGCCACCACTTGCCGGGCTTGTTTGGCCAGCGGTAAGGCAAAATTACCCAATCCACAGAACAGATCGAGAATACGCTCATCGGCCTTCGGTGCCAGCCATTCCATCGCCTGCGCAATCATCGCCGCGTTAACAGCAGCGTTGACCTGAATGAAGTCGCCAGGCCGGTACGCCAGCTGCAAATCCCACTGTTCGAGTCGATAGCCCAAAGCTTGCGTAGGGTCCACCGGTTGCGGCGCCCCCTCACCGTGCAACCACAGCTGCGATTGATGTGCAGCGCAAAACCTGTGCAACAACGCCAGATCTGCCTCGGCTAGCGGTGCAGTATGGCGTAACAACACGGCCGTCGATGAACCACTGAACAACTCAACGTGACCCAACACCTGAGGCTTGCTGAACTGCCGCAACATGGCCGGTAACTGCGCCATGATCGGCTGCAAAGCGTGTACCAACACCGGACATTCGTCGATACCCACGATGTCTTGACTCGATGCCGCACGGAACCCCACGTCCAATCGCTTTGTTTTAGCGTCCCAACGTACGGCGACTCGCGCCCGGCGACGGTAGGCAAACTCAGGACCGGTCAACGGCAGCGCCCACTCATCGGGCTCGACGCCCGCGACGCGGGTCAATTGCTCGGCGAGCATGCGCTGTTTGAGGGCAAGTTGTTCGTCATGGGATATATGCTGAACGCTGCAACCGCCACAACGACCGAAATGCACGCATGGGGCCAACCGGCGCATGGCGCTGGCTTGAAACACCCGTTCAGTGCGCGCTTCAACGACTTTGCCGTGAGCATTCAGCACACGGGCTTCCACTTCTTCTCCGGCCAGGCTACCGCTAACAAACCAGGTGCGGCCTTCAAAAAAAGCAATGCCACGGCCGTCATTAGCTAATCGCTCAATGGTCAGGCGTTGTTTTTTACCGGTAGGCACTTGCGGCGCTTTGGTGCCGCCAGTGGGCTGAAAACGAAGGCCACGTTCTTGCTTGGCCATCAGTTAGGTTCGTCGTAGACGCCGGTCGACAAGTAACGGTCGCCTCGGTCACAAATAATAGCGACCATGACCGCATTCTCGACTTCACGGGATAACCGCAACATGCCGGCCACCGCTCCGCCTGAAGACACACCGCAAAAAATCCCCTCCTCCCGAGCCAGCTTACGCATAACGTCTTCGGCTTCGGCCTGGGCCATATCGACAATCCGGTCCACGCGATCCGCTTGATAGATGCGCGGTAAATACTCTTGCGGCCAGCGCCGAATACCGGGGATCGACGCACCGTCCATGGGCTGCAAGCCGATGATCTGTACGTCGGGATTTTGCTCCTTGAGGTATCGGGAGACACCCATGATAGTGCCTGTCGTGCCCATGGAACTGATGAAGTGGGTAATGGTGCCACCCGTCTGCTGCCAGATTTCCGGGCCGGTGCTGGTGTAATGCGCTTCGGGGTTATCACCGTTTGCGAATTGATCAAGCACCTTGCCACGGCCTTCGGCCTGCATACGTTCAGCCAAGTCGCGGGCGCCTTCCATGCCCTGCTCCTTACTGACTAAAATTAACTCGGCGCCATAGGCAGTCATTGCAGCTTTACGCTCGGCGCTGGCGTTGCTCGGCATGATCAAAATCATCCGATAGCCTTTGATCGCAGCGGCCATGGCCAATGCGATGCCCGTATTGCCCGAGGTCGCTTCGATTAGCGTATCGCCCTGATGGATCTGCCCGCGTAGTTCGGCGCGGGTAATCATCGACAGCGCCGGGCGGTCTTTCACCGAGCCGGCGGGGTTGTTGCCCTCAAGCTTTAACAGCAGGGTGTTAGAGGTTTCACCGGCCAAACGTTGTAAACGCACCAGTGGGGTGTTGCCGACGCAATCGGCGATGGTTTGATACTGCAAGGTCATGGCGTTTTCGCAATCCAGACTGCGGGGCGCCTATCATAACGGCAAACGTCAAAACCCCATATCACGCAAAATGTGCGGCCTATAACTGAACGCTATAACGCAGCGTAGGTGCTCACTTTCTGTAGGGGATGCCCTAGCGTCTTCGCCGCCGCTCTGTCGCGCAACAAACGCAGGACAACTGTAGAAGCAGGCTTGTCTGCGAAAAGGTCCATCCATCGCGCCGCCGATGTCGACCTGAAACCTGGGTCGCCTGCATGGGTGCCGTCGTTGGCAAGCCACACACAGAGTTCGGCAAAGATTTGCCGAGATAGCGCGCAAGCAACTCGCTACACTGCGGTCTTGAACATGTTGGCTTGGATGCTGGAGAAATAGCGTGCTGAACAAGCTGGGTATTAAAGGCCGTGTATTGCTGTTAACCCTCGTTCCTGCCCTGCTGATGGCGGGGGTTCTTGGCGGTTACTTCACGTGGATGCAACTTTCGGACCTGCAAGCTCAGCTCATGCAGCGCGGCGAAATGATCGCCGAAGAGCTGGCACCGCTGGCCGCCCCTGCATTGGGCCGCAACGACCATGTGTTGCTCGAACGCATTGCGGGACAAGCTTTGGAAATCGGTGACGTGCGATCCGTCTCGTTTCTGGATGCAGACCGCACCTTGCTGTCCCATGCGGGGCCCAGCATGATCAATCAACAACCGGTTGGAAACAGCACACACTTGCTGCAACGCTCAGGCAACGACGCCACGCGATTTTTATTGCCGGTGTTTGGCCGCCAACGCCACCTGACGGGCGAGGTGATCCCCGCGGAGGCTGATCGCCTGCTGGGCTGGGTAGAACTTGAACTGTCCCATAACGGAACATTGCTAAGAGGCTATCGCAGCCTGTTCGCCAGCTTGTTATTGATCGCCACCGGCCTGATGCTGACCGCAATTGTAGCGTTGCGCATGAGCCGCACCATCAGCGTGCCCATTAACCGTATCAAAGTTGCCGTGGCGCAACTCAAGGACGGCAATCTGGAAGTCCGATTGCCCCCATTGGGCAGTTTGGAGCTAGACGAGCTAGCCTCGGGCATTAACCGCATGGCCGCCACCCTGCAAAATGCGCAGGAAGAACTGCAACACAGCATTGATCAGGCCACGGAAGACGTTCGGCAAAATCTGGAAACCATCGAAATCCAGAACATTGAACTGGACTTGGCGCGCAAAGAAGCACTGGAAGCAAGTCGGATCAAATCCGAATTTCTCGCCAACATGAGCCACGAGATTCGCACGCCACTCAACGGGATTCTCGGCTTCACTCATTTGCTGCAGAAAAGTGAGATGACTCCGCGTCAGCTGGACTATCTGGGCACCATCGAAAAATCCGCCGATAGCCTGCTGAGCATTATTAACGAGATTCTCGACTTTTCGAAAATCGAAGCTGGCAAGTTGGTCCTGGACAGCATTCCTTTCAATTTGCGTGATCTGCTCCAGGATACCCTGACCATTCTCGCCCCGGCCGCCCACGCCAAACAGCTGGAGCTGGTGAGTCTGGTTTACCGCGACACGCCTTTGGCGTTGCTGGGTGACCCGCTGCGACTCAAACAAATTCTCACAAACCTGGTCAGCAACGCGATTAAGTTCACTCGGGAAGGCACCATTGTCGCCCGCGCCATGCTCGAAGATGAGCAGGAAGACAGTGTACAACTGCGTATCAGCGTGCAAGACACCGGCATCGGCCTCTCCAGCCAGGACGTGCGTGCGCTGTTCCAGGCATTCAGCCAGGCGGACAACTCGCTGTCCCGACAGCCGGGCGGCACCGGACTCGGACTGGTGATTTCCAAGCGACTAATTGAACAAATGGGCGGAGAAATAGGCGTCGACAGTACGCCGGGTGAAGGGTCGGAATTCTGGATCAGCTTGAACCTGCCGAAAACTCGAGGCGATTTAGAGGACTTACCCTCTGCGCCGTTGTTAGGGCGGCGAGTCGCGGTGCTGGAAAATCACGAATTGGCGCGCCAGGCCTTGCAACATCAACTGGAAGATTGTGGCCTCGAAGCACTCACCTTCAGCAACCTCGAAAGCCTGATTAACGGCGTCACCGCCGCCCACGAAACGCCCCAAGGCATTGACTTGGCCGTCTTGGGCATCACTGCCCATGAATTGCCACCTGAGCGCTTGCGTCAGCATATTTGGGACTTGGAAAACTTGGGCTGCAAGGTTTTGGTGCTTTGCCCAACCACAGAGCAGGCACAGTTCCAGTTGGCCGTGCCCAATGCCCATAGTCAGCTGCAGGCCAAGCCCGCGTGTACGCGTAAATTACGTCGTGCCCTATCTGAATTGATCCAACCGCGACAGCAACGCAGCGATACCTCCGAGCCGTTATCGAGTCGGGCGCCGCGCCTGCTGTGTGTTGACGACAACCCGGCCAATCTGCTGTTAGTGCAAACGTTGCTCGAAGACATGGGCGCTAATGTTGTAGCGGTCGACAGCGGCTACGCAGCGGTATATGCCGTGCAGAAGGAGGCGTTCGACTTGGTGCTGATGGACGTACAAATGCCAGGCATGGACGGGCGCCAAGCCACTGAAGCGATTCGCGCCTGGGAGGTTGAGCGTCAGAGCACTTCGCTGCCGATTGTCGCTCTCACCGCCCACGCCATGGCGAATGAAAAGCGCGCATTGTTGCAAAGCGGTATGGACGACTACCTGACCAAGCCGATCAGTGAGCGGCAACTGGCGCAGGTGGTACTCAAATGGACAGGTCTCGCATTGCGCAACCAAGCGCCTGAGCGCACTAATGAAAACGCACGAAACGGTGTCGACCTGCATGTGCTGGACCATGAGGAAGGTTTGCGCCTGGCGGCGGGAAAAGCCGATCTAGCGGCAGACATGCTGGCCATGCTCCTTGCATCGCTGGACACCGACCGCGAAGCGATTCGCAACGCCCGGGAATCCAACGACAAATCGGCACTGATCGAACGTGTGCATCGACTACACGGTGCGACCCGTTACTGCGGGGTCCCGCAATTGCGCGCCGCGTGTCAACGCAGTGAAACCCTGCTAAAAAAAGACGCCCCCGAAGCCGACGCAGCCCTCGACGAACTGGCCATGGCGATCAATAGGCTGGCCATAGAAGCCCGCGTGAGCGCTTGATCCAAAGCAACAACCGCGTCAAATGAATCGGTTATACCTTGTGCCGAACGAAATACTTGTGTGGCTTGCCGACGAAGGCGGTTTATCAGGCAAATCTCATTAAGCCATTCGCAGGCAAGCCTGCTCCCACCATCGACCGGGTGCCTGCGAAAAAACATCATCGCCAATGAGGTTTAGTTATGCGCACGCTCGTCTTCAGCAGCCAGAACTATGATCGCGAAAGCTTTCTCGCCGCCACGTTACCCAGCGGCGTGGACCTGCACTTTCAACCTGCACGGCTGAACCTGGACACCGTTGCGCTGGCAGACCACCACCCGGTGGTGTGCGCATTCATCAATGATGACCTCAGTGCTCCGGTATTGGAGCAATTGGCCGCAGGCGGCACGCGCTTGATAGCCTTGCGCTCAGCAGGTTTCAACCACGTCGATTTACCGGCCGCGCAAAAGCTGGGCCTCAGCGTGGTGCGAGTTCCGGCGTATTCTCCCCATGCCGTGGCCGAACACGCCGTGGCTTTGATTCTGGCGTTGAATCGACACCTGCACCGCGCCTACAACCGTACCCGCGACGGGGACTTTAGCCTGCATGGGCTGACCGGATTCGACCTGGTGGGTAAAACGGTCGGCATCGTCGGAACAGGTCAGATTGGCGCAACCTTCGCCCGAATCATGGCCGGATTTGGCTGCACCCTGCTCGCCTATGACCCTTATCCAAATCCTGTCGTTATGGCACTGGGCGCCCGATACCTGAGCCTGCCGGAGTTGCTGGGGCAAGCACAGATCATCAGCCTGCATTGCCCGCTGACCCCTCAAAGCAAACATTTGATTAACAGCGCAACATTGGCGCAGGTGCAGCCCGGCGCCATGTTGATCAATACCGGTCGCGGCGCACTGGTCGACACGCCAGCCTTGATCGAAGCACTGAAAAGCGGGCAACTGGGTTACCTGGGGCTGGATGTCTATGAAGAAGAGGCAAAACTGTTCTTCGAAGATCGCTCTGATCAACCGTTGCAAGACGATGTGCTAGCGCGCCTGCTGACATTCCCTAACGTGATTATTACCGCGCATCAAGCGTTCTTGACCCGCGAGGCGTTGGGCGCTATTGCCCAAACAACCTTGGACAACATTGCCCGCTGGGCGGAGGGGTCACCACAGAATCTGGTAGAGGGCTAAAAACTGGTAGGATGCGCGCAGATTTGGAGGACCCATGGTCGAACACGATTTCCGCTACAGCCTGCTTAACCCACAACACACCTTGACCGAAGTCCGTGCACTGGCGCCAGGGCGTTATCAAGTCACCGGCAACGGCGGCTCGATTCACGCCGACGATGTTCTTTTGGTCACGCTTAAAGGCAGCAAGGAGTTGTCCATGCGCCTGACCGTTGAAAAGGTCCGGCACTTGATCAATCCTCGTGGCCAATGGGTCGCGGTGGCTCAAGGTCCGGCATTCGCAGAATTGGCGATCCACCAATGGCAGGTCAACTGCAACGGGTGCCAGGTCGAATTGAAGTTCGAGTTTGCAGTCGACGCCAAGCTGGGCACCAAAGCACAAAAACCGGCAGCCGCTGCTCGCATTGCCGAGTTGGGCTGGAAAACCGAGGGCGATAAGCACCTTTGCCGTAAATGCCAGGAGCAAGCCGCATGAGAGGGGCCGTTTTTCTTGGTTTACTTGGCAGCACGCTGTTGGGCTGCGTTGCCCAGCCTCCAGGCGTGCAGCAAGATCAGAGCTATTTACTGGAATGGATTGGCGACCGTCCTTTGGTCGACCGTAGCCACCTGACCATGACTTTAGGCAAAGATGGCCGCGCCTATGGCAACGCCGGCTGTAACCATTGGTTCGCGCCATACGCGCAAGAAGGCGAGAAGTTTCACTTTGGCATGGTTGGCAGCACCCGTAGAGTCTGCTCACCCGCGGTGATGGAGCAAGAACAACGCTTTCTCGACGCCCTGACCAAAGTTCAACGCTGGGACATTTCCCCTATCGAGCAACTGCGTCTTTGGCCCGAACAAGGCAAACCGCTGCGGTTCTGGTTGGAGGACAGCTGATTCAGCATTGCTTGGTCTGACGCCCTCGCGAACAAGTTCGCGAAGGCCATCTCGCGGTTTACCTGCCAAACATCTCACCCCTCGCCGCGCAACGCCGCTAACCGCTGGCTTACACCTGCCGCCGTCTGCTCACCCAACAACGTTTCGCGCACTTTGCCCTTGTCGTCGATGATGTAGGTCACTGGCAGCGCTTCGCTGTGGGGCAAGTCGTAATGATCCGCCGGATCTAGCGCCAGCACCGTGAATCCAATGCCCAGCGCAGCGCTGGCTGACTTCAAATCTTCGCCCTGCAAGCCATCAAAATTAACTCCGAAAACGCTGACATGCTGATCTTTAAGCTGCTTTGCCAACGCATTGAGCTCAGGAATCTCAGTGCGGCAGGGACCACACCACTCCGCCCAATAGTTAATAACTAACCAATGCTTATCGACCTGCTCGCTAGCGACCTTCTGCCCGTTCTGATCAGGCCCTAGATCCACGCCACATCCGCTAAGCAATACACTACCTAGAAGAGTCATTATTGCTACCCATTGCCTCGCCATATGATCTTCCTTCATCAAGGTATTCACGTTAACTGTGACCAATTAACGCCCCGGCCGCCAGCAAGGTTCAGGAGCGGACGCCACGTATGTAGAATAGCCGCCACCTTACGCAAGATGCGACCCGCCAATGACCGACATGACGCTTTATCACAACCCGCGCTGTTCGAAATCTCGCGGGGCGCTGGAATTGCTCGAAGCGCGCGGCCTCACGCCGACCATCATCCGCTACCTGGACACCCCCCCGGACGCCGCGCAGCTGCGCGATCTACTGCGCAAGCTGGGTCTGAGTGCGAGAGCATTACTGCGTACTGGCGAAGACGACTATAAAACCCTCAACCTGGTCGATTCCAGCCTGACCGACGAGCAGTTGATCGCAGCCATGGCCTCACATCCAAAATTGATCGAACGGCCGATTCTAGTGGTCGGTGATAAAGCAGCAATCGGCCGTCCGCCAGAACGCGTGTTGGAGATTCTCTTGTGATTGCGCCTTATATTTTGGTTTTGTACTACAGCCGCAATGGTTCAACCGGTGAGATGGCCCGGCAGATCGGCCGCGGTGTCGAGTTAGGCGGCATGGAAGCGCGATTGCGTACCGTGCCGGCGATTTCTTCCGAGATAGAGGCCGTTGCACCCAGCATTCCAGAGACGGGCGCGTTATACGCCAGCCTCGACGATCTGAAAAACTGCTCTGGTTTAGCACTGGGCAGCCCGACACGCTTCGGTAACATGGCCGCACCGCTGAAATACTTTATTGACGGCACCAGTACCTTGTGGCTGACCGGCGCGTTGGTGGGTAAACCGGCCAGTGTGTTCACCTCCACCGCCAGCCTGCACGGCGGCCAGGAAACAACGCTGATATCGATGCTGTTGCCGTTGCTGCACCATGGCATGCTCGTGGCCGGTTTGCCTTACAGCGAAGCCGCGCTGCTGGAAACCAACGGCGGCGGCACGCCCTATGGCGCCAGCCACCATGCCGGCGCCGACGGCAAACGCCCGCTGGACCCCCACGAAATAACCTTGTGTCGAGCCTTGGGCCAACGCTTGGCTAAAACCGCCTTACTGCTGGAGAGGCCACGTGGCTAAATCACCAAAAGTACTGCCTGCGCTGGAATGGCTGGAGCCACGGGTTCGATTGACACGGGTTGTCAGCCTGATCTGTTTTTTGGGTCTGATGCTGCTGCTAACGGGGTATTACCTGATCTTTGCCGACCTGCATGGTGCCCGTCCGTGGGTCATCCTGAGCATTGAGCTGGTGCCGTTGCTTCTGCTGTTACCCGGCATGCTCACGGGCAGTGCGCGTGGCCATTCGTGGACATGCTTTGTGGTCAATCTGTACTTCATCAAAGGTGCACTGGCGATTTATGACCCCCATCGCAACGTCTTCGGCGCACTTGAAATGCTCGCCAGCGTGGCCGTGTTCACCAGCGCGTTGCTGTACGTCAGGTGGCGCTTTCAGTACAACCGCAAGTTGGCGGGTGAAGGGGAGGCGTAATGTATTTGGCTCAGAGTGCGGTGATCAATGATTCACCGTATACGCCAGCATCATCGACAACTGACACATCGGCCGCCCACTTTCGGCGTGCCATTGATTGAAGGCGCCCTGCACCGCCGCCAAGTCTTTGAGGCTGGTGGGCACACGGTCGATGATGTCCTGAGCGTTGAGCCCGGCCACCATGTCGTAGGTCGGGATGAAGGTGTCTTTGCCCACCATCCGCAAAAAACTCGGCGCCGACATGCCGCCCAACTGATAGCCGTGTTTGGACAGATACTTCCACAGGCCAACAATATCGGTCACCGGCCAGTTAGCGATGAAGTTACCAAAGCTGCCGTGTTCTTTGCTGATGTCTAGAGTCATTTGGGCATTGCGTGGCACGCTCTTCAGTTTGCCCAAATGCCGAATGATCCGCGCATCTTGCATCAAACGCTCAAGGTGTTCGGCGCCCATCAAGACGACTTTCTCGGGATCGAAACGGAAGAATACTTCTTCGAATGTCGGCCACTTGGCGTCGACCAGACTGTGCTTTAGGCCTGCGCGAAAAACGCGCTGCGCCAATGCAGACAAATAACGGTCGTTGCCGATCTTGCGCAATTGCGAGGGGGTTCTAGGGTGCGGTAGATGCGCTTCAAGGGCAGCAGACGAGCCAAAGCGATTCAGGTTGTATTCAAGTAGCCATTTGTAATCGCGCATGCCGTTCCTAAAGGTTCGTAACGTTGACGAAGCGCGAAGCTGCGGTTTCATCGATACGCAGTTGAGTGAAATCGAACAGGTTACGGTCCGCCAGTTGCGACGGCTGGACGTTTTGTAGCGCCCGAAAAATACTCTCAGTACGTCCGGGAGTTTTGCTTTCCCATTCGGACAGCATGTCTTTGACTACTTGGCGCTGCAGGTGCTCTTGAGATCCGCAGAGGTTGCACGGGATGATCGGAAAATTCTTGAAGTCAGAAAATGCCTGAATGTCCTTTTCAGTGCAGTACGCCAACGGCCGAATCACCACGTTGCGACCATCATCAGCCCGTAGCTTGGGCGGCATAGCCTTGAGTGCACCGTTAAAGAACAGGTTCAGGAAGAAGGTTTCAATGATGTCATCGCGATGATGACCCAGCGCCATCTTTGTCGCGCCAATTTCGTCGGCATAGGTGTAAAGCGTCCCACGCCGCAGGCGTGAGCACAGCGAACAGGTGGTTTTACCTTCCGGGATCAGCTTCTTAACCACCGAATAAGTGTCTTTCTCGATGATATGGTACTCGACGCCCAGCTTCTCGAAATACTCAGGCAGCACGTGCTCGGGAAACCCCGGCTGCTTTTGATCCATGTTCACCGCAACGATGTCGAATGTGATCGGAGCGACTTTCTGAAAATGCATTAGCACATCGAGTAATGTGTAACTGTCTTTACCGCCCGACAGACACACCATCACCTTGTCGCCCTCTTCAATCATCTTGAAGTCAGCCACTGCTTCGCCAGCGAAGCGGCGTAGACGCTTCTGCACTTGATTGTGGTGAACGCACAGCATGCCCATGGTGTTGATATCTCTAATGATCACTCAAAAAAAGTACGCATTTTACGCGACACCTCTAATGGGCGCATGTGGGAATCGTCTTATCCGATATTTGGCTTTAGCCACTTGCGCTGAACTTACTCTCAGACCAGCCACTAAGTTACACACGGCTAAATAGCGTGTCGCGATTAACAGCATCGGTTAGAGCGCGAATTGCTCTAAAGAAGCGCTATTCGCGTCCCTATACTGCGACATAAGGTCGCACACGTTTTTTTGTATGAACGCCGGGCCCTATAACTGTCGAGCGCTTGGCTCGACGGGCGCTCCGCTGGGGGGCGACAGTAAATAATAATAAAAGGAGTAACAGTATGATGAATCACGTTTTGGGATTGTTTACCCATCCTGGTCGCGAGTGGCAACAAATACGCGGTGATAAAGAAGAATCCATCGGCCACATGTACTTGACTCACACGTTGATTCTGGCAGCGATTCCCGCTGTAGCCGCTTACATAGGCACTACACAAGTGGGCTGGGTCATTGGAAGTCGAGCGCCAGTGATGTTGACCCATGAAAGCGCACTATGGATGACCGTTATGTCCTACTTTGCCATGCTGGGAGGAGTGGCGGTCATGGGCGGTTTCATCCACTGGATGGCACGTACGTATGATGCCAATCCGAGCTTGTCTCGTTGCATCGCATTTGCAACCTATACTGCATCACCGCTGTTCGTCGGTGGACTGGCCGCAATTTATCCTCATATGTGGCTGGGAATGCTCATAGGATTGGCTGCGATCTGCTACACGGTCTATCTACTGTATGTTGGATTGCCAACCTTTATGAATATCCACGCCGATGAAGGCTTTATGTTTTCGACGTCAGTACTGGCCGTAGGCCTGGTGGTACTGGTCGCAATCATGGCGTTCACCGTCGTATTGTGGGGTATCGGTGTAGGCCCCGAATACACCAACTGATTTTAATCGCAAGCCCTCACGCACGGTGACGAGCCGCCTCTTTAGGCGGCTCGGCTATTTTTGATGACCATTGGGCAGCTTCAGTTTTCAGCGGACCGGAGCTTTACGGCATACTTGCCACCTCTGGAGAGCCATTAAGAATGCCCGAGCACATCACATCCCGTGTCGAGGTCTGTTATCAGCAAGCCGAAGCCTTTTTCAAGCGAACCTTTAAACGCCCGGTGGTCAGCCTAAAACTGCGTGGTCAAAAAGCCGGCGTGGCCCATTTGCATGAAAATTTGCTGCGCTTCAATCCCCAGCTTTACCGAGAAAACCGTGATGATTTTCTTAAGCAAACGGTGGCCCACGAAGTGGCACATCTGATCGCTCATCAGTTGTTCGGCGAACGTATTCAGCCCCATGGCGAAGAGTGGCAGCTGATCATGCGAGGGGTGTATGAGTTGCCGCCTAATCGCTGTCACACCTACGCCATCCAACGCCGTAGCGTCACTCGCTACATTTACCGCTGTCCCTGCGCCAACAACGATTTTGCGTTTTCCGCGCAACGTCATTCGCTGGTTCGCCAAGGCCGAAGGTATCTGTGTCGGCGCTGTCGCGAAACGTTAGTGTTCAGTGGTGAGATGCGGGTTGAGTGAGAGTGAGACTGACCGAAACCCGTACGTAAAAAACCCATCAAAGATGGGTTTTTTTTATTGCTTGGCTTACTGAGTGTTAAACAGTTTCGCGCGATGCAGCAGATGTCGGGATCTTACCTTCGGCCACACCCAAATCGTCTTCTGGACCGGTATTGGTGATGGGACGACCACCGGAAGCCAACTCAACTTGTAACTGGGTTTCGTCCAGCTCACCGACCCACTTGGCCACGACCAGTGTCGCTACGGCGTTACCAACCAGGTTGGTCAAGGCGCGGGCTTCTGACATGAAGCGGTCGATGCCGAGAATCAGCGCCAGACCGGCAACCGGCAAGGTGCCAACGGCAGACAGCGTTGCAGCCAACACGATAAAGCCGCTCCCGGTTACACCGGCGGCGCCTTTGGACGACAACAAAAGCACAACCAACAACGTGATCTGGTGAGTGATATCCATGTGGGTGTCAGTCGCCTGAGCGATGAACACGGCGGCCATGGTCAGATAAATCGCGGTGCCGTCAAGGTTGAACGAGTAACCCGTCGGAATGACAAGACCTACGACCGACTTCTTGGCGCCCAGGCGCTCCATCTTCACCAACATGCGCGGCAAGGCGGATTCCGAAGAAGAAGTGCCGAGCACAATCAGCAGTTCTTCACGGATGTAACGTATGACCTTGACAACACTGAAGCCGTGCGCACGAGCGATAGCGCCTAGTACGACCAATACGAACACTACGCAGGTGATATAGAAGCACAGCATCAACTGACCGAGCTGCACCAGCGAACCGACACCATAAGCCCCTATGGTGAAGGCCATTGCGCCAAATGCGCCCAGTGGGGCGAGCTTCATGATCATATTGATGATGTTGAACATCACGTGAGCAAAGCGATCAATGAAGTCCAGCAGCGGCTTGCCGTAGGCACCCAGGCGGTGCAGGGCGAAACCGAAGATCACCGAGAACATCAGCACTTGGAGGATATCGCCGGTGGCGAACGCACTGAAAATGGTGTTCGGGATGATGTTCAAGATAAAGCTGATAACGCTTTGATCTGCACCGGCAGCGACATAAGCCGCAACTTTGGAAGCATCGAGCGTTGCGACGTCGATGTGCATACCGGCACCCGGCTGCACCACGTTGACCACGACCAGACCTACAAGCAGGGCAATGGTGGACACAACTTCGAAGTACAGCAACGCGAAACCGCCGGTCTTGCCTACAGACTTCATGGTCTGCATGCCGGCAATACCGCTGACAACCGTACAAAAGATGATCGGGGCGATGATCATTTTGATCAGCTTGATGAACCCGTCACCCAGTGGCTTTAGTGCAACGCCGGTATGAGGGTAAAAATGACCGATTAGAACGCCGATAATTATCGCTACGATCACCTGAAAATACAGGGATTTATACAAGGGCTGACGAGTCGTCATTGCGAAGTTCCTCAGGAGCGCTGCGGGCATCATCCATCTGATGCGCGCGGCACTAAACCGCTTAACCCTCCTGCACTGGAGGGATTTGTTTTGGCGAGTTGCGGGGGCAGGCCGTTCGCAAACCTCTACGCCCTATCGCAAAGCGTGTGCCACCTTTTGAAAATGTCCTGCAAACCAATGAATTCTAGGCAAGTGTTGCCAGAGACCGCAGCTGTCGATTAAAACCGTGGCGGTTTTCCGCCGCTCGCTGCAAATATAGCACTCGCATTGGCGGATATCCGCCTCGGCCACCGCCAGAAATGAGTGATCCCCACGCTTAAGTTTACGTCGCGAGGGTGACTGGTAACGACGGAGCGATCAGAGGCATCGACTTGGCCAGCCGTGATTACTGCGGTCCATATTAAAGTGCAGGACTGTGTTTCTTTGTCTGCTGTTAACGGCACACCTCTAACAAGTTTTACTTGGCTAGAAACTGAATATAAAACGCCGCGCCACCTAATGGGGAGTCGCTCAAGGTTAAACGCGCGTTGTAGCTTTCGATGATGTCTTTGACCACTGCCAGGCCGATACCTTGGCCCGGGTTTTGTCGATCAAGGCGCTCCCCGCGTTGCAGAATTCGCGCCCGCTGACTTTCCGGGACACCAGGACCGTCGTCCTCGATGCACAGTTCATCGCCAATCGTTGATAGACGCAAGCTGATGCGCACCCGGCCGAGGCACAGGCGATAGGCGTTTTCCAACAGATTACCCAGCATTTCCAACAAAGCGCCCTGCTCCATCGGCACAAGGTAGTCGTCAGGCAGGTCCACAACCACATTTACCTGTTTGTCTCGATACACTTTTTCCAAGGTGTTACACAAGCTCTCCACCACTGGTCTAAGGCTGACGTGGTGGCGGACCAACCCACTTTTGCGCAAACTGGCGCGTTGTAATTGGTAGTCGATTTGCTGGCTCATGCGCTCAATCTGGGATTGCAAAATACGCGCTTGCTCCAAATCTTCAGGGCGCTTGGCAATGATTTCACTGACGCCTTGGAGCACCGCCAGCGGCGTCTTCAGACTGTGGGCCAGATCGCCAAGCGAGTCGCGATAACGGATGCGTTGCTCACGCTCGCTGAGCAGCAACCGGTTAAGAGAGCCCGTTAGGCGCAACAATTCTCGCGGGTGTTCTTCACTCAGGCTTTCGCGAGAGCCAGCCTCCACCTGGTCCAACTCCCGACTCAAGCCTTTCAACGCTTTCAGGCCCCAGGTCAAACCGGCCCAGAGCAACACTAGCAACACCAGCAACGCCGCGCCGAAGCCCAAGTAAAGCTTCTCTCGCAGGCCAGCGATGATCACCTGATATTCGCGAACCGGCTGCAAGGCAACGATACTGAAGGCAGCATCGCGCCCGCCCAACAGTTTGATTTCAACGTCGTAGACGAAAAATTCTTCACCATTGGGTTCTTTGATCTTGGCAAACTCGTTACCAGAGCCGTCGTACCGAGGGTGATAGTTGATGTTTTCGTCTTCGGTGGCCCGCGAACGCCAGACCAGCCGACCTTCCCGGTCGTATATATAGCCCAGCAGACGGCTGTCCGGCAGATTGAACTGCTCACCCGGCAACATCAACGGCATCATCAAATGGCCGTCTTCGATTCTGGCGGCGGAAATCAAGGTAGTGACATCTGACGCCAAGCGCTGCTCTATAGCGTCTTCCAATGCAATGCTGTAGGCACCTTGGAGCGCCGGTAATGTAGCGAGCATGAAAATCACGGCCAGCATCGCTGCCGCCAGCATCAATCGCACGCGCAGCGATCGAATCATTTACAGCGCTCTGTGAACAAGTATCCCAAGCCCCGCACGGTTTCGATGGGTCTGAAGCCTGACTTGCCTTCCAATTTGCGGCGTAGGCGACCGACCAGCACTTCGATCACGTTAGGATCGCGTTCGTCATCATCAGGATAGAGTTGCTCCATCAACCGCTCCTTGGCCACCACTTGCTGATGGTGACGCATCAGGTATTCGAGAATTCGATATTCGTAGGCTGTCAGGGGCAAAGGCTGCTCATCAAGGGACGCTTGCTTGCGATTTAAATCCAGCAGCAAAGGCCCGGCAGTAATGGTCGATTGAGTAAAACCACTGGAGCGGCGCAGCAGTGCATTAAGGCGTGCCTCCAGCTCTTCGAACTGGAACGGCTTAACCACGTAATCATCTGCACCTGCAGCGAGTCCTTCAACTTTGTCTTGCCAATTGCCTCGCGCCGTCAGAATCAAGATAGGAAACGCCTTACCTTGGGCGCGAAACTGGCGAATCAGGTCGAGTCCGCCCATACCGGGTAAACCCAGGTCGATTACCGCTAGGTCATGGTTGAACTGCTCTGCTTGGTACAACGCTTCTTCGGCATTGGCCACAGCTTCGACCACATGACCACTTTCGGTCAGGCGTGTCTGCAGGTGATGGCGTAGTAACGCCTCATCCTCTACCACCATCAGTTTCATGAGGCTCTCCCAGGCAAAATCATACCTCTCAAGACTTAGGCTAATTCAACAAAACTATGGTCCTGCGCCCAGGGCGCTGAGTTTGCGGGCTGAGCGTCAAATGTCCAGCAACAGTCTGGTTAACGTTTAAAAGATATACGTCTGGCGGTGCTTGGGATCGAAGCTGCCAAGCAACGCGGACTGATTCACCTTAGTACTGTTAAATGCCAGAAATGTACCGGGAGGTCGACTCCTCTCGCACAAGCGCATTTGGGACGCGTTCAGACTAATCACTGCGCCCTGAACCCATCCTGAACGTGCGCTGAACTTATCTGAAGCAACTCCGGCCCAAACTGTACGTAACGATCGTCTAGGCTGTTTGACGAAGCAAAGCCGGAATAGCGTTATAAAACCACAGGGGAATCAATCATGCGTTTCTGGACAGTGTTAGCAATGATGGGCTTGGCCAGCGTGGCCCAAGCCCAGGTAAAGACCGAAACCATTAACTATCAAAGCAGTGACGGCACCCAGCTTGTCGGTTATTACGCTTACGACGACGCGATCAAGGGTCAGCGCCCCGGCGTGCTGGTGGTACATGAATGGTGGGGGCTGAACGATTACGCCAAAGGTCGCGCTCGCGAGCTTGCCGCGCTGGGCTACAGTGCCATGGCTGTCGACATGTACGGCAAAGGTAAGCACACCGAACACCCTAAAGACGCCATGGCGTTCATGATGGAAGCGATGAATAACAGTACCGGCGCTGCTCAGCGCTTTGACGCCGGGCTTGCTCAGTTGAAAAAACAACCGCAGACCAACCCGGCAAAAATTGCCGCGATCGGTTACTGCTTCGGTGGTGGCGTGGTGCTGGATGCGGCCCGTCGTGGTGAGCCGTTGGTGGGCGTAGTAAGTTTCCACGGCATGCTGGCCACCAAGATACCGGCCACCTCTGGGAGCATCAGAACCAAGATTCTGGTTGAGCACGGCAATAACGACACCATGGTAACGCCGGACAGCGTCGTGGCCTTCAAGTCTGAAATGGACAAAGCCGGGGCAGATTACACATTCGTCGGTATCGATGGCGCTAAACATGGCTTCAGCAACCCTGATGCGGATCGTCTAGGCAAAGGCGATAACGCGCCGGACATCGCCTACGACAAAGCCGCAGACCAAAGTTCTTGGGCCGATATGCAGGCCTTCTTGAAGAAGGTGTTTGGTTAATTCTGTAGAGCCCACTTGTCGGCGAAAAGCTTGGTGCGGTCTGTCTGACACTCTGCTTCGTCAACAGGTTGGCTCTACAGATAGGTGACCTACCCAACTGGCCGCTGACACGGCAAAATGCCGAGCATGACTCAGCCTACGACGCTTCCCGCTTGTTGCCCCGCATTAATCACCCATTGGCCACTACCTAACGCCCTACCTGGGGTAGTGCTGGTCAGCGGAGTGTTTGATTCACTGCGCCTGTCGGAGGACGATTTCCAGCACTGCGCCATTGCCCCACCCGCGAGCATCCAGCGCTCCGTTGCCAAACGGCAGGCCGAATTTCTCGCCGGCCGTCTCTGCGCCCGGGAAGCGTTGCAGCAGCTGGACGGCCGCAATTACGTGCCTGCTATTGGCCAAGACCGCGCGCCTGTCTGGCCGAGTGACATCTGTGGGTCGATCACCCACAGCCACGGCTGGGCGGCGGCAGTGGTCGGGCAACGGCAGCATTGGCGGGGTTTGGGGCTGGATCTGGAAAATGTCCTCGACAGCGAACGCGCTCAACGTCTGGCCGGGGAGATTCTCACTGCTGATGAGCTACAGCGCATGGCCAAAGGCCCCGCCGAGCAGATTGCTTTGCTGGTAACCCTGACGTTTTCGGTGAAAGAAAGCCTGTTCAAAGCGCTCTACCCTCTGGTGCAAAAGCGCTTTTACTTCGAAGACGCTCAATTGTTGGAGTGGTCAACCGACGGCAGCGCTCGCCTGCGTTTGCTGATCGATTTGTCCAACGAATGGCGCAGCGGCAGGGAACTCGACGCCCAATTCAGCCTTCAGGACGGCCAACTGCTGAGCCTGATCAGCATCGCCGCAAATTGAATCAAGGTTTCCCCTGCTGACGGGGCCACGCAAGGCTGAAACAGGCACCGCCCAAGTTAGTACTTTTACCGATTAACGCCCGACCGCCGTGCCAGTGGATAATCCGCCGTACAATCGACAAGCCCAGCCCATGGCCCCCTGATGCTCGGGTACGACTGTCGTCCAGACGCATGAACGGTGTAAAAATTCTCTCCCAAGCGCTTTCAGGAACACCGGGGCCGTCGTCTTCAATATCGATGCGACAACGCAAATTCTCCACGTGATAACTCACACTGACCCTTGAGTCCGCATGGCGCATGGCGTTGCTCACCAGATTCTGCAGGGCGCGGTGCAGATAGCGCGGCTCAGCCTCGACCCAAACGCCGCCACCATCATCATCGGCTACTGCGAGGCATTGCCCGCGACTAACGGTGACGTTGGCGCGCAAGGGCGCCAACTCCGCGATCACTTGATTGACCAAGGCATCCAAATCAATGCGTTGGTAGTGCAAGGTAGGCGAACCTTGCTCAAGTCGAGCGTATGTCAGCATCTCGTCCACTAGCTTATCGAGGTCCTGAATGTCGTTGTCCATGCCGACTCGATATTTATCTCGTGCCTCTTCGGTAGTGGCTTCGCCAATCATCTCCAGGCCGAAACGCAAACGTGCCACCGGCGTACGTAATTCGTGGGAGACCGCGCGCACCAGCTCTCGCTGTATGGCCAATGAACGCTGCAAATGTTCAGCCATGCCGTTAAAAGCCGACGCTAATCGTCCGACCGAGTCCGCGCCCGACGATTGCACACGGGTTTCCAGGCTGCCTTTGGCGATCCGCGTAACGGCGGCTTCCAACCCCAGTAAACGCCGTTCGAGGCGACGCACTAACAAGTACACCACCAGACCGATCAGGCACAGGCCAAGAAAGCCAATCAACACCAGCAACTCAGGGGGATAGGGGTTCATCTGATACAGCGGGCCGATTTCCAGCACCCACGGCGTGTTGACCATGCCAGCGAACACGCGAATAGAATCGCCGCCCTTGCCCAACGCCATCACCGTGTCGCCTTCGTTGACCCGGCGCCGCTGATCGTCGTCGACATCAGCCTTGTCGAGACGAATCAGGCGCATATCAAAGCCAAAACCTTTTTCAGATTTCAGGGCGTCCAAACGCTGCGGTTGTTCTTCAACAGGAACCCGCACCAATTCGTCGATCAATAGGTAAATCGTCGCTCGGGCCAGTTGTTCACTGATTTGCTGCACTTCGCCGCTCAATACCAACGGCTCGGTATCACTGCTAATCAGACGATATACCTTGGCCGAGTGGGGCCCGGTCTGCTCGACCACCACTTGGCCCCGCAACAGGCGGCTTTGATCGCCGCTGTCGAGCTGTGTTTTATTGAGGCTTTGCAGCGCCAACGGAATCCCCATTAACCGCTGCCACGCAAACAATGCGCGCTGGCGATCAATGGCAATCATCGGCTTCAAGTTGTCGGCCATCAGCGTGAACGTACCGTGGGCCAGCTGCTCACGGTATTGCGAGCCGCGTACTTGATTGACCAAATTCAAGGTCAGAACACCCAGCAGGGCCACCAGCACCAACACGCCTAGCATGCCGCCATAAATACGCAGGAAGATTGAATTCATGGCGTCAGGGGTTCATCACGTAACACGTCGGGTCTTGCGCGGCTTCCGGCACGAACAAATAGCCTTTGCTGCGGATGGTTTTTATCAGACGCGGATGAATCGGGTCGTCGCCGATCTTTGGTCGAATCCGCGAGATACGCACATCAATAGACCGATCCTGGCCGTCGTAGCCAAACCCGCGCAGCGCGGTAAAAATTTCTTCCCGGGACAAAATGCGTCCAGCGTTAGCGACCAGAAGCCAGAGCAAGTCGAACTCAGCACTAGTCAATTCGATGCTGTTGTCACGCAGCCAAGCTTCGCGCAAAGCGTCATCGACAACTAGCGGCCCAAACACCAGGCGCCGTGGTTTTTCTTCGGATTTAAGTACCCATTCAGGTTCAAGCGCTTCGCTGCGCCGCAACAGCGCATGAATCCGCGCCAATAACACGCGCGGGTGCACCGGTTTGCAGACAAAATCGTCTGCACCCATGTCCAGGCCCAGTATTTGATCGGTGTCGTCGGTGCGCGCAGTAAGCATCAGGATAGGCCCGTCGTATTGATCGCGGACCCTTCGACAAATGCTCAAGCCGTCTTCCCCAGGCAACATTAGATCGAGAATGACCAAGTCGGGCTGCTCGGCAACGATGCGGGCCACTGCCAAGGCCCCATCACCTTCGATACTGACTCGCAGGCCATTGGACTGGAGGTAGTCACGGGTCAGTTCAGCCAGACGTTGATCGTCCTCGATGATCAGCACCTGCCAGGCTTCTTGCTCCACGGGTAACCTCTTCTGCCATTGTTCTTATTAATTGAGACAGCGTACGAATCTGACGTCAGAACGCCGGTTATCGAAGGCGAGTTTAGCAACACCTCGCGCTAAGCACACGACATGCCAATTTGCACTCCATATCGCTGTTTTATGTGATGAACTTCGCGCTCGCAAAAACCTGCTCAGGACCAAAAAAACAGTGACAGACGGTAGAGTCCAGCAGTTCTGCGGCTTACACGGGCTTTCCCGATTTCATACACGATTTACCCACAGATTTATCCACAGGGGCTCGTTGCAATTAAGCCCCAAAACGCATTATCTTGTAGCTCGGCGCGAAAAAAACCCTACATGTAGGGTTTACCACCTAAAACCAAACACAACTCAATCGAGAATTTCAAGCTATTTTCTTGCGTCAGTTTGGTTGATATTCAGCATTTTTCAGTAGGCAAAACCACTTGTGTGGATGTCAGCCGCTTTACCTCAACATTCGAGCCAATCGGCACACGTGTTGCAACAAATGACGAGCATTCTACATTCGATTTTTGGTAGCGGGCATTGATCCGAAACCTATGACTTCAAGGCCAGGGAATGGCAACAAAAGCCTTCCTTATCCGTTTTGAAGTCTTTGCAGCCGACGCTTGTCGGCTAACTGCCTCAAAACGGAACGGTGGGCACGTAATCAGTGCCCAAACAAACATAAAGAACGTGGAGACACCCATGCAAACAGACACAACTCGCGAGAATTCGCCGACCAATGCGCCGCATGCCGACCAGTCCCATCAGGATTTGTCCGCCACGGCTCCAGGTCAGCTGCGCGTGATCAAGCGCAACGGCACTGTCGTTCCTTATACCGATGACAAAATCACCGTCGCCATCACCAAAGCGTTCCTCGCAGTTGAAGGCGGCACCGCTGCTGCCTCGTCACGTATTCATGACACCGTCGCACGCCTGACCGAACAGGTCAGCACCACGTTCAAGCGTCGCATGCCTTCGGGCGGCACTATCCACATCGAAGAAATCCAGGATCAGGTCGAATTGGCCCTGATGCGCGCCGGCGAACAGAAAGTCGCCCGTGACTACGTGATCTACCGTGATTCTCGCGCTAAAGAGCGTGCCGTTCGCTCCACGGGTGAGCCGGTACAAGCTCACCCATCGATTCGCATTACCCGCGCCGACGGCAGTCTTGCTCCGCTGGACATGGGTCGCTTGAACACGATTGTCACCGAGGCCTGCGAAGGTCTGGCGGAAGTGGACGCGAACCTGATTCAAAGCGAAACCCTGAAAAACCTGTACGACGGCGTCGCGCTCAAAGACGTCAACACCGCCTTGGTGATGACTGCGCGCACCCTGGTAGAACGTGAGCCCAACTACTCGTTCGTCACCGCTCGCCTGCTGATGGACACCTTGCGTGCCGAAGGCTTGAGCTTCCTGGAAGTGGCCGACAGTGCTACTCACCACGAAATGGTCGACCTGTATGCCAAAGCACTACCGTCCTACATCGCCAAAGGCATTCAGTTCGATTTGCTGAACCCGATTCTGGCAACCTTCGACCTGGAGAAGCTGGGCAAGGCGATCAACCACGAGCGCGATCAGCAGTTCACCTACCTGGGCCTGCAAACCCTGTACGACCGTTACTTCATCCACAAGGATGGCGTGCGTTTCGAACTGCCGCAGATCTTCTTCATGCGCGTGGCCATGGGCCTGGCGATTGAAGAGAAGCAAAAAGAAGACCGTGCCATTGAGTTCTACAACCTGTTGTCGTCGTTCGACTACATGTCGTCGACCCCAACCTTGTTCAACGCCGGCACTCAGCGTCCACAGCTTTCCAGCTGCTACCTGACCACTGTTCCAGATGACCTGTCGGGCATTTATCACGCCATCCACGACAACGCCATGCTCTCCAAATTCGCGGGCGGTCTGGGTAACGACTGGACGCCGGTTCGTGCGCTGGGCTCTTACATCAAGGGCACCAACGGTAAATCCCAAGGCGTGGTGCCGTTCCTCAAAGTGGTTAACGACACCGCCGTTGCAGTTAACCAGGGCGGCAAACGCAAAGGCGCGGTCTGTGCCTACCTGGAAACCTGGCACATGGACATTGAAGAGTTCATCGAGCTACGCAAGAACACCGGTGATGATCGTCGTCGTACCCACGACATGAACACCGCCAACTGGATCCCTGACCTGTTCATGAAGCGCGTCTTCGATGACGGCCCGTGGACCCTGTTCTCGCCTTCCGAAGTACCGGATCTGCACGACCTGACCGGCAAGGCGTTCCAAGAGCGTTACGAGTACTACGAAGCGCTGACCCAGTACGGTAACAACATCAAGTTGTTCAAGACCATCCAAGCCAAAGATTTGTGGCGCAAGATGCTCTCAATGCTGTTCGAAACCGGCCACCCTTGGTTGACCTTCAAAGACCCGTGCAACCTGCGCAGCCCGCAGCAGCACGTCGGCGTAGTTCACAGCTCGAACCTGTGCACTGAAATCACCTTGAACACCAACAAGGACGAAATCGCCGTTTGCAACCTGGGCTCGATCAACCTGCCGAACCACATCGTTGACGGCAAGCTGGACACCACCAAACTCAAGCGCACCATCGACACCGCCGTTCGCATGCTCGATAACGTTATCGACATCAACTACTATTCAGTGCCGCAAGCCCGCAACTCGAACCTCAAGCACCGCCCGGTCGGCTTGGGCATCATGGGCTTCCAGGACGCGCTGTACCTGCAACACCTGCCGTATGGTTCCGACGCTGCCGTCGAGTTTGCCGACCGTTCCATGGAAGCTGTCAGCTACTACGCGATCCAGGCGTCTTGCGACTTGGCCGACGAGCGCGGCGCTTATGAGACGTTCCCGGGCTCACTGTGGTCCAAAGGCATTCTGCCGCTGGACTCGCAACAGATCCTGATCGAACAGCGTGGCCAGAAGTACATCGACGTTGACCTGAACGAAACCCTGGATTGGGCGCCAGTACGTGCCCGTGTGCAGAAAGGTATTCGTAACTCCAACATCATGGCCATCGCACCGACCGCGACCATCGCCAACATCACTGGCGTATCGCAGTCCATCGAACCGACGTATCAAAACCTGTACGTGAAATCGAACCTATCCGGCGAGTTCACCGTGATCAACCCGTACCTGGTTCGCGACCTTAAAGCTCGCAACCTGTGGGACTCGGTCATGATCAACGACCTGAAGTACTACGACGGCTCCGTACAGCAAATCGAACGCATCCCGCAGGAACTCAAAGAGCTGTATGCCACTGCGTTCGAAGTGGAAACCAAGTGGATCGTCGACGCGGCCAGCCGCCGTCAAAAGTGGATCGACCAGGCTCAATCACTGAACCTGTATATCGCTGGCGCATCAGGCAAGAAACTCGACGTGACCTACCGCATGGCTTGGTACCGCGGCCTGAAAACCACGTATTACCTCCGTGCCCTGGCCGCGACCAGCACCGAGAAATCGACCATCAGCACCAGCAAGCTCAACGCAGTGTCGAGCGGCAACCACGGTGACGACTCGATTCTGGCGGCACCAAAGCCGTCGGAATTCACCTCCGCCGGTCCAGCGCCAGTACCTAAGGCCTGCGCCATTGATGAGCCCGATTGCGAGGCTTGTCAGTAAGAAAAACGCTGAACCCACAGCTGGCTCCCCTGTAGGAGCCAACTTGTTGGCGAGCTTTACTGAACTGTAGGCTCGCGTAACAACCAACAAAATTTCATGCTTTTTGCGTGCAGCACCGTACCGCAAGCAACGCACCCCATGATCCACCGGCCAGTCCACCCGACTGACCCTCACGCAGGAGACGCATACCATGCTGAACTGGGATGAATTCCATAAAGAAGACGGCGAAACCGCCGCGCGCGCGACCAACGCCGGTCACGCCAACGAAGCCAACATGGACCGCCTCGACAGCGCCGGTGGCGCCGCCGCACTCGAAGCCCGTGCAGTCACCGCCAACGACTCGGCTGCGATCATTCGCGCCAAGGCCGCTCTGGACGGCCTCGACGTAGCCGAAGGTTTGGCTGAACTCGAAGGCGCCAGTGCCCGCGTTGCCGTTGACGAAAAAATGATGATCAACTGCCGCGCCGACCTGAACCAACTCGTGCCGTTCAAGTACGACTGGGCCTGGCAGAAATACCTCGACGGCTGCGCCAACCACTGGATGCCGCAAGAGGTCAACATGACCGCCGACATCGCCGTGTGGCGCGATCCGGAAGGCCTGACTGATGACGAGCGCCGCATCGTCATGCGCAACCTCGGCTTCTTCTCCACCGCCGACTCCTTGGTGGCCAACAACCTGGTACTGGCTGTTTATCGCCTGATCACCAACCCGGAATGCCGTCAGTACATCCTGCGCCAAGCGTTCGAAGAAGCGATCCACACCCACGCCTACCAGTACTGCATCGAGTCACTGGGCATGGACGAAGGCGAGATCTTCAACATGTACCACGAGATTCCATCGGTCGCCAAAAAGGCAGCCTGGGGCCTCAAGTACACCCGCTCGATCTCCGATCCTAAGTTCGAAACCGGCACCGTCGACACCGACAAAGAACTGCTGCGCAACCTGATCGCCTACTACTGCGTACTGGAAGGCATCTTCTTCTACTGCGGCTTCACCCAAATCCTCTCCATGGGCCGCCGCAACAAAATGACCGGCGTCGCCGAGCAGTTCCAATACATCCTGCGCGACGAGTCCATGCACCTGAACTTCGGCATCGACGTGATCAACCAGATCAAAATCGAAAACCCACACCTGTGGGACGCTGAGATGAAGGAAGAAGCGTCGCAGATGATTCTGCAGGGCACGCAGCTTGAGATCGAATACGCTCGCGACACCATGCCTCGCGGAGTATTGGGCATGAACGCGGCGATGATGGAAGACTATCTGAAGTTCATCGCGAACCGTCGTTTGAGCCAGATTGGTTTGAAGGAAGAGTATCCAGGGACGACTAACCCGTTCCCTTGGATGAGCGAGATTATGGATTTGAAGAAAGAGAAGAATTTCTTTGAGACTCGGGTTATTGAGTATCAGACGGGTGGGGCATTGAGCTGGGATTGATTTCTGGGGCTTAATTGCTTAGCTGATGTTTGAAATTGAAAAGCCAGGAGCGTGATGCTTCCTGGCTTTTTTGTTTGGGTTGTCCCGTCCTGATCAGGTGGCTTTGCGGGGACTGTGACCAACATCATAGAGTAGCTCTTAAACTGCTGCCAATAAGGCAGCAGTATTCAAGCACTTCAACTAGTTACCTAGTTCTTCGAAGCTCTTTACCCCGGGCCTCGTTAATAGCCAGACTTATGGAACTACCCTCCCCCGATACCCCTCAATCATCTCCTTCGAAATGTCCTCTTTAAAACAAAGCGGCGCATACCCACCCGGTCGGTTGTAAGCGCTACGTTTACCGCAACGGCTACCATTCTTCGCCGCATTGTAAGGGCACGGACAATTGCCGGGGTACGAAGCGATAGAGTCATTAATAAGAATTTGGACGATGGCTGAATCAGTCAGCCTCGCCTCTTTGCCTGACACAGAAAACGCGCCAAGCAGCGCCAGCATTGCTATGAAACCTATCCCTATTTTTCTCACGGCCTTTCCTTGCGTTCACGGAAGAAATATCAAATCTTCTACCATGATGCCTCAAGGCCATCGTTCAAAGTCGTATTATTATGTAGGCCATGACCTCCCATAGACACCGAATATTCCTACACGTATCGTCACGCTTGTATTCGATATCGGCGGCGTTATGACGAAGAAAGTTTCTGCCTTATGGACTGATGTAGAGCTTGAAGTGGCTGTGGATGCTTACCTCAGCATGCGACAGATGGAGAACGACGGTCGGCCATTTAACAAAACTGAAATCGGCCTGAAGCTGCGGGAAGGCGTGTTGTCTGCTCGAAGCAAATCAGCCATCGAATTGCGGATGCAGAATATTTCCAGTGTGATGGTCGGCTTGGGGCAACAGCGCATCAAAGGCTACGTGCCTGCGAAGAACGTGGGCGTGAACGTCAGCAGTAAGCTTCAAAAAATGCTTAACGATAAAGGTGTTTTCAGAGTAACTGGCGAGGTCGCGACAGCTAGTAATACGTCGATCGGTCAAAAATTCGAAGAATCCACGGCCGACTACCTGGACCCACCGCTGGGAATCAAACATCCAAAGCACTTTAACTCAACAGTCACCACATTTTCCCGTGACGATAAGGTTCGAGAGTGGGTGCTAACGCAAGCGAACGGCACGTGCGAAGGTTGCGGACAAAGTGCGCCGTTTTTAGGTGTGGACGGCAGGCCATTTCTGGAAGTACATCATGTTCATCCGCTCGCGATGGCGGGTAGCGACAGAATCGAGAACGCAGCAGCGCTTTGCCCAAATTGTCATCGTCGCTGCCATTTGGCTGAGGATAAAAATGCCTTTACCGAGTCGCTCTATGCACGGGTCAAGCGCCTCAAAGAAGAACGCCTTGACCTTGTGGTGAAGTGAGCATTTGTTCATTGCTGATGAACGATTTTTTCATTGGGTTTTTCTGGGTTTACAACTGCTGCGCAGTCAATCGCGAACACGTTCGTGCCCTGGTTTTGCGTTTGGCATAAAACCTGTGGAAGCCGCCGAAAGCTGCGATCGGCCGGGAACCGGGCGTCTGCTTTATCGCGACCTTCGGCAGCGCTCACAGGCGCGTTTAGCCTATGGCTACACCATGTGCCTCTGCCAACGGTTTCAAACCGCCGGTGAAGCCTTGTCCAATGGCTTTGAACTTGAACTCTTCGCCGGAACGGTACAGCTCGCCAAAGATCATCGCCGTTTCACTGGAGGCGTCTTCTGAAAGGTCGTAACGAGCGAGTTCTTTGCCGTCGGCTTTGTTCACCACGCGGATGAACGCGTTAGCGACTTGGCCGAAGTTTTGTTTACGCTGATCAGCCGAGTGGATGGTGACGGCGAACACCAGCTTTTTCACCGAAGCGGCCAGGCCACTGAGTTTGACTGTGACTTGTTCATCATCGCCTTCGCCCGCACCGGAGCGGTTGTCGCCCATATGTTCCACTGAACCGTCTGCGCTTTTTTTGTTGTTGTAGAAAATGAAGCTGGCGTCGTCGAGGACTTTTCCACTTTCGCCAACGATGAAGACCGACGCGTCCAGGTCGAACTCGGTGCCGTCGGTAACCCGCGGATCCCAGCCCAAACCTACGACAATCTCCGTAAGCCCAGGGGCTTCTTTGGACAGGGAAACGTTACCGCCTTTGTTCAGACTTACAGCCATCGCTAAATCCTTTTTGCTGATTGAATGTGTAGGTTAGAAGTTCATACCGTAAGAATTTGCCAAGGCTTTAAGGCCTCCGGCAAATCCTTGGCCGACTGCACGAAACTTCCATTCCGAGCCGTTGCGGTAAAGTTCGGCGAAGACCATTGCAGTCTCGACCGATGCATCTTCAGCGAGGTCATAACGAACAATTTCGGTGCTGGAAACGTCATTGACCACGCGGATAAACGAGCCGCTTACTTGACCAAAGTTTTGCTTACGGTCTTCAGCGTCGTGAATGGTGACGATGAACACGACCTTGTCGATATCTACTGAAAGGCGACTAAGATCGACAGTCAGGGACTCATCGTCACCCGCACCTTCGCCTGTGCGGTTATCACCGGTGTGTTCGACCGAACCGTCGACACTTTTCAGTTGATTGTAAAAAACAAAGTCTTTCTCGCTACGGACTTTACCGTTTGCACCCACCAATAGAGCGCTAGCGTCTAAATCAAACTCTTGGCCGTTGGTAGCCCGCGGATCCCAGCCCAACCCAACCAAAATTTTGGTCAAAGTCGGGTCCGTTTTTGATAACGAAAGGTTGCCGCCTTTTTGAAGAGTCAAAGCCATTTTTCATTTACTCCCTTTTTGATGTTTGGGCTTTTTTTCAACCTGCTCTGCCTTCCCGGGTAAGAGCACACTGGCTAAGAGACCGATAGCCAATACCACCATCACAACGAGCAAACTAGTGTTTGCATCAATGTTGTAGCCGTGGTCGAAAAGATGATTAGTTGCGTTCAGACCCAGCTTGGCTGCGATGAAAAACAGCAGGGCAATGACCGCTTTTTCTAGATGAACCAAATACCGTTTCAGTGCTTCAAGAACGAAGTACAGGGTGCGCAAACCCAGGATGGCGAACAGCATTGCGGAATACACAATCAGCGGTTCGCGGCTGACAGCGATCACAGCGGGTACCGAGTCGAAGGCAAACAAGACGTCTGAAATTTCGGCCACCACTAAGCAAAGGAACAATGGCGTAGCGAACAAGGTGCCCTTCGCTGCCAGCGTCATGCCTTTGTTTTCTGGCTTCTGTAATTCATGCTCAAGTTCATGCCGGCGAACGAAGAAGTTATTGCCGTGAAGTTTTGGCCATACCGGGAACAGTTTTTTCGCAAATCGGTAAGCCATGTGTTCCGAATAGTCCGGCTCTGCTTCTTCATCACCACCGCTTCTGAGCATCATGACCGCTGTCCAACCGACGATGACGGCGAAGGCAACTTCGACCCAAGGTCCAAAGGCGAGGAGCCCGGTACCGATAGCGACGAAGACCAAGCGAAAAATGATAGCGCCGATGATGCCCCAGTAGAGAACCCGGTGACGCAGACCATCAGGTACTTTGAACCATGCAAAAATCGCCATGAACACAAACAGATTGTCGACGCTCAGCACTTTTTCCAAGGCATAACCGGTGACGAATAGGCTGGCGATTGTTGGACCATGTTCGACGTATAGAAACCCTGCAAACCCAAGTGATATGAAGACCCAGAACACCGACCAGACGGCTGCCTGTGTAAGCGAAACAGGTTTGTTGCCTCGGTGAGAGAACATATCAATGAGCATTGCCGAGACAGCCAGACCAACAAAGACGGCTGTCGTCAGGGGTGGAAATCCAAGTGAAACGCTCTCCATCGAACTACATTCCTTACGGCCGAAAATTACAGATTGAAATCGGAGGGGCTCAAGCCCGATTCGTTACAAATGGTCCGACATTGCATATTTTTTAGGCCAATCGAACATGCTGAACCCCTGTGAGCTAGATCATGCGCGCAGCGCTCGGACGGCCAATCCCACCAAGTCATCGGCAGTACGGCCATTGGTGACCTCCCCGATGGTGGTGAAGTCCCAACCGGAAGCGGATCGAGTCAGGCAGGCCATCACCACGCCGGTGTGCTGACCTTTCTCAGAGAGATTGAAGCGCGCCAGTTCTTGCCCGTTTTCGGCGTTGAGAACCCGGCAGGTGGCGTTTTCGATGTTTTCGAAATTCTGTCCCGCGAATGAATTCACGGTGAATACCAGGTACTTTACGGTCGCTGGCAACTTATCTAGGTCCACGGCGATGGATTCATCATCCCCGTCTCCCTCGCCGGTGCGATTGTCGCCTGAGTGCCTGATGGAGCCGTCCTTGGATTGAAGCGCGCGGAACCAAACCAGATCGATGGGTTTTTTGTCCTCGTCAAGCACAATGCAGGACGCGTCCAAGTCGATTTCCTGGCTGGCCGTCCCTAATAGTTTTGAAAAAAACCCGGCTGGTTTCGCCGGATCCCAGCCGAGCCCAAGGGTGACTTGCTTGAGGTTGTTGCCGGCGGCTTTCTCAAGAGAGATGGTTTGATTCTTGTCCAAAGTAAGTGTCATGCGACGTTCCTTGTGATGGATCACTGCCCGTTCGAATCATTGGCTTGCTCCGGATATCCGGCTAGCAACCGCTCAAATATTCATGCTTTTGAGCCCCGGAAAACAGGTCTGAAAATCAGGGAAGTAACTCTCTCAGCGAACGGGTAATCGCGATGCCGGGCAAGTCCTCTTTCGGCCGTAAGATCGCTCCGCTACTTCTGTAGGAAAACAACCCATCCGTTGTAGCGAGCTTTAAAATACATATGCGGGGTTCATATGACGCGGGTCATAGACACCCTCATCCGGCACCCGTATCGTCGTCGACGAACTTCTAATATCAGAGCACCATGTCCAGAAAATCCTCGCTTTTTAATGATCTATTTTTTATCGCCAGTAAGCTTCCATGGTGGGTCAGCGTAGCCGTTGCGGTGAGTTCTTATGGCTACCTTCACTCCGTCGCGGCCGCACCTACGCCTCTTTATTCAGACTTAAAAAATTTAAATTCGATGGTCTTTAATACGGCTTTTAAAACGTTCGCCATGTTCGGCCAATACTTACTGCCGCTAATCTTCCTTGGCGGTGCAACGGCCTCGATTTTTGGCCGCCGTAAACGACGCAATCTACTGGCGGCGATGACCATGGCCGGTGGCAACGGCTTGGCCACTATCACTTGGCAGCAGTTCGAGTTATTGGTAGGTGAAGCGCTTCGGCATCAAGGATTTAGCGTGGTCGAAACCGGGGGAAACGGGCCCGACGGTGGTATTGATCTGATTGCGCACAAAGGTGGCGAAAAATACTTGGTGCAGTGCAAGCAATGGCGCTCATTGCAGGTAGGCGTACCGGTGGTTAGGGAGCTGTATGGAGCGATGGCAGCCGAAGGGGCGACGGGCGGATTTGTGATCACAAGCGGCCGATTTACCGGGCCCGCAAAACAGTTCGCTTCGGGACGAAATCTACGCCTTGTGGACGGGGAACAACTGAATAAATGGATCGCAGCAAGCAAACGTTCTGGACCAAAACCAACGTCGGCAGTGGTAGATGCGCAGCCGGGGCCATCGGGTGAAGCGGTGGTTGCAAGCGCGGCCAACGCTGTTCCGGCATCCAAAGCGCTGGTTACACCTGATGCACCCGCATGCCCACATTGCAAACAAAAGATGGTGACCAGGGTTGCCCGCAGTGGGGCCAATGTCGGCGGCGATTTTTGGGGATGCTCTGCTTATCCGAAGTGCCGCGGCATTCGGCCAATATTTAAGACATTGTGACGCGAAAGTTCGCGTGGTTATCACAAAAAAATGTTGGAGCGGGGCCGCAGCAGATTAGGACCGACAGCCTCACTCCCGACCTCAAATTCTGAATTGACGAACCAGCCCACCGAGGCGACTACCCAGTTCCGTCAGGCTCCTTGAAGTCTGTGCGCCGCTTTGTGCATCGCCCGCTACGACGTCTGCTGCTTGGGCGATCTGAGTCATGCTGCGACTCACTTCTTCGGCCACGGCAGTCTGTTCCTCCGATGCACTGGCGATCTGGGCGTTCATGTCATTGATGGTCTCGATCAACGCGCCGATGGCGTCCAGCGACACCCCGGCCTGGTTCGCCAGTTCACCTGTGGTTTTGCCGGTTTCACTTGAGCGACCCATGGCAACCACGGCGTCCAGCGTGCCTTTTTGCAGCAAGCTGATCATCTCGTGAATTTCTTGAGTGCTTTTTTGCGTGCGGCTGGCCAGGGCGCGAACTTCGTCGGCAACGACGGCGAACCCTCGACCGGCGTCGCCCGCGCGTGCGGCTTCAATAGCAGCGTTCAGGGCTAGCAAGTTGGTCTGTTCGGCGATGGATCGAATCACGTCCACTACGCTGGCAATCGACTGCACGTCGTTGCGCAGGTTGTCCAGCGATGAGCTACTTTGCCCGATATCGCCGATCAAGGAGTGGATGCTATGGATACTTTTACTCACGACGTCTTTCGCTTGCGCCCCCACTTCGCTGGTTTTCTTGGCGGCCTGCGAAGCACCCTGTGCGCTGACGGCGACCTGCTGAGCGGCGGCCGACATTTCATGGATGGCCGTGGCGACCTGATCCGTTTCCTGGCGCTGCTGATCCATGGCGTGCTCTGAGCGTTGCGCCTGGGATGACATATTGCCCACCAGCGACGTCAGTTGCTCTGTCATCTCCGCGATCTGGCGCACGAGGCCATGGACCTTTTCGACAAATAGATTAAACGAGTTTGCCAGTGCACCGAGCTCGTCGCTGCTGGTGACCGGCAGGCGGCGGGTCAGGTCACCATCACCTGCGGCGATGTCATCGAGGTTCTTTTTGATCGCGAGGACCGGTTTGACGATGCTGTTGCCTAACCACACGCCAATAACAGCAACCAGTAGCAGCAATCCCGCGGCAATGACCAGAATAAACGCGGTGTATGAGCCAATCCGGCCATGGCGGTCACTGGCAATGGTTTGGACCTGCACGGCGATATCGTCGAGGTTCACTTGGGTGCCAAAAACCAGATCCCACTTGTCCAGGTAAACGGTGTAGCCCAGCTTTGGCACTGGCTTGGCACTGCCTGGCGTCTGCCAGTCATAACGGAAATAATGAGTGCCCGACTTACCCGCCTCCACTAACCCACGGATAACATAAACGCCGTTGGCGTCCTGACTGTCGATAAAACTTTTGCCGATATCGAGGTCTTTGTCGGCCCAAAACACTCGAACACTTGCCGAGTTATAGCCGTAGAAGTAACTCTGCTTGTCATAAATCAACGTCCGAAGAACTTTTACGGCGTTGGCTCGCGCCTCAAGATCGCCGGGTTGCGATGCGTCGTAGATCGGTTGAATCGCCGCCATGGCGATTTCCAAATAATGTTTGAGTGAAACTTTTCGCTCCTCGATCAGCAGCGAGCGCGTCTGCTCAACCTCCTCGGACGCCAGCTTTTGCAGGACCACATAAGTGATGCAACTGATTACCGCGGCCAGTAACAGGCTCGGAATGATCGCAAGAAGGATAACTTTACTGCGTAAATTAAGCGCCACGAGGGGGTTCGCCTCAGTCAGGAGATAGTATTTTATAAGAAGGATTGTCCCCGTTTTTTATGAACGTAAATACGTCCGATACGGTTCTAATAAATAGGGAATTAGACAGGAGGTGAATAATGGTTCCAATCATAAAAGACCGGGTAGATAAGTCAACCAGCCATCATCTTAAGAATGATAAATCGAGCATAAAATTGTTGGAGGGACCCAAGGCCGCGACTCGACGGGAAACGGGGTAGCTAGTTAATGGATAACACCGCCGAAAGTTGCTCGACCAGCCCGTGGACTTTGGGCAACGTTTCGCGGCTGCGCGGCCAAGCCAAATACAGGGTCAACCCTTGCGTCGCGAAGTCGGGGAGAATCTCCACCAGCTCGCCGTTGTGCAACTGTTCTTTTATCAGCCAGGTCGCGAATTGTGCGATTCCGCTGCCCGCCATCACCGCCGAGACCAACGCTTCCGCATTTCCTACAACAATCCGGCCAGCGATGGGCCGAGACAGCGTTTTGCCGGCGCCGTCAGCAAAAAACCAAGGACTGCTACTGCCGTCTGCTTTGCCATATAAGACGCAAGCATGCTCGGCCAAATCCTCAATACTCCGCGGACGGCCACGTTGCGCAATATAAGCAGGAGATGCACAAAAAATGACCCGCTCGGTTCCCAAACCCCGATGGTTCAGCGCTCCGGGCCAAGCATCTGGACCCCCGAGGCGCACCGACAGGTCAATGCGCTCTTCAAGCAAATCGACAAAGCGATCCGTAAACGAGATGTACGCTCGCAGGTTAGGGTAGTGCTCGACGAAGGCCAAAATCAGCGGCATTACATGGAGCCGCCCGTAAGAAGTCGGCAGGTCTATACGTAAGTTGCCAGAAGGTTCGGCACGCTGGGCGGCCAGCTCGGTTTCGGCGTCTTCAAGATCTCCAAGGACTCGCGTGCACACGCTGTAGTAAGTCGTTCCCGCTTCTGTCAGCGCCAAACTACGAGTGGTGCGTTCAAACAGGCGCGTGCCAAGCCGCTCTTCTAACCGAGCGATTCCTTTGCTAACGGCCGAGTTGCTGAGGTTCAAACGTTCGGCGGCCCCCGTAAAACTGCCTGCGTTGGCAACCGCGACGAACATGGCGATGCCTTTGAGTCGTTCAGTCGTGGACATGGTGAGGGAGGGCTATTAGTGAACTGAATTCAACAGTGTACGGAAAAATGACCAGCGATAAGAATTTGATTCTTCAATAGGCTTTCAGCTCTTAATAAACCGGGTGTGTGACATGTCTTCTTTGGATTCGACCGTTTCGCCCACTGCCTTGAACGCCGCGAGCGAGGGCAGCGGTTTGGCGATCCTTATCCTGGCGCTGGCCGGATTCGTCATTGTGACCACCGAATTTTTAATCATCGGTTTGTTGCCCGGTCTGGCCCGCGACCTGCAAATTTCCATCTCCACGGCGGGGCTGCTGGTCACCCTTTTTGCGTTCACGGTGATGCTGTGCGGGCCACCCCTAACCGCGATGCTGTCGCATCTTGACCGCAAACGCATGTTTGTAGCCATCTTGTTGATATTTGCTGCCTCCAGCGCATTGGCTGCGCTTTCAAGCAATATTTGGGTGCTGGCATTGGCGCGGTTCATTCCGGCGTTAGCGCTTCCAGTGTTTTGGGGCACGGCCAGTGAAACCGCTGGGATGTTGGCCGGCCCAGAGCACGCTGGGCGCGCGGTATCACGCATCTACCTGGGTATTTCAGCCGCCATGTTATTTGGCATTCCATTGGGCACCCTGTTTTCCGAAGCGGTAGGCTGGCGTGGAGCGTTCTGGGGCTTGGCCATCCTTTCACTGGTGATGGCGCTGTTGTTGTGGGCGTACATGCCTAAAACGGCATCGACGCAAAAAGTTCGGCTCGCGGAACAAGTCAAGATTCTGGCCGACCCAACGTTCATTGCCCATCTGCTGCTGTCGATTCTGTTGTTCACTTCAATGTTCACGGCCTACACGTACCTGGCCGACACCTTGGAACGCGTCGCCGGTGTCGCTTCTGCGCAAGTGGGCTGGTGGCTGATGGGCTTCGGCGCGGTCGGGTTGATCGGGAATTGGCTGGGAGGACATTTCGTGGATCGCAGTCCGCTAGGCTCGACCTTGGTGTTTGCGCTGTTATTGGGTTTGGGCATGAGCGCAACCGTTCCGGCAGCAGGTTCGTTACCTTTTCTGGGTGTGGTGTTGCTGGTGTGGGGTATAGCCCATACCGCGCTGTTTCCTATTTGCCAGATTCGCGTTATGAAAGCGGCGCCGCAGGCTCAGGCACTGGCAGGTACGCTGAATGTCTCAGCGGCGAATGCAGGTATCGGGCTTGGTTCGATCATCGGCGGTCTCACCATAGAGCAATGGGGGCTGGGCACGATCGGTTATGTCGCGACGGCTGTCGCGGTGTTAGCGCTGATCATGGTCTGGGTCACGTCGCGACTCAGCGAACCCACTCCTGTTGATTTACCCTTTGTTCGTGGGGCTAGCAGGTTATAAATTGGCGGTTAAGTTATCCGAGCATAAAAACCAGTTGGGCATACTAAGTCGCACCGACAGCCTCACCGGCCTGCTCAACCATGGCACTTGGAAAGATCTGTTGCAGCTTGAGTACGGCACCTGCCAGGCAATGAACCGCTCGACTACTATTGCGCTGATTGATATCGACCATTTCAAAACAATTAATGATACCCACGGCCATATTGTCGGCGACAACGTACTCAAACAACTCAGTACCGAACTGGTTAAAAACCTGCGCGACACTGACCTCGCCGGACGTTATGGCGGCGACGAGTTCTGCATCCTTTTGCCCGACACATCTCTCATCCAAGCCACGGAAATCCTTGAACGCTTGCGCCAAACCGTCAACCACCACCATGACCCACTCACCCCCAGCCTGACCATGAGCTTGAGTATCGGCATCGCCGCCTATAAGCCTCACTTCAGTGATGCCGGCGCATGGCTTAACGAAGCTGACAAAGCCCTGTACGCCGCAAAAAGTACCGGGCGCAACAAGATCAACCTCGCGCCGGTTGAATCGATTGTATTTACGTGTGCCCTCGGCACTGAAATAGGTTGATGCCGCATTCCCGGGACGGGTGCATCATTCCTCATATATCGAGCTCGGATTGACACACTCAATAGTGACTATCTGTTCGGATAAAACCGGGGAATAACCCGAACACTTCCACGCCGTCTGAAGTTGCCTGGCCTATGGACACATCAACCCGTCGAGTTTGTTTCTCGGGAGTGCGTCGGTAGTTGACGAAGTGCTGGCCGTTGTCTTCGCTGAGGGCGTCTGGGGGGACGACGATAGCGCTGGGGTTTTGGTAGGTGATGATCGACAATCGGGCGCTCATGCCCAAACGGATGCGTTGTTGCTGCGGCGCGTTCAGGGGAGGCAAGGCAACGGCGAGTTCGTAAGAGGCTCCACTACCTTGCAGCTCGGACTGCAACACTTGTGACCCAACCGAGGTAATCGTGCCGTTGAGAAGGATGCCTGCAAAGCCGTCTCCGACGATGTCCACCGGCTGGCCTTCGCGCAGTTGGTTAATATCGCCCTCATCGACCTTGGCCACCACTTGCAACCGTTCCAGGTTGGCCAGTGCGAACAGCGGCTGACCCGGACTCACGCGGGCGCCTTGTTGCACGGGGCGGGCGTTGGTTTCAGCATCGTTGCCAGGCACACGAACAATGATTCCGGCGAAGGGCGCGCTGACGTCCCGTTGTGCTTCCAATGCCAACAACGCTTGATATTTTGCTGACGCATTGGCCAGTTGCATATCGGCGATCTGGCGATTCTCACCGAGGGCCTTTGCGCTCACATCCTTTAGCTCGGCGTGGGCCGCCTTCAGGTCCAGGCGCTGCGTCTGCGCCTGCTGGGTCAGGGCGTCGACTTCCATGCGCGGCACAATTCCGCGATCCAGCAGCACGCGGGTTTCTTTGAGTTTGCGTTCGGTGTCATCCAGGCTCAGTTGGCTGGTACTCACAGCCCTTCGCGCTCGCGCCATGTCCTGACCGTGAGCCCAATGCTGCAAATCCTGTACCGCTCGCCGGGCTTTGAGCTGCTCTGCCAGTGCGTCTCGCAATTGGATTTGCAACAGCGTGGTGTCGAGGCGCAGTAGCACCTGACCACGCTCGACACGCTGCCCCTCGACGACATTTTTCTCTGCCACGGTGCCGTCGAACGGTGCGGAAAGTGTCAGCAGCGACCCCGGCGCTATGCGCCCGACCATACCAATCCTTTGTACCAAAGGCGCTGTTGCAACGGGTAGCCAATGTCCTGTGTTTGCGGTCGCGGGTTGCGCACTTATGTACGCAAACAGGCCTAGGGCACTTATTAGCATGCTGCCAACAAGCCCTGCGGTTTTTAACGACCGATAGCGGTTAACGGGTCGATCAGTCATTCAGGGCTATCTCCCAGCTGTGCAACGTCATGCCCAGGCTTTCATCGAGCTGGGTTTGGGCGTTGAGGTAAGCAATTTGGGCGTTGAGCGTGGCGTTATCAGCCCGGCGCAAGTCCGCCTCGAAACTGAGCACCTGAAAGTTGCTGGAACGGCCGAGTTGCAGCTTGTCGCGCTCAATGTCCAGCTTGCGTTGCGAGAGTTGTCGAACCCGCTGGGCGATTTCGTATTGCCGCCATCGCGTGCTCATGTCGCGTATTCCGTTGCTGACGCTCTGCTCCAGCACTTGCCGAGCCTTGGCCCGCTCAATGGCGTGACTCTCCACCGCAACCTGCGCGGTCACCGCTCGCTGGCGGGCGGTCAGATCGCCGATGGGCATGCTCAACTGAATACCCGCGTAGCTGCGCCACGCCCTGTCAACATAGCGTTGCTTGGTACCTGGTCGATTACTTGACTGGCTCGCACCGCCGATTAGCGAAACGTCCCACAACCGTGAGTTCTGGGCGACGCGCAGGTTAATTTCGGCCTGCTCGCCGGCAATCATTAGTTGCAAGTACTTCGGTTGCTGGGCCTGCGCCACGCGCAGTGCCTGCTGTCGGTCCATCTCCAGGCGTTCGACCTTGAGCACTTCACTGGCTCTTAGCCGAGTGCCTTGGTCCAAGGCCAATAATTCCAGCAAAGCCAACCGACTTTGATCCAGTTGATTCGCGGTCTCTTCAACACCCAACTCTTGGCTGGCCAGATCCGCCTCGGTTTGCACACTTTCAAATTCGGCCATTCGCCCGGACGCAATCAGGGCCTTGTTAACCTCCAGCAATTGTCGAGAACGGGTCAAAGCAGTCTGGGCAATTCGCTGCTGTTCCTGGGCCTTCAATAACTCTCGGTAAGCCGAGACGATCTGGGTGACAGTTTGGGAAACCGTCGCTTTCAAAAGGAGCTGATTGTGCTGCTCGCTCAAGCGCGCCAAGCGAACAGGCGCGGTGACGATCTCGCGCCCCGCCCCCTTTAGCAGCGGTTGAACCACTTCGAATGCCAGGCCGTTATCCCGTTTCCGTCCATGTTGGTTGGCCTGATTGAAATGCTGAGTCCACGACAGACTGAACTGAGTTCCCCACTCATTGAGCAACTTCGCTGAGGGCGTCAGGCTGTAATCGCGATGACGATCCTCATGCCCACGGTTCGTCACGTATTTGCTGATGATCTCCGCTTGCGGTCTGAAAGCGTCTTGTACCACCCGCAGGTCGAATTTTTGAACCACACGCTGTAGATACGCGCTACGAATGCTGCGGTTATCGCGTAAACCCAGGTAAACAGCGTCTGCCAGAGTAAGGTCAACCGATAACGTGGACACTGATGCCGCGCTGACGAATGCCATACTTGGTTGCGCAGCGTGAACCTGGGTTGACCCGCTCACGCTATTGGGAGTCAATAAAGCCGCCAGTGAAACGACATGCACAAGGGCAGCAACAATCCACCAACGTTTGCACCCCAAAGCGCCATTAGTCTTGCACCGCTCACGCCGCCTCTGCCCATGCGAATTTATGAAAGGGAATCTTCCAGTCATTTGCAGGTTTTCATTTGCGCGCTCCCAGACTTGCCAACAGGCTTTCCGGCGTTTGCTCGGTGAAGATCACGCTCAGCGGCTTACTCAGTTTCAATGGACCGTAAAGCTTTTCTTCTCGGTCTAGATAGCTCTGCTGAACGTCGCGATACCCATCCTGATAAATGCTCTGTTCTATGGGCATCAATGCGTCAAAGTGTTCGAGCAAACCCCGAAATACCAATCGCCTTTCAACGGTGTGATAAGTGGTTGCGATCAATTTGATGAAATAGAGACTGTCCAGGGACCGAAGCGCCTCATTAGCCGCGTAACGCTCAGCAAGGTTAGAGCGACCTGAGTCGTCATAGACCAGGCAACACAACGCCTGCCTAGATAGGTCCGTGAACGGGTTTTCCGCGTAGGCCCTGCGATGATGCCTGGCCAGCGCAAATTCAACCGCTTGATCCGTCTGGGTCCGAGGCGTTGCGGGGTCAGGCTCGGGCAATGCCTGAATATAGGGGGCTTGGCGTCCCTGCTCGGCCACTTGGGTCGAGAATGCCGCGAACAGGCCTGCGGGACCGACAAGATCAGTGTGTAATTTGAGCCGTTGTTTTTTTGAAAGCAGTGCTTGTCGTGCAGCTAACTCCGAACAATCTAACGCCTCCCTTACTTCGGCAGTGCAGGGATGAATCTGCGGATGGGCGGCAACGCATACATCGGTATCGAACATTGAAACAGTCACGTGATTACTCCACTTTTTATTAACAAAGACTTCCAGGTCTTGTGTTTCGATTATTCATCCCGCAGCGCTACAACCGGTGATAACCGAGACGCTGAAATCGCGGGGTACAGTCCAAAAAACAAACCTGTGCATAGAGAGCTGCCCATGCCTAGTGGCAAAGACAACAATGAAAGGCTGAATGGCCAACCGGAAAACAGCGTAAAAACATAAGCCGCCGCCACGCCCAGCACCGCGCCGAGGATTGCCCCGGCGATAGACAGCGTGGTGGCTTCAAGCAGGAACAACGTGCGGATATCACGCGGGCGAGCCCCCAAGGCCATGCGCACTCCAATCTCGCGTCGCCGCTCGGAGACGTTCATCAGCATCACGTTCATCACCCCGACCCCGCCCACCAACAACGAGATACTTCCAAGCCCCGCCAGTAGCCAGGCGAAGGTCTCGGCCTGACGCCGAAGTCCCTCCAGCAGTTGTTGTGCAACTTGCACGTCCACCTGGCGACCGCCGAGCTGCGCGCTCAAAAGGGCCTTTAGCGCCTGGGCCGTAGTGTCTAAATCGATGTCAGGCTTGACCTTGGCCACGAGGTTGCCGATCTCGGCCGATGGCCTGAGACGCTGCATACCTTCAATGGGAATGAAAATGGACTCATCCGCAAGGATGGGCATCAGCGGGTTAGCCGTTTGGCTGCGGGCGATACCGATGACTTGATAAAGGTAATGGTCTATTTGCAGCGCGTCTCCCAGCTGCAACGGTTGGCCCTGGGCACGTAAATCTTCAGCAACCCGCGCCCCGACCACGACAAAGGTGCTGCGCTGATCGAAGGCTGAAATGAAACGCCCAACCTGCAATTCCAAACCCAGGATCTCGGCCAGCCCAGCAGTGGTCCCCACCAGACTCGCATCCAAATGCGCCGCGTCTCGCTTAATACGCACTGAATGTTGAATGATCGGTGCAACTTGGGAAATGCCTAGCACGTCCTGACGAATCCGCTGGGTATCCAGGGTTGGCGCAAGCAAGGGCTTCTTTTGCGCGGAAAATGGAAAGCTGACGACCAGCGTGTCGGTGCCCATGTCGTTGAACGTGCGCAAGGCGTCTTCGGCAGCATTGCGGCCGATGTTAAGCAATGCGATAACCGAGGCGCTACCCACTACGATGCCCAGCAGGGCGAGTAACGACCGTCGCCCAAGGGAGCGCAGACTGTCGATGCACTCAGCGAAGGCCTGTCGCCATGAGGTCGAGGAATGCGCTTCAAGATTAACCATGGGCACCATCCTCGTGCAGCTCGCCGTCGATCACTTGAATTCTTCGATCAAATGGTTTGGCCAGTTCAATGTCGTGGGTCACCATAACCAGCGTCACCCCATGCTCGCGATTGAGCCCCAGCAGCAACGCCATGATGTCTTTCGCGGTTTGGCTGTCCAAATTGCCGGTGGGCTCATCGGCCAACACTAAAGCTGGACGGCCCACCAAAGCACGGGCAATCGCAACCCGCTGACGCTGACCCCCGGACAAATCAGCGGGTTTACAGTCCACTCGGTCGGCAAGACCGACCAAGGCCAATTGTTCCCGCGCCAATAACCGGGCTTCACGACGCGGCAGACCGCGATAGCTCAGCGGCAACGCAACGTTATCGATGACGCTGAGCCGGGGTAGCAAATTGAAGGCCTGGAACACAAACCCTATCTCGCGATTTCGCAGGTAAGCCAGACGGTCAGCATCCGCGCTTTGAACGCACAACCCTGTGAAGGTCAACGCTCCGCAAGTAGGTTGTTCGAGTAATCCCAAGATATTCAAGAGTGTACTTTTACCCGATCCCGATGCCCCGACCAGCGCACACGTATGTCCACGCTTTATGACGAGATTAACGTTATTGAGTACTGTAACAACTTCCTGAGCTCGTCGATAACAGTGACTTACGCCGAATAACGAGAGCAACTCTGGCGTCTCCTTTGGAACGGCTTTTTGTATTAACATACTGTGCGAATTCACCAACCCAAGCCTACCCGCTCGCTAAAAATTAACTATGGATACTGAGTTTACCGCCGGCTGTCACCCATCAAAACTTAACCTTCCAAGGCACTAAATACATGACTGTCCCTGATAATAGGAGCAACGCGACTTTAGGCACAATCCTACAGATGTAGGGGGTATTACAATCAGCGCGACTTTTGTTTGCTCATATATTGGGCCATGAGTGCAGCGCGGGTTTTTGCTCCATTCTTTTTTAACAGCGAAGACACATGATCCCGGGCCGTGTAGTCACTAATACTGAGGGTTTCAGCGATTTGTTTGTTTGTTTTTCCGCACAACAACAGTGCCAGCACTTCGCGCTCTCGGCGTGTTAATCGCATAGCTCCATCCTTAATATGATCGATGTCCTACTTCCGTGTAGGAATTCTCTTACATGCCACACTTTTGCCGCTCAAACAGTAAATCGGCAACCACCTCATTTTATTTAGGCGAGAAATAATAATTATTCACCGGCAGATCATCGCGACCGAATACTTGAAACTGTTCTTACGCGACAACAGGCTTATGGTCAGAGCCGGACACCTTTTGCTGAAGAAACTTCCTACAATAAAATATCTTCGCTCTGTAAGCATTAAGAAAGAGCACCTACATGGCACCCACGTTGATGATGACTTTTTGCAGCGGCACCGATAAGCAGCCTTTAACCACTAGTTGTATAGACAGGCGGCACAATAAACTTCGCGAATGAGAATTACAATCATCTGTTACAAATAACGCGGCATCCCGTTCACGCCGTAACGTGTCTAAAAAAAGACTTGCACGCTGTCTATGACTAGCACCCTGTCCGGGCGACAAGCATAGGCCTTGGATTAGGCCGTCGATCAGCGAGGTGAACCGGCTGCCGCATCATCAACCTCCAGTGCCCGACGCAGGCCAAAGAAGCCAGCGGTCGCTAAACCAACTGCGCCCATGACCGCGCTATAGCCAACGCACACCCAAGGGCTCCACGGCATCAATGCAATCAACATCAACGGTGTGGTGCTGGCCCACAACGCATAAGCGATGTTGTAAGTGAAGGAAATACCGGAGACGCGAATGTGCGCCGGGAACAACCCAACCATCACGGATGGCACAACGCCCACTATGCCGCAGGCTAAACCGGCAATTGCATACGCCAGACCTACAGGCAGCCAGTTACCGACCAGGCTGGTGTACAAAACGCCGATGCCGAAGGGCAGCAACAGGCTATAGACGATAACGCTGCACCATGCGCCCAAGCGATCTACCAGCAGACCAGCTAGCACACAACCGATGTTGAGAAACACGATGCCCACAGCACTTAGCGCAAAGGTGTGGCTGGCACTCATGCCAAAGCGTTGCTGCATTACAGTGGGCGTAATCACCACTAACACCACAACCGCCGAGGTCAGTACGCAGGTCAGCAACACCGCTGGCAACAGCGCTTGACGGTGCTCGCGAAGTACGGCGCGCAGGGGAAATTCTCCCAGCGCTTCTCGCTGAGCCTGTAAAGCCATGAACACCGGGGTCTCGCTTAGCCAACGACGCAACCAAACACCGACTACCCCAAATATGCCGCCCAGCAAAAATGGAATGCGCCAGGCGAAATCGAGAATCTCGGCTTGACTGTAAGCCCGCGCCAACCAGGTCGCGACCAGCGCACCCAGTAAGTAGCCGAAGGTCAGACCTGCTTGCAAGACACCCAGCGCATAACCACGGTGGCCAGTTGGCGCGTGTTCAGCAACAAATACCCAAGCGCTAGGTACTTCGCCACCCACGGCTGCTCCCTGCAAGATACGAAACGCCAGCAAGATTAGCGGCGCCCAATAGCCAATCTGCGCATAGGTCGGCATGAGCCCAATCAATAGGCACGGCAGTGCCATCAACAGAATGCTCAAGCTGAATATTCGCTTGCGACCCAGGCGGTCCGCGAAGTGCGCCATCAGGATACCGCCCAATGGCCGCGCCAGATAACCGGTGACAAATATCCCGAAACTTTGCAGCAGACGCAGCCATTGCGGCATTTGCGGAGGGAAAAACAACTGACTCAGAGTCAGCGCGAAGAAGACAAAAATGATGAAGTCATAGATTTCCAACGCGCCGCCGAGCGCCGCCAAGCCCAGGGTTTTGTAGTCAGCCCTGGACAGCGACTGGGTGCGAGGTTGCTCAATAGCTGTCATGAAAAATCCGAAACAGGGGTACTTGAAACTGTCACAGGCATTGGCATGGGCACCCGGACGCAGACGCCCAGCATACCAAAAGCACAATGCCCGCAAAGCAAGCAGCGGCTAAACCCTTGGCTTCGAGGGAAGTTCTCTGATTAGTGCCTAAGTGGACTGCCTGCGATTGCGCCGCTACCCATCGACCCTCTGAGCCGCCGTTATCGGCCTTTTTATCTTTATTGCACAGTCGTGACAGCGACGACTGTGGCTGGGTCGGCATGATCGGGTTTTCCCATCGGGTGTGTCTTCGAGGTCAGCAATGGCCGAGGAAAGTCTGCGACTTCGTTTTAGCCCAGTGAGGCGCACCTGATAGGCGGCACGCCTTGGGCCCGTGATCAATTGCGTTTAGCGCGACGCTCGGCAACCTGCCCCAACACGGCGAGGTCCATGTGGCCTTCGTCGTGGGCCTGAGCATCCAGCAGGCTTTCGTGGACCAACTCGGCCATGGGCAGTGCAACTGAAACCCGCTCTGCCGCCGCCAATGCCAGCCCGACATCCTTGAGGCCCAGCGACGCTTTAAAGGCGGCGGGTTCATAGCGACGTTCAGCGATCAACGCGCCGTAGCCTTGATAGACCGGGCCGGGAAAAATGCTGCTGGAAATCAGCTCGATCAGCTTTGCCGACTCAATCCCGTATGCGCCCACCAACACCGCCGCTTCACCCATGGACTCGATGGCCGAGGCCAGCATGAAATTGACCGCGAGTTTCATCACATTCGCGCTGGCGGCTTTTTCGCCAAGCGCCCAGGTTTTGCGACCGATCAGGGCGAGCAGCGGTTGTACTTGCTCAATGGCCGACGCGGGGCCCGCCGCCAAAATATTCAGGTTGGCGCTGGCAGCTACATCTGGACGACCCATCACCGGCGCGGCGATATAGGCCACACCTTGGGCCTGGTGCAAAGTCGCCAGCTCTTCGGCAAACGCCACGGCAATGGTGGCCATATTGACGTGAATCAACGGCGCCTTGAGGCTTTTTAGCAGGCCGGAATCCAGCAATACCTCGCGTACGGCCTGGTCGTCTGCGAGCATGCTGAACACGATGTCTACCTCAAACGCCTGTCGCGGCTGACTCGCCGCTTTGGCCCCAAGCTCAACCAACTTTTGTACCGGCGCGGGTGAGCGGTTCCAAACCCATAGTTCGTGACCGCCTTTCAACAGATTGCTGGCCATGGCTTGGCCCATGTTGCCGAGTCCGACAAATCCAATTTTCATGTGTCTGCTCTCCGGTTGAAGAATAAAGTTCTAGTGCGACTAAAAAAATGCGACGAGGGTTGGACACTGGCGCGTAGATTAAACTCCCTGGCGACTTTTCAAGGAATATCGGAATGACCCCTTCCCTGCTGCTAGCTGTTCTTGCCTCCGGCTTCATATACGGCATCACACCCGGTCCAGGAGTATTGGCGGTGTTCGGCATTGGCGCCGCGCAAGGACGACGCGCCGGAGCGGCCTTTCTCAGCGGGCACTTGCTGGGCGATGTGGTCTGGTGCAGCACCGCTTTGGTTGCGATTGTCGGCGCCAAGGTTATCGGCAGTACCGCGTTCGACGTGCTTGGGATACTGAGCGGCATGTACCTGTTCTGGCTCGGCCTTCGTGCCCTTCGTGCCAAACGCAGTCAAAACCATCAGCCTCAAGCCGTGGCGCGTCAGCCGTTCTGGCATGGCGTAACCTTTGGCCTGACCAACCCCAAAGCGTATCCCGTCGCGGTGGCGACCTTTACTGCGTTGATTTCCAGCCGGGCCGAACTGCTGGACTGGTCGATGCTTCCGGGGATGATTCTGCTCAGTTTTGTAGGGGGAATTGCAGCGTACGCCATAGTCGTGGCCATCGTCGGTGCGCGGCATGTGCGAGCCGTGTATGTGCGCCATGAACTAGTAATTACCCGCGTTTGCGGCGTGATGTTCATTGGCTTCGCAATAAATGCGCTGGCGCATTCGGTGCCCGGTTTGCTGTCACGTTTCTCAACCCGATAAATTAAGCATGAGTTAAGCGAAAGAGATCAGTTTGGCTGTCGGAAAAAAATGCCTTCGCAGGCAAGCCTACCCCCGCAGGATTATAGGAGTTGGTTTGCCGATTAAAGTGTCTGTACAGCCAACTCACTGGTTAATCCAATCCAACCTTCAACAGTTCCCCATTCTGCTCGTCCGTCAGCACATACAAGTACCCATCCGGGCTCATCCTCACGTCGCGGATCCGCGCTTTTAATTCGCCTAACAATCGCTCTTCATGAACGATCCTGTCGCCAACGAATTGCAGGCGTATCAGTTCACGCGCCGCTAATGCGCCGATAAACAGGTTGTGATCCCAAGGCTTGAAATGATCCGAATCATAGAATGCCATGCCGCTGATAGCTGGGGATTTCTCCCAAACGTGCCTGGGCGCAACCGTACCCTCTGCTGTTTTACCCTTGGCCTGCGAGATGGGTAAACCGGAGTAATCCACGCCGTCGGTTGCGATAGGCCATCCGTAGTTTTTCCCGGCCTCGATTACATTGACTTCATCCCCACCTTTAGGCCCGTGCTCGTGGGTCCAGAGGGTACCGGTCCATGGGTTCAGTGCCGCGCCCTGTGGATTGCGGTGGCCGTAGGACCAAATTTCAGGCCGAACACCGGCTTGGCCTACGAACGGATTATCGTCCGGCACTCGACCATCCGGAAAAATCCTTACGACCTTGCCTTGCAGCTTGTCCAAGTCCTGAGCCGTTGGGCGGTTGTTATTTTCACCCAAGGTAACGAACAGGTAGCCGTCACGGTCGAAGACCATCCGAGAGCCGAAATGATTGCCTGTGGATAACTTCGGCTCCTGACGAAAGATCACCTTGAAATTCTCAAGCGACGTCATGTCCTGAGAGAGTCGACCACGGCCCACCGCAGTACCAGCTGTTCCCCCTTCGCCACCGCCTTCGGCGTACGACAAATAAACCAGTCGGTCATTGATGAAGTCCGGGGACACCACCACATCAAGCAATCCGCCCTGACCTTGAGCCCAGACTTTGGGCACGCCAGACAGCGGGGGCGAAAGCTTGCCGTCAACTGACACGATTCGCAGATTGCCTGGGCGTTCGGTGACCAAGATCCCTTGGCGGTTTGGCAAGAATGCAAGCGCCCACGGATGGTCTAGGCCCTTGGCTATTTGATCAACAGTGACCGTACCTAACTCGCTGTCAAACGTTTGAATCGGCCCAGCCGAAGCGGTGAGTGTTAACCCTAGCAACGTGCTGGCACAGACGGTGGCGAACAGGGTTTTACGCAATGAAAAAACAGTCGGAAGAACAATACGCAACATGAGCGATTCCTATCTATTCAGGTCTCTGCTTGGGGGGCTCGAAGGCGCCCCGGAAGGTAGCTGGCGAGATTGAGCGCCGTTGCCGATGCCGCCATTTTCAAGGGTTGGCGGCCGAGGGTTAGTCTGCGGGCTGATGCGATTCGACGGAATACTCGACGTAGTGCCCTGTCGACTATTAGGGTTGGCGCGGCGAATGGGGCTGTTGTACGGATTATTGTTGAACGTGCTGTTGCGGTTGGCCCCACCGGCTGGGGTATTTGCGCCAGCCTGAGCTAAACCGACCATGCCCATTCCTAACACCGCGCTGAGCGCAAACCTTGCAATACACCGCTTGAAACTCTCCATCACCTACCTTCTGTTCGAAATGGTAACGACAGAGGTTTGATAACAATTGTCGCGCTAAGTTGCGGCGCTAAGCCATCAACGTTGAGAATGAGCCTGGAAGGCAAACCCAGCCTAGTCCCGCCTGCACCGCAGCGCATTGCTTCACGACCACCCCGTGTTAATTTTTGCCCCGTTGGTGACGAACTCTCGCCACCGCCTCTATTAATTTGAAACACGTGTGCCGTTGTTAAGGCACTCTTTGTCGGTAAGTGCACAATTGTTCCAGACACGCTATTCGGCTACGCGGTAGGTTGTTGCAGGTACGTCCAAACGACGAGTAAAAACAGTTCGGATTGTGTGAGTTGGGCCCGACCCAAAACAGGAGAGATGGCACCCATGACACCGCGTAACTGGATCGATTTGAAGCAGGACGCGGAGTCCGGAATCGAGACTATTCGCGCTCACTTCGAGGGCCACGCCTACGATCCCCATTGGCATGACAGTTATCTGGTCGGTGTTACCGAACAAGGCGTCCAGCAATTCAACTGCCGACGGCAACGGCATCTGAGTACGCCGGGGCGAGTTTTTTTGCTGGAGCCGGGGGAAGTTCACGACGGCGATGCCCCTGCACCGGAAGGTTTCACCTACCGAACCTTATACCTTGACCCGCAATGGCTCGACCGTGAACTGCGCTCGCTGTTCGATGACACGCCTGAACACACCCAGCTAAGCTTCGCCGCCACGTTAGCGGACGATCCGCGTCTGGCTCTTGCCACCGCCAATGCATTCCAAGCCTTACACGGCCAAGAAATACGCATCGTGCGCCAGGCGGGGCTCGATACCCTGCTCGCGAGTCTCACGCACCATTTGCGCTGGCGCACGCAATTGTCCCTCGATCCGCGCCTACCACTAGTAGCCCACAAAGCCCGGGATTACCTGCACAGCCATATGAACCAAGACGTCGGCCTCGACGACTTGGCTCGCGTGGCCGGAGTAGACCGCTTTCGCCTCACCCGCGCGTTTAAGGCAGCGTTCGGATTAGCGCCTCACGCCTACCTGATCCAGCTGCGTCTAGCCAAAGCTCGGCGCCTGTTGGCAGCCGGACAAGCACCGGCCGAGGTTGCCGCAGCCTTGGGATTTGCGGATCAAAGTCACCTTGGTCGCTGGTTTCAGCGGGTCTACCGCATGACTCCGGCCGACTACCGTAAACGTTGCTCAAATCTTCCAGACTGAGGCTTTTAGGAAGGTAATGATTGCTCCACGATCAAACATTTCCGAGCCCCATCATGAGCCCTTTTTTACCCTTTATGCTGTTTGCCTTCGTTGCATCCATTACCCCCGGCCCTACCAATATTCTGGTGCTGACCAACAGTTCACGCTACGGCATGCTAGCGGTACTACCCATTGTATTTGGCGCCTGCACTGGCGCGGCAATGATCGTGATGATTGTGGGCATGGGGTTAGGTGATGTGTTGGTGCGTTACCACGGCGTGCAGACCGCCATGTCTTGGATTGGCATCGCTTGGTTAACGTATTTGGCATGGCAGATTTTCAGCAGCTCAGCGGTCATCGTTGAGTCCCGGGACGCTGCCAACGCCAGCCAACCAAAAGGCCCAAGCCTGGGAATGTTCGGCGGCGCCAGCCTGCAGTTGGTCAACCCCAAGACTTGGATGATGGCACTGGCGGTGGTCAGCGTATTTGCCGGTACCGAGGCTGATCGGACGACGCGGGTGCTCTACCTGTCGTTGGCGTTTTTCCTGATTTCCATTCCCTGCATGAGCGCTTGGGCGTACTTGGGCGCCCGCGCCGCGAGGTTTTGCACATCCGCACGCGCTATGCAGCGCTTCAACCAGACCATGGCCCTGTTGTTGCTGGCCTCAACCTGGTTGACGCTGTGGGTGTGAGTGGCCGCAACTCGGCGCGTTAGACGGGGGATTGCGGAAGGCTAATCGTAAAGGTGGTGCCCACATCTGGTGAGGACACCACGCGAACATCCCCCTGATGGGCGCGAGCGATCTCGCGAACAATGAACAGCCCGAGGCCCACGCTACGCATGTCGTCGCCACCTTTAACGCCGCGAATCATCGGTTCGAACAAATTGCCGAGCAATCGCGCTGGAATTGGCGTACCTCGATTGTGCACGGTAATCGTTACCCGTTCCGCTTCCGACGTAGAGGTGATCGCAACGGTCCCATCAGGGTCGCCATAGGTCATGGCGTTAGCCACCAAGTTGCCGATGGCTTGATACAGGCGATCACCATCAGCGACACACTGCCCTGAGCCGACATGCTGATGGCTCAAGGTGCGGCCGGAAAAGGTCATCGCTAATTCCTCCACGCAGTTGGCAACCACGGCATGCACATCGATGACCTGGGGTTTGACTACAATTCCCCGCCCAACCCGAGCTTGGGTAAAGTCCAGCAAGTCCTCGATCAGACGGTGCGCACGGTCTGCAGATTGGGTGACATGGCCCAAAATGCGAGTGCGCTTTTCATCTTCCTCATTGCAGGCCAGCAAGCCGGCAGCCATCTTTATCGCGGTTAGCGGATTACGCAGATCGTGGCTGACGATGCCCACCATCTGTTCGGCAAACGTCGCACGAATCTCAGCGTCCGCATGCGCCAGACGTAGACGATTTTGTGCCAAAGAAAGCGCCTGCTGCGCCTCAAGCTGTTGCAGTAGCCGCTCTTCGGCAAGCCTGCGTGCGGCGAGCAATTCACGCTCATATCGATTGCGGTCTTCGGCAACAAATATCGCTAGCTCATGAAAGAGCCCTTCGGGATGCTCTCGGCGCAATGCGTTGAGCATGGTGGGGATCGAGTGGCCGTTTTTATGGACCAAATCAAGTTTGACCTCGGCCACCGAACCCTGCATTTGCAACAGAGGCGCCCAATGGGTTTGGTGGAAAATCCGGCCGCCCATGCTCAGCAGCTCTTGAAAGCGCCGCCCGAGCACTTCGTCTCGATCGAAACCCACCCAACTGCAGAACGTTGAGTTCACCCGAACAATTACACCCGCCGTTGTCGTGAGCAGCAACCCGCATGCCGCGGTTTCCCACAACGAATCGCTGTCCGGCAGTGGCCCAAGCCCATCAGACATGGGCACGAGCTTCGAAAGGCATCAGGAATTCGTTCATAGCATCAATGCAAGCGCTGGGAGCACTTAAATGCGGGCAATGACCGACATTCTCGATCACCCGTAAAGTGCTATTGGGTAGAGTATGTTGCAGGTACTCACCGACTAAAAGCGGCGCAATAAAATCATCGCTACATTGAATAATCAGCGTCCGGGTGGTGAGTAGAGCAACGTCTTTACGGTTGTCCGAGGTAAAGGTCACACGGGCAAATTGTTTGGCAATTTCCGGATCGGTTCGGCAGAAGCTATTAGTTAGCTCCACGCCCAACTCAGGTTGCTCGGGCGCGCCCATAATGGCTGGGGCCATGGTGCTAGACCAACCAAGGTAATTGCTTTCCAGGGTGTCGAGCAACGAGTCGATGTCCGAGCGAGTAAAACCACCGGTGTAATCGCCATCGTTGATATAGCAAGGCGACGGGCCGACCATCACATGCCCGACAAAGAGCCCCGGTGCCCGCAGGTCGGCCAGAACCCCAATCATCGCACTCACCGAATGCCCTATATAAATTACGGGGCCGACACCCAGTTCATCAATGATCTCCAGCAGGTCACTCGCATAGCCGTCCAACGAGCTGTATTTATCTTGCCAATACGCCTCCAGTTGCGACGAGCCGCTGCCCACCAGATCGAACAGCACAACCTTGAATCTAGCTGCAAAAATCGGTGCCATAAAACGCCACATGTGCTGGTCACAGCCAAAACCGTGGGCAAAAACCAGTGTCACTGAGCCTTCCCCGGAGACCTGTACGTTATTGCGCTGTTGTACCGACATCCCCACCTCCAGAAAACCACTCTCACTCGACCCTGAAGCACAGAGGAAGTGCCCTTCAGGCGGTGACCAGTACTATTTTTATGAGACTCAAGCGTCATGAAGACGCTCACGTCATCGCACGCAAATGACACCTTAGACCATTTACAAGTATTCGTATGAGTGGATCTGACGAACGAGAAGGCAGTGCCCAGCTACTCGCCGATGTCTTCGTTCCATAGCTGAGGTTTGCTGGCGATAAAATCGCGCATCAGCTCGACACAGCTGTGATTATCTATTACATCGACTTGCACACCTCGTGAACGCAGCAGTTCTTCTTCGCCCATGAACGTTTGATTTTCACCGACCACTACTTTTGGAATCCCGTACAGAAGGATAGCGCCACTGCACATCGCGCAGGGCGACAACGTGGTGTACAGCACTGACTCTCTGTAGGTTTGAGCCGATTGACGACCCGCGTTTTCTAATGCGTCCATTTCACCGTGCTTGATCGCGCTGCCCTCCTGCACGCGCCGATTGTGCCCCCGACCAATAATCTGCCCGTTGTGCACAATAACCGAACCGATAGGAATACCACCCTCGGCCAGCCCTAATTGAGCTTCTTCAAGCGCCGCTTGCATAAATAGATCCATGGAAATCTCCTGACGCTGGAACGATGGCGTGGCTATTGGGATAACTTGGTCTGTGCACTGAGCAGCACTTGGGCGACGAAGGTTTTGAGCAACTCTGCCGATTTGGCTTTCATGCTCATCCCTACGTCTTTCTGTCTCGCCTGAAACTTGGTCGCCAATTCTTTAGGCACATCGTTCTGATTCAAGGTGCGCATCTCGCTGGGGCTAAACGATTCGCGATAGGCCGCCGCCAAGTTACGGTTCCACTGTTCCTGATAGATGGGCTGCAAACGTTGCAGCTCGTTTTGGACTAAGGTTTGCCCCTGAACCTTACCTACTTTCTGCAAAATACCAGCGAAAGTGGCAGTGCGTGAGGCAACTTGAAAGCCCAGCCAAGCGAGGCTATCGCCTAAATGGTGTTGCTGAACAAACACCAAGGCATTGTCATTGCTCTCGGTAGCCAACACGCTGCGCGGCGTATTCATGAGCAACACCGCCAACACCATGAGCATCAGATTAAAGACGCGCAGTACCGCGACTTTACGCGTCCCTGTCATTTCCCCTCCTCAGCCTTGGCAATAAGTGCAACCCAGCGTTGCCGAGTCATGCGGTAAATCTTTACGCCACGTCGATGATACTGACTGTGGATAAATATGTTGAAACCTAGCTTCTCGATGACATTCACCGAGGCGATATTTTCAGGTTCGACAATTGCGATCAATGAATCGACGCCTAACGTACCGAACGCATAATCTCGGGAGGCCATGGCAGCCTCGGTCGCCAATCCTTTACCCCAGAACTCGCGGCTCAAGCGATAGCCGATCTCTACTTCTTCGGCGCCCTCGACCGGCTCAGCGTTCAGACCGCAGAATCCGATAAAGGTCGTGGTCGCCCTATCAATAACTGCCCATGGGCCAAAATTATTGGCTTGGTAGGAAAAAACGCAACCCGCGACGAACTCTCGCGTTTCCTTTTCACTCATTACACCGCCAACTGAATGTCGCATGACCTGCGCGTCGCCCAAAATTGAGGCAAGCACCGGCACATCCTCGATTTTCAGTTCGCGAATCAGCAGCCTTTCTGTAAGGAGTTCAAACCCTGTCCTGCCCATCTACGCCTCGCTCTAAAAGCATGGGAAGGATTTACGCACAACATGTGCACACAAGCGAGTTTCAGGAAGCATGCGCTGCGGTCATCGATAGTGTTAAAAATAAATCTGTAGGAGCGCGGAGCCGTCCCAATCTACACGGTCGTAAACGGTTTACAGACTACCTCTAACCTTTTGCGCAACATCGGCCGGGACCCATGCAGTCCAGACTTCCGGGTGATCGCGCAGGAACGACTGGGCAACCGCATGCGGTTCCAAGCGTTTTTCGCTCATTTGGCCCAAGGTTTTGTTGAGCAGATCGATCGGCAAATCGACCTTCTGGAAAAACGCGACAAGGTCTGGGTATTTGGCGTGGAACGGCGCGGAGACACCAATGGCTAAATGCGCGTCCAAGGAGCGCGAGCCTTTGGGATTAGGGTTATTGGCATCGGACAAGGTTTTCCAGGCATCAGCATCAAACGGCGGCTCTTCAAGCTTCACCAGTTTGAAGCGACCAAGCAACGGCGTCGGCGACCAGTAATAGAACAGTACCGGTTTTGCGCGACGGATTGATGAGGTAACTTCGGCGTCCAATGCTGCACCGGAACCGGTGCGGAAGTTGACGTAGCTGTCGTTCAGGCCATAAGCCTTGAGCTTTTGAGTGTTGACAATTTCAGAGGTCCAGCCCGTAGGGCTGTTGAGGAAACGGCCTTGGGTTGGTGATTCAGGGTCACGAAAAACGTCTTTGTATTTCGGCAGGTCGGCCACTGATTTCAGGTCAGGCGCGACCGCTTTAATGCCGCGCTCGGCATCTCCCTTAATAACGTACTCCGGCACCCACCAGCCTTCCGTTGCACCTTTGACGGTATCACCAAGACCAAATACCTTGCCTTCAGCTTCCGCCTTGATCCATGCAGGGCTGCGCCCTGCCCATTCTTCACCAATGACCTGAACATCGTCCTTGGCCAACGCCGTTTCGAGACTGACGGTACTGCCCGGCAGGGTGTCGGTGGGGTAGCCGTAACCCTTTTCGACAATGGAGCGCAGGATTTCTGTGATCAAGCTACCGCTTTCCCATGTGATATCACCAAAATGAATAGGGGTCGTTTTTTCAACTGCATGCGCCGGCTGCGAGAGAATTCCCAACGCCAATACGGTGCTGCCCAGTAGATGTTTTATTGAAGTCATGGTCGTCTCTTGGTCATTGGGAGGCAGCGGGTAAATGCTTTGTTCATGCAGTGCTGACAGAACGCTGGCAAATACCCCACTCAACTGTTATCTGCGGATACGTCACGCTATTGATCTGTGACAACAAAAAAGTCGCTTTGACCTTGCTCGTCAGCGGTCAAGCAATACATCGACCCATTGCAGGGTTTTAGTCATTAGTGTGGGATTTTCAAGGGAAAGACTGCGCGGTTCAATGCAGAGTATTACCTTGAAATAATTGTTCCTCACATCCAGTCGACGTCAATTACGTAAGCGCTTACGTATTAATAATCCTGCTCAACTATTTTTTTAATTCTTAACATCATTAAAATCATTCTGAAATCAGACGCCGCAATCCCCATCTCTCGGCTTCGCGCCGGTAATCGAGCAGCACTTGATAATCAGCTTCCGTAGCCGGTAAAACTTCATGAATTGCTAATATGGCGGCGACCTCGGGTAGGTCTTGAAGTGCCAAATTCATCGCATTACGGATGCGCTCAGCCGCAACGGCATCGAGCGAAATAGCACAGATGTAAGGCAAGGTCGGACTGGTCGCGGTTTGGGCAAGTATCCGCAGACCATTAAGTTCGCAGCTGGCATCTCGGGCCAAATAGTCATAGGTCACGCCGTCTATGGCAGCCAGGTCTCCCCGTCCATCGCGCAGCCAACGCATGCTCTCCCGGTGACCGCCCGTCAGTGAAACCATCGAAAAGAAGCGCCCATCACGTTGAAGCGGCGCCAGGCGATGGCGCAGCAGGTTCATCCCGGAATTGGAATCTTGGTTATTGATTAGCCCATGACTGCCGCGAAACTGTTCGAGGTCGGCACGCGGATCATCGTCACGCACTAGCAAGAGGCTGCAATGGTTGCCGTCGGCACTGTGCGCAAGTCTGTAATCCGGGCGCCCAATCAACCGCACCTTGCCCCGTAACGAGGTCATCAGCGGATAGCCACAGGTCTGACTCAGGAGCAAATTGGGCGCCAACCACAATGCAATCTCGTGTTCAGCATCGTCTCCAATGACGTCGAGCCGTTGTAGGATTCTCGACAACCAAGCTTCACTGGCCTCTCGCAGCCGGTCCGGCGCGGTATACATTAACAGTGCTGCAAAGCCATGGGTCATGCTCAGGCCCCTAGTGGGTGCAATGGCGCCGCGAAATAATGTAAACCCATGAGTGATGGACTGAGAGCGGTAAAAAAGAAGCGGAGCCTGGGAGGCTCCGCACTGCTAAATCAAAGGCTGAACAACTGATCTCAGCTATCTTTCTTCGCCTTCTTGTCAGCGCGTTTTTCTACGAGGGTTTTCGCCGGTTTTTTCTTGTCAGCTTTCTTTGAATCCATACCTTTGGCCATGATGTGTACTCCGATGTGGGGAATCTGGGCTCAGTTATACACCTAATCTGACATCGCACCGACCCCCAATGCAGCGGGTTATGATGCAGCGCACACCAAACGGTCATTGCGGCTGAACCCACCTTTTTGATCTGCCACCCCTGCGCTATTGAGTATTATGCCTACTACCCTTTTCTGCGTGCTGCCCGAACCGGCCAGACCGTTACTGAACAAATTCTATCGAGACCACAAATCGCCAATGCGATCGCCCACGCAGGCACAGTTGTGGGTGGCGAAAAAACCCGAGATTGTTGGGGCGCTGTGCCTAACCGCCGTCGCAACCGGGCATTGGCTTACCGGATTGTTCGTAGCGCCGTCGCTGCGCGGGCAAAATATTGCAAGTGACTTAATTCAAGAGGCAGTGGCGCACGCGGTGGGACCGGTCTGGTTGTTTTGCAATCCTGGCCTCCTCAACCTCTATCAACGTGGCGGATTTCAACTCAACCCCTCACTGCCTGGGGCTTTGGCGGACCGTTTCGAGCGCTACTGCAGAACCAAATCTCTTATCGCCATGGGCAGGTCCAGCGGCCCGTTTTAGAAAGCAATCATGCTCATCGTTAAAAAGTGTAGTTGTGAGGCTAAATCTGCGTGTTAGCCTTTCGGCCAGTGGCCCTGAATTGGGCCAAACGACAAGGATTGGTATGAAATTTTCGCTTATCGCTTGCTCCCTCGCTGCTCTCCTGGGGCTTGGGCTCAATCAAGTTCAAGCTCAGACTTACGACATCCATGCCCCAGCCTCCACAGTCACTGCCGCGCAGTTTGCCAAAGTGCTCTCAGGATCTTGGCGCTTGCCAGAAAACAGTGCGCGTGATCAATACCGACACCCACAGCAAACCTTGCAGTTTTTTGGCTTGCGCGCCAATCAAACGCTGATTGAAATTACCCCTGGCAACGGCTGGTACAGTGAACTATTGGCACCGCTCCTCAAAGATAAAGGCCGCTACATTGCCGCTGTGCAATCGACCGCCACCGGGGACAATGCGCGCAAGGCGGCTGACCGACTAAAACAAAAATTTGCCGCAGACCCAACCCATTACCGCAAAGCGCAGATCGTCGAGTTCGATCCCCAGGCCCCGGTGTTTGGCAAGCCGGCTTCCGCCGACGCACTGCTGACATTCCGTAACGTGCACAACTGGGTCATGGCGGACGATGCGCCTGGGATGTTCAAAGGGTTCTATAACGTATTGAAACGGGGGGGCACCTTGGGCGTGGTCGACCACCGGGCCAACGAAGATGCATCGCAAGAATCGATTAAAGACAGTGGCTATTTACCCACCGCATACGTCGTAAAACTGGCTACCGATGCGGGGTTCGTGCTGGCGGGTAGCAGCGAAATCAATGCCAACCCCAAGGATACCAAGGACTATGCGCAGGGTGTCTGGACCTTGCCGCCGACGCTAACCATGGGTGATCAGGATCAGGACAAATATGTGGCCATCGGCGAATCTGACCGTCTTACCCTGCGTTTCATAAAGCCCGCTCACCCAAAAAAATTGACCGGCAGCGCCAAACCCTAGTCATTCGTCGGCATTTGGGTCCATGTCTGGAAACAGAACGTCCATATAGCCGAACTTGCTGAAGTCGGTGATTCTTGATGGATAAAGCCGACCGATCAGGTGATCGCATTCATGCTGCACCACGCGCGCGTGAAAACCGCGGGCGGTGCGCTGGATGGGTTGACCATTGGGGTCAAAGCCCTCGTAACGAATATGCTCGTAACGATCTACCATACCGCGTAAACCCGGCACTGACAGGCACCCTTCCCATCCCTCTTCCACCGTAGGGTTCAGCGGAGTGATCAGCGGATTAAGCAATACCGTTTGCGGTACTGCATCGGCTTCAGGGTAACGCTCGCTGTGTTCAAAACCAAAGATCACCAACTGTAGATCAACCCCAATCTGAGGCGCTGCCAAACCAACGCCGCCGACACTGTCCATCGTTTCGAACATGTCAGTGATCAGGGCGTGGAGTTCGGGCGTACCGAACATTGCCTCGGGAACCGGCGGGGCGATACGCAACAAGCGCTCGTCGCCCATTTTCAGAATTTCGTAAATCATAAAAACCTTATCTCTGGGCCAAGTACGTAATCGTGCCACATCAGGCCGACGATTCGTCAGCCTTCACACTGGCCGGTATCGAATTATGGTGCGCTATACCCGAAATATGTTTGGTCATTGGCCTTCGCTGAACGCCACCCCCGGCTTCTTTTTCTCCGGGGTTTTTGCCTTCCGCATGCATGTGCTCAATCACCGCATTCATCTCCGCGCCGAGTAATAGGACCGCCGCTGAAATATAGAAATACAGCAGTAGAACGATGATTGCTCCAATACTGCCGTACATAGCGTTGTAATCGGAAAACGTTTTCACGTAATACCCAAAGCCTAGCGAAGCAACAATCCAGACCACCACCGCCAATACCGAGCCTGCGGTAATGAACCGAAACTCCTGCTTAACGTCAGGCATAACGAAATACATCAGAGCCACCGCCACCATCAGCAACACGACGATTACCGGCCAGCGAAGGATAGTCCACAGCGTGACGATGAACTCCTGCATGCCGATTTGTCCGGCCAACCAACTCATAACTTGCGGCCCGGTGACCATGAGTCCGGCGGCAGCAAGCAACATCCCGGCGATGCCAATGGTGTACAAGATCGACAGCGGAAAACGCTTCCAGATCGGACGCCCTTCGGGAACGTCGTAGGCAGCGTTCATGGCGCTCATCATCAAGCGAACACCGGCCGACGCGGTCCATAATGCGATTACGATACCGATCGATAACAGTCCGCCCTTCGATTGCTGTAACTGATCGATCACGGGATTAACTTGATCAAGGGCTTGCGGTGGCAACACCAACTCTGATTGCAGTCGCAGCCAAGAGAAAAAATCCGGTAAATGCAGGAAACCAATCAGGGCAATCAAAAACAACAAGAATGGGAACAGCGAGAACAGCATCTGATAAGCCAGTGCCGACGCATAGGTCGACATTTCGTCATCCATAAACTCGTTGACGGTTCGCATTAACACCTTCCTCATGGGAAGGTCGCCGAGCTTTGGAAAAATCATGGTGTCTCCTTACGACTTATATCAAGCTGACTTCGCTATTGATCGACAAGCGCTTCAACTTCAAGCTTCCGTTCGAGGGCTGGCGTTTTACTTTAACGTAGCCTGGTTGGCGACCGTAAAGAGGTATCAAAATCTGTCAGCATTCACCTGACCCACATCTCAAGCACAAAAAACAACGGCCATACAAGATGGCCGTCGCGCTTAACAGTATCTAAAGCCCGAGATTTGCTTAGGCTTTATCGACACCCTTCTTCACGGCATCTTTAGCTTTGCCCACGGCTTGCTGGGTATCACCCTTGATTTCCTGGGCTTTTCCTTCAGATTTAAGTTTCGAATTGTCAGTGGCTTTGCCTACGCTTTGTTTGACGTTACCAACTGCTTCGTTGGCCATACCTTTGAATTTATCGCCCGTGCTGCTCATGGTAATTCTCCTTAAACCGAAAATAGGTGTCGTACGCTCGACATAACGATTGACGCGCTCTTTCTGACAGAGTTTCAAAAAAAATCTCGTCTGGGGGCTCCGTTCGTCGCCAGATTAATCAGGGCAAAACAACATCTTTTGCTCTCTGCCTGAAGGTTTAACTTTAAGTTTGCGCGGCAACCCCCGAGAATGCGCCACGCAGTTAGGCTATGGTCGTAAAGGTCATAGCGCTGAACACACGGATACACAGGAACGTTATGAAACTCGACAAAAAACTGGCCATCGCTCGCAGAAACCAAGAGCTGGGCGGTGCCGTGCTCGGTACTAACAACAGCCACTTCACCGCGCTCAACGCCAATAAAAACATCTGGTGGTTCGACCTGCGGATGAGTCGGCTACAAATCGGTCAGTACGAGTGGGTGCATTTACTGTTGCACACTCCAAGCACTGATCAGCTGCTGCACTTAAAAGTGCCGACGGTGTTTCTGCGCGACCACATGCACGGCTTGGTCGTTCGTAACAAAGATAAGCGCAACTGCACCGTTAGCCTGGAGCTCAGCGCGGACAAAGACTCGTTTTTAAAAGACGTGCGCCCTGATGGCGCAAACGTTCAGTTCGCGTCCTTCCTTCAAAAGTAACCCGCTCTCGGCCCGCAATTGGCGTGGCGGACTCCAATCTTTCTCGCTGCGCTGCCCAGTTTAGATATACCCGCGCATTTGCAGCTTGCGGGTTATCAGGTAGCCGCCCGTCCCTGCCAGCCCCGATGCAACCACCCCCCAAGCCAGATCCACTAGGGCCAACTGTGCTGGCCAACCTTGTAATGTGGCCCAATTAGTCAGGTCGTAAGTGGCGTACGCCATCAGCCCTAAAAACGCACTGCCGGCCGTTGCCCTGCCTGCCCGCTCGCGTTGCAAAGCGGGCATGACTCCGAACACCACGATGCCCACCGCGTAAAGCAGATAAAAAGCCAGTGCAGGGCCTAATACGGGTGTGTCGACCATTAAAGCGCCTAACCAAATTCGGTACTTCGGCCCCATGAGCAAGCCGAGCCAAATTCCATCGCACACAAGGAATACCAATAACGTGCTGACATAGGCGGTGAGGTATTTTTTCATTGAGGGTACCTGGACGGTTGGAGCGGCTGGGCGGGCAGATTATACCTGCAGAGTTAAGTAGACCTGTTCTGTCCTGAATTGATCCTCCCAACGGTAGGACTTTTCTTTCGATGCCAGAGTCATTGTTAGATAGCAGTCATGGAGAATTGGATATGAACAGCGACCAACCTTTGAAAGTCGACATCTGGAGCGACTATGTTTGTCCCTTTTGCTACCTGCAACTGTCGATAGTCGATCAGTTGCAGCAGGAATACGGGTCACGTATTACGGTGCAATGGCATGCGTTCGAGCTGCGTCCGGAACCGCTTGCAACACTCGATCCAGGCGCCGACTATCTGCGCGCCACGTGGCTGCAAGCCGTGTATCCAATGGCGCAAAAACGCAAGGTATTGATGAAGTTACCTCCCGTTCAACCGCGTAGCCGCAACGTTTTGGAAGCAGCAGCGTTCGCCAAAGCTCACGGTAAGTTCGAGAGTTTTCACAGAGAAGCGTTTCGAGCATTCTTCGAATTCGGGCGTAACATTGGCGACATTCCGGAGCTGCTTGACGTGGGCAGCCGTGCGGGTCTAGACCCTCAAGCGTTAGGTAGCGCTTTGTCGAATCATCATTACACCGATCAGATAGTCGCTGACGAAGGACTTGCCGATGAATTGGGGTTGCGCGCGGTGCCGGCTTTTTTGATTCGTCGAGCTGATCAGCCCTTAAGCGAGGCGGTGGTGCTGAACGGAACGATGAGTCTCGGCCCGTTCAAACGGGAGATCGACCGGCTTTGCGCGTAATCGATACCCGCTTGATTCGATGGGACGTACCGCACGCCGTCAGCTCATGGAGCCTTATATCAGTTCGATGCGATCCGCATGAATAACGATAAGACCCTGTTTGTACAATGCGCCAATCGCTTTCTTGAAGTTGCCTTTGCTGACGCCGAACAAACTGCTGATGACCTGTGGATCGCTTTTATCGCTGACAGGGAGCACGCCATTGTTGTCGCGCAACTTGGACAGGATCTTCGAATTCAAGCTACCGGCAGCTTCTTCACCGACCGGTTGCAGGCTCAGACTGATGTTGCCATCGGCGCGAATTTCTTTGATGAAGCCTTTTTCTTCTTTGCCGGGACGCAAAAACTTGAACACTTCGTTTTTGTGGATCAGGCCCCAGTGCTTGTTATTGATAATGGCCTTGAAGCCCATATCAGTCGCTTCAGCCACCAGCAAATTAACTTCCTGACCGACCTTGTAATCACCCGGCGTCTTGTCCAGGTAACGGTCTAGCCGAGCGGTTGCAGTGATGCGGCGTGTGTGTTTGTCCAGATAGACGTGGACCACGCAATACTCGCCCGCCTGCATCGTGCGTTTTTCTTCGGAATAAGGCAGCAGCAAATCCTTCGACAGACCCCAATCAAGGAAGATACCAATGCTGTTCACCTCTAGCACTTTCAAGCTGGCAAATTCACCGACTTGAACTTTAGGTTTTTCAGTGGTGGCAATCAGCTTATCGTCGCTGTCCAGATAAACGAAAACATTGAGCCAATCCTCATCTTCACTAGGGATATCTTTTGGGATGTAGCGGTTGGGCAGCAAAATTTCGCCGTCCTGTGCGCCGTCTAGATAGAGGCCAAAGTTGGTGTGTTTAACCACTTGCAGAGTGTTGTAGCGCCCGACTAAAGCCATATCCAAATACCCTAATTACGTGGACAGTATTCTACCCGACTTTGTCGGCTGTGTTCGGGGCGTCAGGAAAATCAAGGTTTTACCCATGGAGACCCAGACAATGGAAATCGAAACTTCATTCCACTCGTCAGGTCAGCCCAGGACGGTTGAGATTTGCGAATGATGTCTGGCGCGCGGCAGTGCATCAACTTCGTTGCAGAACAGCGGGTTAGCCGCTCAACACAACCGTAAAAAATCCAAGAAAAGACGGCAAAATTCACATTATTTTAGCGCTATATTTACCAAGCAATTGTCAAGCAATTCATATACAATTGCTGGCCGTATTAAATTTATATAGGTCCTTGGCAGCCATGCGTGTAAAAGCATCCAATTCAAAACCAAAGGCAGCTCCAGCCGTTGAGACCAGCGAGTCGATCAACGCACAGATTGCAGCTTTCTTGAAAACCGGTGGCGAAATCCAGCAGATCGCCAAAGGCGTCAGCGGCCAAACCTTCGGCCCCTCCAAGCAGATCACCCTCGGTAAAAAGTGATTTTTCTGCGCTTCAGATGTCGATCTCTAGGCGCTTTGACCTCAAAGCGCTAGGGCCATCGATCCCGCGCCACCCGACTCGCCCGTTTATGTTTGTCCCTCAGTGGAATCCAAAATGACTAAATGGATGATGTTCGGCGCGCTGCTATTTTTGGGTGGTTGCACACACCGCTGCGACAACACCACTAATTTCAATTCAAACAGTGATGACTCCCTGAGTGCCAGCCCCTGCCGAGCTCAATATTTGCTGTATCAAAACGATATGATCCAAGCGAAGTTGCTGGTCAGCGCAAGGGGAAATGAAAACACCGAGTTGGCCAAAGCATTGCTGCAACGCGCCGCCCATCAAGATCAAAGTGGTGAGGCTGAATTTTATCAGGCCGTATTATTGATCCGCGCAGAGCACAACCCTTCCGAGTCCAACGACTTGCTTGAGCAAGCAGCCCGGCGCAAACACCCCTTGGCGATTGCGTTGCTTGCACAACGGCTGACCCTCACCGATCCAAAACAAGCGGAACGATTGCGCGCGGAATATGCCGAACTGGATGTCGCCACCAGCGGTTACCCGTCATTCGAGCAAGCCCAGTTCGTCGCTAACGGCTTGATTGCGAAGACGGCAAGGTCAATGCCGTAAAAAAACGCCTGACTCACCTTAACGCAAGTCTGGCAGCGAGGAGCCCCTACTCATGCGTACGCCATCCCAGGTCGTCATCACACTCTTGATAACGGGTTTTCTGATGATGTCTGGATGCACTCGTGTCGGATTAGCCTATCGCCATTTGGACATCATTATTCCCTGGTCGATTAATGACTATTTAGGAATGACCTCGACTCAGAAACGCTGGCTAGATGATCGCCTTAAAGAGCACTTGCGCTGGCACTGCACTACTCAAATCCCCGATTATCTGATTTGGCTGGACCGCTTGCAGAAGATGGTCGAAACCAGACAGATAACCGAGCTCACGCTTAAGGCGCGTGCTGCCGAAGGCCGATTGGCAATAGAACATATCTCCAAGCAGGTTACGCCAACGGCAATTGAACTGCTTAGTCAGTTAGAAGACAAACAGGTACAAACTCTGCAAGAGGCGTTTGCCAACGACCTGCGTGAGCACAAAAAAGAGTTTGTGGACCTGCCGCTAGACAAGCAGATTATTGATCGGACGAAGAGAATGGAAAATCGCCTTGGCCCATGGATGGGTACGTTGACCGCCCCTCAGCACCAACGCGTAGTCGACTGGTCAGTGACGCTCGGCGAGCAGAATCAATTGTGGATCGATAACCGCACACATTGGCAAGGGCTGTTCATCGCAGCCGTTCAGCAACGAAAATCACCCGACTTCTCACAACGCGTCACGCCCTTGTTGCAGGATCGGGAGAGCTTCTGGACACCACAGTACCGCCAGGCATATGAGCATACCGAGCAAGCAGCAATCAGCTTACTGGTTGACCTCATGGCTCAAAGCACCCCCGATCAGCGCCAGCGCCTGACCGAGAAAATCTCTGACGTGCGCAACGACTTCGCCAATTTGAGTTGTCTGAAAGAGGCACCACAGCTAACGCAGTAGCCCATCACCTACCCCGTGGGGGCGCGCTTATCCGCGAGAAATGGCGATGCGGTGCAGGAATGTAAGACGGCCAGGCAACGGGTCGTGAGACAAGCGCGCCTACTCAAGCGATCTGAGCTTTAGATGCCACACTGTCGAAAGTATCCGGATCCAGCGCGTCGGCCTGTTCGTCCAGCACCTGACGCGGGTGGTCATTACCCGGAATGCTACTGTCCAGCAGGGCCAAAAGACTGGCACCACGCGGGGTCAGGATGAAATTTTCACCGCTACCACCCTCTTCTTCTGGGCGGGTTTCGATAAAGCCTCGCTTGAACAACAGTGACTCGTAATCAGCCGCCAACGCTTTGAGCTCATCCAGATTGCCGACCGGCGAGCCTTCCGCGTCCAGTGCAGCAGCGTGTTGCTCCGCATAAGCGCGCGGGGCGAAACTTTTGCCTGAACCATTTTGTACTTCGTGGAGCAGGCGCTCGATAAGACCCCAGTTATAGTCCGTCATGATTTTTTACCTCCATCCGCATGGGTAATGACCCGTGACCACTGGCCATCGGGTTGTGCACTCATGGGTGTGACTCGCTCCTGCGACGGCCGTTCAGCATCAACGACGTATGCGCGCGCTGAACTTTTGTCAGATCAAAACCCTCAATCTGATAAGCACCCAGAACAGAGGCAGACCATGAAGACCCTGCTGAGCATCACCACCGCTCTCGCGTTGCTGTCAGCCATTCCGGCATTGGCGTGCACGCCCGAGGAGGCCACAGCCAAACGTGCGCAACTGGCCGAGGAGATCCATAAACTAACGGAGCAAAACCCTGAGAAGGCTAAGGAAATGAATCAACAGCTTCAGGACATGAATTTGGACACCGCCAGCAAAGACCTGCCGGACAAATGCCAATTGATCGATCAGCGGCTCAAAGACCTGGAGACCGCAGCGAAGAAAGCGGACGGTTGACCTGCCATTCGCTTATAAAAAAACCGGCGCATTTTAAACGCGCCGGTTTTTTAGTCGCGAATTACTTATTCCGCAGCAGGCTCTTGCGGCTTACGTTTCTTCAACGGTGCTTTACCGTCTGCACTGACCAACGACAACGCATCGGTTTTTGGCCGGTTAGTGATCTTGCGTTTGGTCGGCGACTTGGCGCTGCCTTTTTTATCAGCCTTCTTGTCGCCGGCTTTAACCTTCTTCTTGACGCCAACAGCCTTGCCCGATGCCTTGACCTTCTTAGGTCCGCCGTAAGTGCCTTTGACTTCCTTGATGGTGCGACGCTCGAAGCTCTGCTTCAGGTAACGTTCGACGCTGGACATCAGGTTCCAGTCGCCATGGCAGATCAGGGAAATCGCCAGACCTTCGCCACCGGCACGACCGGTACGACCGATACGGTGTACATAATCGTCACCGCTGCGGGGCATGTCGAAGTTGATGACCATGTCCAGACCATCAACGTCCAGACCACGGGCTGCAACATCAGTCGCGACCAGGATCTTCACGCCGCCCTGCTTCAGACGATCGATGGCCAATTTGCGGTCTTTCTGGTCCTTGTCGCCGTGTAGCACGAACGCTTTATATTCCAGCGCCACCAGACGACCGTAAAGGCGATCGGCCATGGCACGGGTATTGGTGAAAATGATCGCTTTCTGGTAAGTCTCATTAGCCAAGAGCCAATGGACGATTTTTTCTTTATGACTATTGTGGTCAGCGGTGATGATTTGCTGACGGGTACCTGGGGCTAATTCACTGATGCTGTTGACCTGCAAGTGCTGCGGATCAGTCAGCACCCGACCAATCATTTCACGCAGACCGGCGCCACCGGTGGTCGCCGAGAACAGCAGGGTTTGCTGACGGTTTTTACATTCACCAGCCAAGCGTTCAACGTCTTCGGCAAACCCCATGTCCAGCATGCGATCCGCTTCGTCGAGAATCAGCAACTCGACTTGGGACAGATCCAGATTACCGGCATTGAGCTGCTCAAGCAGACGCCCCGGGGTACCGATCAAAATGTCCGGTACCTTACGCAGCATAGCGGCCTGGACTTTAAAGTCCTCACCGCCAGTGATCAGGCCGGATTTGATGAAAGTGAACTGAGAGAAACGCTCAACTTCCTTTAGGGTCTGCTGCGCGAGCTCGCGGGTGGGCAACAGGATCACGGCGCGGATATCTACGCGAACCTTGGCCGGGCCCATCAGGCGGTTAAGCATTGGCAATACGAAAGCCGCGGTTTTACCACTACCCGTTTGCGCAGTCACCCGCAGGTCACGCCCTTCGAGTGCCAGCGGAATGGCCGCTGCTTGCACAGGCGTGGGCTCGATAAAATTAAGCTCGGCCACGGCTTTAAGCAGGCGTTCGTGCAGGGCGAATTGGGAAAACACGGGTGTTACCTCGACGAAAAACAAAAAAACAGTCGCATAGATTAACGGTTTCGAGCGACGAGGCCGAGTTTCTTTACTGAAAGAACACTTCTTTGTTGCTAAACGAACCGTCTCGGCCACAAAAATGGGCGCTTAACCGTTCAAAACATCATGCCAAGCAATGCCCCTAAGAGAGCGTGATGCCGGGGAGGAGAAAGGTAGACATGATCACATCGATTAAAAACCGTGAATATTCGCTCCGAATCATCAAAAAATTGTTTTATTAAAAAGGGGGCATTACTCTCGTTAAAGCACCAAACATGCCCCGAACGTGGTTTATTTTGCTACGCAAGTCAGATTAATCCGGAGCTTTATAATACTGCGGGTGAATTTCGCCGAAGCGTCTACGCTCGCTTTCGCGGGGAGTTGCACCCGACGAGTGCGCGGCGACTCCGGGCCGTTGATGAACACCACGGTGCACTCGGCAGCGTTGTCGCCGTAGTTGTTCAGCTTAATGGAGCCCAAGTTGTAATCCGTGTCGTAGCTGGTGTAATCGATACTGACACCCGTGAGGTGTTTTTCTACGTCTATCGGGTACGCAAATGCAGTGATGGGCAGCAGTGCCAACAAAACACAACAGAACTTCTTCATTGGGCATTCTCCGTTTTTGAGGTGCCACTTTAGGGCAATAGGATCGAATCATGAAAGCGCCCCGCGTGACCCTTGATCAATGGCGCATATTACAAGCGGTGGTTGACCATGGCGGCTTCGCTCAAGCCGCCGAAGCCTTGCATCGTTCCCAGTCATCGGTGAGCTACACCGTAGCGCGTATGCAGGATCAGCTTGGCGTTCCGCTATTGCGCATCGAAGGCCGTAAAGCCGTGCTCACAGATGCAGGCGGGGTGCTGCTTCGCCGCTCCCGACAACTGGTCAAACAGGCCAGTCAGCTAGAAGACCTTGCACATCATATGGAGCAGGGCTGGGAAGCAGAAGTGCGACTGGTGGTCGACGCCGCTTACCCCAACGCGCGGTTGGTGCGTGCGCTAACGGCGTTCATGCCGCAAAGTCGGGGCTGCCGCGTGCGGTTGCGTGAGGAAGTGCTGTCCGGCGTGGAAGAAGTGCTACTTGAAGGGGTTGCTGACCTGGCCATCAGTGGCTTTAGTATTCCTGGAAATCTGGGCAGCGAGTTGAGCGCCGTGGAATTCGTCGCGGTAGCCCACCCGGAACATCCGTTGCACCAAATGCACCGCGAGCTGACATTTCAGGACTTGGAGAGCCAACTGCAAGTCGTGATTCGTGACTCCGGCCGCTCTCAACCCCGCGATGTTGGCTGGCTCGGGGCCGAACAACGCTGGACAGTCGGCAGCCTGGCAACCGCCGCAACATTCGTCAGCAGCGGTCTCGGATTTGCCTGGTTGCCACGGCACCTGATCGAACGTGAGCTTAAAGACAGTCTGCTCAAAGCCCTTCCACTCGACCAAGGCGGTAGTCGTCACCCAGTCTTTTACCTTTACGCGAACAAGGACAAACCATCAGGACCAGCGACGCAGATCCTCATTGATCTAATTCGTAATTTCGACACGGGGCCGCTGACTGCGGGGTTCCCCACACCGCTACAGGGTTGACCAGGAGATCACCATGGCCTTTTTTGAGCATGACGGTTGTTCGTTGCACTACGAAGAGTATGGCCAAGGTTCGCCACTGCTGTTGGTGCATGGACTGGGTTCCAGCTGCCTGGACTGGGAATACCAGATCCCGGTACTGTCCGCGCGTTACCGGGTCATCGCAATGGACGTACGCGGTCACGGGCGCTCGGACAAACCCAACGAGCGCTACAGCATCCCCGGCTTTAGCGCTGATCTAGAAGCGTTGATCGAGCATTTGCAGTTGGGACCGGTGCACTTGGTCGGACTGTCCATGGGCGCGATGATCGGTTTTCAACTGGCCGTCGATCAGCCGCAAATGCTCAAAAGCCTGTGTATCGTCAATAGTGGTCCGCAAGTCAAAATCAAATACGCCTCAGACCTGCTGCAATGGGCCAAGCGCTGGGGCTTGGGTCGCTTGCTGAGCATGCGGGTCATCGGCATAGGCCTGGGTAAGAACCTGTTTCCCAACCCCGAACAGGCTGATCTACGACGCAAAATTTCCGAGCGGTGGGCCAAAAACGACAAACGCGCTTACCTGGCGAGCTTTGATGCGATCGTCGGTTGGGGGGTAATGAGCAAGTTATCGCGCATCACTTGCCCGACGTTGGTCATCAGTGCCGATCACGACTACACACCCGTCGCCCTTAAGAAAATCTACGTTCGTTTAATCCGAGGCGCTCGATTGGTTGTGATCAACGATTCGCGCCATGCGACGCCACTGGATCAACCCGAGGTATTTAACCAAACGCTGCTCGAATTTCTCGACGCCGCAGAGGCTCCTTCCCACCCCTGATCACGCTATGGATAGGCGTCGTCATGCACCTATCCGTTACGACTAGCCGCCCGGCACTGTCCAAAAAAAACGAAACGTGCTTACCTTGTGCGCCTGATAACACCCCTGTGCATCGCTGTTGCCCAGTCAAAACCACTACCCGGGATTACTGACACATGTTGAAAAAAATCGCCTTTGCCGCTTGTTCGCTACTGTTTGCCGCCAACTTGATGGCTGCACAACCGACCGGCAAGCCTACTCATGTATTGCTGACCACCGACATGGGGCAGATCGAAATTGAGCTTGAAGACACTAAAGCGCCAATCAGCACCCGGAATTTCCTTGGCTACGTCGACAGCGGCTTCTACAGCAACACCATCTTTCACCGGGTCATCCCAGGGTTCATGATTCAGGGCGGTGGCTTTACCTCATCGATGATGCAAAAGCCGACCAAAGACCCGATTCAAAACGAAGCGGGTAACGGTCTGCATAATGTGCGGGGCACGATTGCCATGGCGCGTACATCGGATGTGAACTCGGCCACTAGCCAGTTTTTTATTAACCACCGTGACAACGATTCCCTGGACAGCACTCCAGGTCGTATCGGTTACGCCGTATTTGGCAAGGTGGTCAAGGGCATGGATGTGGTCGACATGATTGCGCAAACGCCAACTGGCACCAAACAAGGCATGCAGAACGTGCCTAACGTGCCAATACTGATCAAATCCGCTAAACGCATCGACTGAACAAATCCGCATCGAGCTGTGTGAAACCCGCGTGAGTAGACGTGGTTTCATTCGGTTGGATGAGGGCGTTTTCTACCTGTAAGGAGAGCCCGCTGCGGTGGGCGTCAGCCCCAATGTTTTATCGCCGCTTCGAGCAACTAATCGATATTTTCCGTGACGCCCCTACGGTGGCTCCTCCGAGTAAAGTCTTCTCGTTCTATGTCTACTACCTGCGACAGGTCTGGCCCAGCTTTGCGGCATTGCTTATCGTCGGGCTCATTGGTGCGCTGATCGAAGTGGCATTGTTCAGTTACCTGAGTCGCATTATCGACCTGGCCCAAGGCGTACCGGACCCAAACTTCTTTAGCGTGCACCGTAGTGAACTGATCTGGATGATGGTCGTGACGCTCTTGTTCCGTCCGATTTTTGTCGGCCTACACGACCTATTGGTTCATCAAACCATCAGCCCTGGCATGACCAGCATGATTCGCTGGCAAAACCACAGTTACGTTCTCAAGCAGAGCATCAACTTTTTCCAGAACGATTTCGCCGGACGCATTGCCCAGCGGATCATGCAGACTGGCAACTCGTTACGTGACTCGGCGGTGCAAGCGGTGGACGCGTTGTGGCATGTGTTGATCTACGCCATCGGCTCGCTGGTGCTATTCGCCGAAGCTGATTGGAGACTGATGATTCCGTTGCTGACGTGGATCGTTTTGTACATTCTGGCGTTGTGGTACTTCGTACCTCGGGTCAAAGAACGCTCGGTGGTGTCTTCAGAGGCGCGCTCCAAGCTAATGGGGCGCATTGTCGACGGCTACACCAACATCGCGACCCTCAAGCTGTTCGCGCACACCAATTTCGAGCAGCAATACGCCCGCGAAGCAATAAGCGAACAAACGGAAAAAACCCAACTCGCTGGCCGCGTAGTCACAGAGATGGACACGGTGATCACCAGTCTGAACGGCGTCTTGATTGTCACCACCACGGGGCTGGCTCTGTGGTTATGGACGCAATCCTCGATCACCGTAGGCGCCATCGCTTTGGCTACTGGGCTGGCGATTCGTATCGTCAACATGTCGGGATGGATCATGTGGGTGGTCAACGGCATTTTTGAAAACATCGGTATGGTACAGGACGGTCTAAAAACCATCGCCCAGCCCGTCAGTGTGACTGACCGCGATAAAGCGCCAAATCTGAATGTGGAGCGCGGCGGTGTGAAATTTGAAAACGTCGATTTCCACTACGGTAAAAGCAGCGGGATCATTGGCGGCTTGAATTTAAACATCAAGCCTGGGGAAAAAATTGGTTTGATTGGTCCGTCCGGGGCGGGGAAGTCAACACTGGTTAACCTGCTACTGCGTCTGTATGACCTGCAAGGTGGGCGAATCCTGATTGATGGGCAGGATATTTCGCACGTCGCACAGGAAAGCCTGCGTGAACGCGTCGGCATGATTACTCAGGACACCTCGTTGTTGCATCGATCAATCCGCGACAACTTGCTGTATGGCAAACCGGACGCCACCGATGCCGAGTTATGGGAGGCCGCTCGCAAAGCCCGGGCCGATGAATTTATTCCACTGCTGTCCGACGCCGAAGGCCGCACCGGCTTTGATGCCCATGTCGGCGAGCGCGGAGTGAAGCTGTCTGGCGGACAACGTCAGCGCATCGCCATCGCCCGGGTGTTGCTTAAGGACGCGCCGATTCTGATCATGGACGAGGCGACGTCAGCGCTGGACTCGGAAGTTGAAGCAGCGATCCAAGAGAGCCTTGAAACCTTAATGCAGGGCAAGACCGTCATCGCCATTGCGCACCGCCTGTCGACCATCGCCCGAATGGACCGCCTAGTGGTGTTGGAGATGGGACATATTGCTGAAAGCGGCACCCACGCTGAGCTGCTGGCCCACGGCGGTTTGTACGCACGACTGTGGCAACACCAGACGGGTGGGTTTGTCGGGATTGATTGATGCAGGAGCGTTTGCTTCCCGAATAAATTCGGTCCCACAGCAAAACAGCCGTGGGACCGAATTTATTCGGGAAAGCGTCTGACCAGACTCCCTACAAGCCTAAACCTGCCGATAGGGCAATGCCGCCCGAGCCTCTTCTGCGTAGGCCAAAATGCCAACCCGCTCTTGCTTGAGAAAGTCGCTAACCGCCGACTTCAATCCCGGATGCGCCAAATAATGCCAGGAGTGAGTGATAACCGGTTCAAACCCGCGAATCAGCTTGTGCTCACCCTGCGCCCCGGCATCAAAGCGCTGAAAGCCCTTGTCTATGGCGTACTCCATACCTTGGTAGAAACAGGTCTCGAAATGCAGGCGGTCGAATTCCGCCAAGCATCCCCAATACCGCCCGTAAAAGCTGTCACCGCCCACCAGGCTGAAGGCCATCGCCACCGGACGCGTGCCTTGTTTGGCAAGTACCACGCGAATCGCCTCGGGCATGCGTTGCGCCAATAGACTGAAGAATTCTCGGGTCAGGTATGGTGACTGCCGACGAACCGCATAGGTATTGGCATAGCAGGCGTAGATAAAATCCCACTGCACCTCGCTTAGTTGATGGCCTTCGAGCCATTCAAACTCAATACCCTGCCCCGCCACCTGTTCGCGCTCCTTGCGCATTTGCTTGCGCTTACGCGAACTCAAGGCATCCAGAAAATCCTGAAAGTCCCGGTACCCACGGTTTTGCCAATGAAACTGACAGCCCAAACGCTGCATCCAGCCGGGCTCCTGCGCCAGCAACGCGTCAGCCACCGGATCGGTGAAGTTGATATGAACGCTTGAGAGTTCTTCAATTTCGATGTAGCCAGGCAAGCTCTGCAACAGATCTATCGCGGCTTCAGGCGTAGCCGACAGTAATCGTGGCCCGCTCACCGGGCTGAACGGCACCGCCACCAACAGCTTGGGGTAATACGCGATGCCCGCACGCTCACAGGCTTCAGCCCAGCCATGATCGAACACGTACTCACCGTAGGAGTGCCACTTTCGATAGCCGGGCAACGCTGCAATCAGTTGCCCATCTTCGTAATGCAACAGATGCTCTGCACTCCAGCCCGAACGTGGCCCAAGGCTGCCGCTGTCTTCCAGGGCACTGAGAAACGCGTGCCGCAAAAAAGGTTGGCCGTTGGGCACCAAGGCGTCCCATAACGCCGGAGCCAGCGCCGATAAACTGTCCAAACGTTGTAACGGCATTAGCACTCTCCAAACATTATTGCCCGCACGCACAGCGAGTATCGCGCATTGACGCACCAAGCCGAAATAAACCGGGCACAAAAAAGTATGGTGCCGTCGCCGGATTAAAGCGTTGGGCTTACAACCCCTGCGGCATGACGCCTCGCGATCTCCTGAGTCAATTGACGCGCCAATTGGTTAATAGCTTCGGTACGTTCCTTTTGGATCAATTCTATTTGCTGCATATATTCACCAGTACGTAAGGTTGCCGACGCCCGCTCGTCTAGATCGTTAAGACGCTCGTGGAAGGGCGTCTGCACCGGTTCAAAGCGTGTGGCGTAACGCCTCTCCAAATACGCCATCCAAAAGTCTCGGGCTACCATCGCTTGCAAAAACCCCGGTCTCCTCTCCCAATACAAGACACGTTGTTCGGCAGCGTTGATCGCTTCCTCGGTGACCCCAGCCAGACTACTAAACAGCATGCCCCGTGGTTGAAGGGGTAAGTTCAGCCGTCGGGCCAATCCGACTCGATAAGCCAACCGGACCTCCGCCTCATCGAGCAGCGGATTGCTTGCCGACCTTATCTTAATATCGGAAAGAGCAAATCTCTCGACCTCGTCCAGTCGTTCCAGCCCCCTGGCCAGTTCGAATAATTCGGTTTCTTGCGCGCCGACCTGTGCCGACAACATAGCCTTGAAGACCAGCACCCGGATTTCCAGATTGTTGAACACTAACATCGAGCCATCGCTACAGGTTTCCGGGTGTGCCGCCAGGGCAAACAACTCATCACGCAAGGCGCCATGGGCAGTGGCCGCTTGCATGACAGTCCAGACACGTTGAGTCAGCCCTTGCTGGTCGCTGCCATAGTCGGCAGACGCGGTTAGATCAAATAACACTCTAAAAAAATCGTAACTTTCTGGCTCAGCTTGTAACTCATTCCAAATCAAAAACCTGGCGCTCCGGTCGGCACCCGGTAATTCCGCTAACCAGAAGGCTATCGGTGATACCTCACGTTCGACATGAATCCGCTCGTTGCTGAGCCCCATTATCCTTATAGCCTCGTCGCTGAATACACGCCGAGCTCGTTCACGGGTTTGTTCATTGATGGGATTATCGTGCAACTGAATTCGACTGAATATCTCATGCGAGTCATAAAATAAGTTCTCTGGAATATCAACGATTCGATTGTTCCGCGCATCTACAGCGGTTAAATAACCGCAGTCAACTAAACCTACGGGTAATGCGTCGACGCCGGTTCCTCGGATATTGAGTCTGGCCAGACGACGCATCCTACCCACTTCCAACAGGGGTCCAATCGGGCAGTGGTTTAAATCCAGGTTTCTCAAGTGGGTGAGACGTTGCAGCCGCATAACTGAAGCGGCATCCAGGATCAGGGGGTTATCGCGCAAAGACAAATGGTTCAGGCTAGTATTCAAGGTTATCGCTTCTGGAACCGACGTCAGCTCATTACCATGCATGTACAACTCGCGCAGGGTGCTGAATTGCCCTAGGAAGGCATTAGCCTCGCTGGTAGTGAGACCAAGACTGTTTACAAATAATGAACTGACATGATCGAAGCGCGCGGTTAATTGAGGAAGTACTCCCAACGACAGATGACTTAGGTACATCGTGTAACCGACAAACACTCCTTGCTCGGAGAAACGGTTTTCCGTCATCCGTTTCCAACAAAGTTTTATATGCCTGGCGGCGACACGCTTATCTTCCTCCACCGCAGCCTGAACGGTGCGGCCCCTGACACGCGATTCACTGGGCATCTCTACCCATTGATCAAGGGTAGTTTCTAGCTTTTGATATTCCGCTTCAAGTTCACGAATTTTTCCTTGGACATAGGCAGAACGCTCACTGTTAAGCCCCGTGAATTCTAAGCGTAATTCATCGATAAACGTTCGGACCTCAATGTCTGTCATTGCAGGAAACAGAGTTTTGACCGCCAATTGCGCCGAGTGATTTCTCGCACCGCATCCGAGCCTGGAAAACAATTGCCTAATTCTCCCGCTCATGGGATATCCAATGCGGCCGTCAGGTAGTTTATGCGGCCATTTGAGGCCGGGCTTAATGGCTTGCATACCCAAAGTGACAGCCACCTCGTCACGATGGGCAACTGCAACAGCGCCCAAAGCTTCGCGCAGCTCCGACTCTTCGTCCGCACTCGACAAGCCAATAGCCCTGCGCGAATCCGCGGGCAGCGCTTGCAGCAGGGCGCGATAAAAGGAGTCACCGCCACTTTGCGTAGCATTGCCCACACTGTCGAAGGCTTGATAACGCTCCCCGGATTTGAACTGCGCCCCAAATGTTGGACACCCATCCAACTACCGGGGTGTTTTTCATGGGTAAATATTCAACGCAGTTCAAGCGGTCCGCCATCAATGCTTTCCTTGAGCGCGGTCAAGGTTTTCGTCACATAGCCGCTCAATTTCAGATGGACCCTACGTTGCTCCGTCGTTGGGTGGCGGCCTACGAGCTGCACGGGGAAGCCAGCCTGCAGGGGCGTATGAAGGAACATGGTCCCGAGTTCAAACTGTCCGTTGTCCAGCACATGGAGCGTGAGAAGTTGTCATTTCGGCAAACGGCTGCGATTTTCAATCTGGGCAATTCAACGCAGATAGGCAGATGGCAGCAGCAATATTACAGTGGCGGCATCGAAGCCCTGACGTCAGGGAAAAAAGGCCCACGTAACGTTATGCCAAAGCCCCCCGCCAAGCCCCGCAAACCGGCAGTGCTCACCGACGAAGAGCGCGCCCACAAAGAGTTGCTCGACGAACTTCAGTACCTGCGCATGGAGAACGCCTACCTAAAAAAGTTAAAGGTGTTAGGCGAGGAGGCGATGAGGCGGGACAAAGAAGCGAAGAAAAAGCCTGGGTAGTCACTGAGCTGAGGAGCGATTTTCCAATCGACGCCCTGCTCAAGCTGGTCGGCTTGGCACGCAGTACTTACTACTATCAGGTCAAGGTACTGGCTGCCGGGGATAAATTTGCTCCGCTGAAAGCCTCTATTCAGACTATCCAGGACCAGCATAAGGGCCGCTATGGCTATCGCCGGATGACCGCCACGCTGCTCAAGGGCGGGTGGATAGTGAACAGCAAAACGGTACGCAGGCTGATGGCCGAACTAAACCTCAAGTGCACGGTGCGAGCCAAGAAGTATAAATCGTACAAAGGCCCTGAGGGGCAGGTAGCACCTAACACGTTGGCTCGGCAATTCGAGGCCGACCAGCCGAATGAGAAATGGGTGACCGACGTTACCGAGTTCAAGGTAGCCGGTGAAAAGCTCTACCTGTCGCCGATACTGGACTTGTACAACGGAGAGATCGTGGCGTACCAGACAGACACCAGCCCTCGCTACGCCTTGGTGGGCAACATGCTGGAAAAGGCGTTGAAGCGCTTGCCAGAGGGCGCCAAACCGATGGTGCACTCGGATCAGGGCTGGCAGTACCGCTACCACATCTACCGAAATCGTCTGGAAGAAATGAGCTTGGAACAGAGTATGTCGCGCAAGGGTAACTGCCATGACAATGCCACGATGGAGAGCTTTTTCGGCACACTGAAATCAGAGTTTTTCTACCGGGAGCGCTTCGACAGCGTTGCTCAGTTAGAGGCTGGACTGGATGAATACATCCATTACTACAACCACGAACGTATCAAAATGAAGCTCAACGGCTTGAGTCCAGTGGCATACAGAACTCAGGCCGCGTAGCTTATTCAATCACTGTCCAACATTTGGGGCGCAGTTCAATTTCACCAGTACCCAACGCAACGTCGCGGATGGGTCTCCCACGCTGTCGAGTAATTCACCGGAGAACGTGCTTTCGCGGATCTCAAGCGCCACATTTGCAGGCCAGCCAGGCAAACGTGAGAGCAAACGTAAGCCGACTGTATTGATGTCCGGGTGATCGACACCCTTGAAGTAAAACCCCTCGTTGACACGATTCAAGCGCACCTGCTGCTGATACTCGCGCGCCTGCTCTGCAATACGCAGTGGCAACCGCGACGAGGTATTCATTTGAGAAACTTCTTGGGCGCTGGCCGACTCGATAATTTCATTGGCCACGAGCGTAGGTATGGCTGGAAAATCTCGTTGGATCAGCTTTACTGGCGCGGCGTCAGAAAGTGACTGATGTCGGTAAACACTTTCATGCAAAGAGCGCCTTCGCTGGCCTGCGAGTTCGGCGAGTTGCCGGGCCAACCGGCTGCTTTGACTTTGTTCGCGGGTGTTGTATTCGCCTAATAGTGTCTCGATTTCTTCTGATTTGAGAGCCGTCAGAATAGACGTGATGACATCGTCGATTTGCCCTGGCAAATACCTAAGGTCAATCGAAGGCAACGCAGTCTCGGCGCTGCCAAAAACCTTGAGAACGGCGCCCTGTGCATCGAGCAAACGTACCGACCGCTGTTCAGGCCAGCCGGACAATATCGTCAGTAGTTCCACATAAGGATCAATGTGTGGGCACCTGATGTCATGGAGGTTGCCGCTGTTCATAGCCTCTATAAAACCATCGATTTGATTCTCAATCTGGAATCTAAGGATTGAATCACTCAACAAGGCAGGCGGCTTGAGGCTTTCCACATGAATCTGACGTAACAGCGCTTCATCCACTTGGGTGACCGCAAGAATACGGTCGATAGTGAGCTCGGACATTCCATCCAAAGCCGGATGCAATCGTTTGAATGCAGTGTGCACGTCCCAGCCCATTGGGTTCTCACCCTCATGGCGCCAAGCGCCAGTGTTGTTATGGCTGAGAACAGGCGAATAGGCGTTGGCGTCGATAGGGTGATGCAGACGCCATTTGTTTAACGCGGTATCGAATTTGACTTGATAAAGTTTGCCTGCCAAAGGCAAATAGTTTTTGCCATTGACCTCAACCCGCGCTTCCGCATTCGCCATCACCCAATTAGGTAAGGTTACGTCTTGCTGAAACGGGGCCAGATCGGGTTTCCACAGTCGAGTTTGGCCATTTTTCAGCTTTATTGGCACAAGGTGTTCTATAAATGCTGAAGGAACGCTTGCAACGGAGGCCGCGTTAGCACCAACCGCCATCGCACCCGCAAATGCAATATTTTCAGCGGCCTCGAAGAGATGAGTAAGGGCTTCATCAATTTCGCCGTCTTGCCAGTCGATAACTCCGACGAAGATATCGGACAATACTTGCTCTACCGCCACTACGGCCATCGCAGCACCCAGCACCGGAATAAAAAACGAGGCGATATTGAGCAAATCCATACCTGACGACTCAAAGGCCTGCAGCCTTCGCATGCGAGTTTTTTGATCCTCGTCATTGGTGGGAACTGCCAGTACCCGTGAATCTCCATACGTTTTGGTCAGCAGATGTTCATACAACATTTGGAACGGCGCCCCAGAGTGCGCAAACTTTTCCAGCGACATTTTGGCTTGCGGGTCGAATACTCGCTCGCGCAGACCGCTACTCAGGAGATTGCCATCCAATGGACGCAGCGGCTTAAGGCGCTCGTTAAGCCGTTGAAAAAACCGCTGGCTTTCGCCCAAACTGATGAAGCGCCTAAAATACTCCTGATAGGCTTCGCCCGAGAGTTTGCGGCGTAGCGCGTCAGTGAATGCCCTGAACGACACATACTCTTTGAGCGGATGGTCAGGCTCCCCTGGCATGTACACCACGCATGGCAAGGTGCCATCGTCTTTTTTGTCAGGCTCAATCAACAGGGCGCCAAATAACATACTCCCATGCTCGTCAATCGACTCCAGCAATCGCAACCAACAATGGCGCACCGGTTCCGCACCCCACATTGGCGTGCTTCCCGACGTGGTCAATGCCAACATCATTTCGTAGGCGGACTGAGAAATCTGGTTTTTCATCCGTGCGATATGAGCCAGAACTTGAACATTGTCTTGTTCGTTGCATTGAAACTTGCTTGCAACCTCAGACGCCAACTCCTCAGCCGATTGGCCTGGCAAAGCCGCCGGCTTGAAAATGCTGTCTAGATGGCGTTGATAACGGGCGCCTAAATCAAGGGTGCGGCACATCTGGGCAAATTTCGCGGCCTTGATATCGATAACTCCGGAATAGGTATAACGAAACCGTGGATAGCTGCCATTCACGCCGGTGCCCGTAACCAATTGCATTTGCAAGCCGTCATGAGGGAGTAACGCGGCACCGCGCTCAAATCCACCCTCTTGTACTTCGAACAACTCAAAGTTCTGCAGCGCGGCTTGAAGCAAACTTTGCCTGAACGGGCGACGTCGATCCACACCCAAGAACGTTTGACTGTGTACCGTTACCAAATCGTTCTCGTGCAGATCCAGACGAAGATCGAAGGTATCAATCAACGCCTTTTCCAGCAACGGCTCGGCAAAGGCTTTAACGGAAGATATTTTTTGTCGCAGTGGCTTAAGGTCGCGCCGTGAAAACAGGCTGAACAACTGACTTTTGCGCAATGCCGCCCTAAGTTCCGTAGAAGCGGCGCTGTACCAAACAGGCAGGCGACTTTTTACCAATGCATGGTTGGCTCGATGCTGCTTCCACGGTTCAAAAACATCATCGTCATGAGAAGTTGCAGGAGTAATGCTGGAGGTATCTGACATCGAAAATAGCCTTATTACAACTTAGGAAGTCGTTAAGGTTATGTTTTCGAAAGTGTGAACAAGCTATAACAAGATAGCACCCGGGCTTTTTATGTCCGGGTGCCGCTCAGCAGATTTTAATTAGTGTTTGCGCAAAATGACGCTGCCGATGGAGTACCCCGCGCCAAACGAACTGAGTACCGCCAGTGCGCCAGTCGGCAGGTCGTCTTGGTAGGTGTGAAACGCGATGACTGAACCCGCCGAACTGGTGTTGGCGTAAGTGTCGAGAATCACCGGCGCCTCTTGCACCGTAGCTTCGCGGCCCAGCAGCTTCTTCACGATCAAGTGATTCATGCTGAGGTTGGCCTGATGCAGCCAAAAACGCTTGATATCACCAACGTTCAGATTGTTTTCCTGCAGATGGGTAGCGATCAGCTCAGCGACCATGGGGCACACGTCGCGGAACACTTTGCGGCCTTCCTGCACAAACAGCTTGTCTGGCGCACCAATCCCTTCTTCCGCTGCCCGGTTGAGGAAGCCAAAGTTGTTGCGAATGGTGTTGGAGAATTTGGTCAACAGTTTGGTGCTGACAATATCGAACTGGTGGGGCGAAGTTGCCAGATCGGCTCGCTCAACCAGTACGGCAGTCGCCCCATCGCCAAAAATAAAGTGGCTGTCGCGGTCGCGAAAATTCAAATGACCTGTGCAGATTTCCGGGCTGATCACCAATATTGCACGGGCCTGACCCAGTTGCACGGTGTTGCACGCTTGTTGGATGCCGAACGTAGCTGAGGAACAGGCCACGTTCATATCGAAGCCGAAACCGTGAACACCCAGCGCTTCCTGAATTTCGATGGAGATCGCCGGGTAAGCACGTTGCAGGTTGGAGCAAGCAACGATCACACCGTCGATATCAGCAGCGGTCTTGCCAGCGCGCTGGAGCGCTTGTTCGGCGGCAGCGACACCCATCTGACAGAGGATTGACCACTCGTCATTGGAGCGTTCCGGCAATCGCGGGGCCATACGTTTTGGGTCGAGAATACCTTCCTTGTCCATAACGAAGCGACTTTTGATACCGGACGCCTTCTCGATGAAGGCCGCGTTAGACTCAGTCAAGGCTTGCAAGTCGCCACTTTCGATTGCGGCCGCGTTCTCGGAATTAAACAGTGCAACATAGGCATTAAACGACTGCACCAGCTCATCGTTGGAAATGCTGTTGGCTGGGGTAAAAAGACCAGTGCCACTGATGACGACGTTATACACGGTCGTTCCTCTCTTATTTGATCGTCGCGGACAACGACCTGCGGGTCATGAGCACTGGCACCAACGTACCAATGCAGAAATTAGGCGCGAAGTGTGCCATAACGGGCCGATTTCCGCGCTATCGAGGCGCATTAATGGCACAAAGTCCCCGACACCTATCAACTGTCGACCTGGCCCCACTGCTTGCTCAGTCGCTTATCGGAAATCGGCACTTTAGTGCCCAGTTGCTGAGCGAACAGCGACACCCGATATTCCTCCATCCACCAGCGATAGATCACCAACTCATCGTCACGTTTACCTTCCTGTGCATGCTTTCTGGCGCGGGTTTGATACTGGTCCCATAGCCCTGCGAGCTCGCCACTCCAGACGCGGTCTTTCTGCGCCTGAGTGGAAAGTTTTTCCAGGCGCATTTCGACGGACTTCAAATAACGCGGCAATTCCTTTAGCCACTGCATAGGGGTCTCGCGGACAAAGCCTGGATACACCAGATGACTCAGCTGGGATTTGATGTCATTGAGCGCCACGGCTTGGGCCAAGTCGATCTTGCCCTTGAAGCGCTTCTGCAAACCGTGCCACAGGGTCAGGATCTCCAGCGTCAGCTTCGCCAAACGCTCGGCGTGCTCGGTCCAGCCGCCGCGTTTGCGTTCTGCCAACCCTGCCAGCCCGGCACCATCGCGGGGCAGGTTGGCTTCGCCGTCAAGAATGCAGCTGTCGAGACTGGCGAGCAGAATGTCCTCAATCAAGCCATCGACCCGGCCTAGATCCCGATGCAGCAGCGCCAACTCGGTTTGTCCCGGCAACTTGCCGCGCAGAAATTTGGCCGGTTCGGCGAGCTGCTGTAGCAACAACCGCTGCAGGGCGCGGCGGTGTTGGAATTCGGCTTCGGCAGGTGTTGAGAACCGCCCTTCTTTGACCGTGCCCGACTCTTCAACCAACGCGGGGTAGACCGTCATCGACAGCCCGGCAATGTTCTGCTGAGTTTTTTGCGCTACCGGGGCGAAGACCTTGGCTTCCACCGGGAGCTGACTTTTGGCTGTCTGCGGCACGGCAAGCGCGGCTTGGCTGGCTTCGGCGAAGCGTGCCGTCAAGGCATCCAGTTCACGCCCTTCACCGAGGAATTTACCGTTGCCGTCGAGGATTTCCAGATTCATCTTCAGATGGTTTTCGAGCTGCTGAGCCGCCTCGCCCCACGCTTCGTCCGCCACCCGTGCGCCAGTCATGCGCAGCAATTCGCGGCCTAACGCTTGGGGCAACGAACCTTCGCCGAAGGTAATGCGCTCCAGCGCAGCCTTAATGAAGTCCGGCACCGGCACGAAATTTTTGCGGGTGGCTTTGGGCAGGTTGCGCACCAGTGCAATGCACTTGGTTTCCAGCAACCCCGGCACCAACCACTCCAGCCGCTCGGCGGGCAACATCGGCAGTAGCGGCGCAGGAACGCGCAACGTTACGCCGTCTCGGGGGTGGTTCGGCTCAAAGTGGTAACTCAACGCCAGTGTCAGGTCACCCAACCGCAGCGTGTCCGGGTAATACGCCGCTGTGATTTCGCTGGCTTCGCGGGCCAGCACGTCTTCCTCGCGCATGATCAATAGCTGAGGATTTTTTTGGCTTTCAACCTTGTACCAACTGTCGAAGGTCGCGGTTTGATGAATCTCTGCTGGAACACGTGCCTCGTAGAAGCTGAACAGCGTGTCTTCGTCGGCCAAGATGTCACGGCGACGGGCCTTGGCTTCCAACTCGTCAAGGGTCTCCAGCAGTCTGGTGTTGGCGGTCAGGCACTTGGCGCGAGATAGAATTTCACCGCGCACCAGGCCTTCGCGAATGAACAATTCCCGTGAAACCGCAGGGTCGATCGGGCCGTAGTGCACCGGCCGCCGAGCGACCACGATCAGGCCGAACAAGGTAATTTGCTCGAACGCGACCACCTGCCCGCGCTTTTTCTCCCAATGCGGCTCGAAATGATTTTTCTTGATCAAATGCCCGGCCAGCGGCTCGATCCAGTCCGCATCGATCTTGGCTACCATGCGCGCATACAACTTGGTGGTCTCGACCAACTCAGCGGCCATCAGCCATTGCGGGCGCTTCTTGCCCAACCCGGACGAGGGGTGAATCCAGAAACGCCGTTGCCGGGCGCCAAGGTAGTCACCCTCTTCGGCTTTCTGCCCGATCTGACTGAGCAAACCGGAGAGCACTGCCTTGTGCAGCTTGGCGTAATCGGCCGGTTCTTTGTTGACCGTGAGCTGCAAGTCGCGGCAGATCAGGCTCAACTGCCGATGAGAGTCGCGCCACTCGCGCAGGCGCAAGTAGTTCAGGAAGTTTTTTCGGCACCAGTTGCGTAGCGGGCTGGCGGTCAAGGCCAGGCGCTGCTCTTCAAAGCCGCGCCATAGATTGACCAGCCCGGCAAAGTCGGAATCGATGTCTTTCCATTGCGCATGGGCCTGATCGGCCGCCTGCTGCCGCTCAGGCGGACGTTCGCGGACGTCTTGCACGGACATAGCGCTGGCGACGATCAATATCTCTTGCAAGCTGCCTTGGTGGGCGGCTTCGAGCAACATGCGACCCATGCGCGGGTCCACCGGCAACCGCGCCAACTGGCGACCCAGCGGCGTCAGCTGGTTGTCGCGGTTGACCGCTGACAGCTCTTGCAGCAGGTTGAAACCGTCGGTAATGGCTTTGCCGTCAGGGGGTTCAATGAACGGGAAGTCGGTGATCTCGCCCAGACGCAAATGCAGCATTTGCAGGATCACGGCGGCGAGGTTGGTCCGCAAGATTTCCGGATCGGTGAATTGCGGCCGACCGTTGAAATCTTCTTCGCTGTACAAGCGTACGCACAAACCCGGCTCGACCCGGCCGCAACGGCCTTTGCGCTGGTTGGCGCTGGCCTGGGAAACGGCCTCGATCGGCAAGCGCTGAACTTTGGAGCGATAGCTGTAGCGACTGATCCGCGCTGTACCGCTGTCAATCACGTAACGAATGCCTGGCACGGTCAGCGAAGTTTCGGCCACGTTGGTCGCCAACACCACACGACGCCCCGGATGGGACTGAAATATTCGCTGTTGCTCGGCCGGCGACAGGCGTGCGTACAACGGCAAAATCTCGGTGTGGCGCAGTTGCGCCTTGCGCAGCATTTCTGCCGCGTCGCGGATTTCTCGCTCTCCGGGCAAAAATACCAGTACGTCGCCGGGACTTTTGCGCTCGCTGCGTTCGAAGTCTGCCAGCTCTTCCAGAGTCGCCAGAATCGCCTGATCGACAGTCAGGTCATCTTCAATCGCATTACCCTCCTCGTCCTGTTGCGAGGTCAGGGGGCGATACCAGGTGTCCACTGGGAACGTACGGCCAGAGACTTCGACAATCGGTGCATTGTCGAAATGCTCGGAGAAGCGCTGCAAGTCGATGGTCGCCGAGGTAATGATCAGCTTCAGGTCCGGGCGGCGCGGCAATAGGGTTTTCAAGTAGCCCAGCAAAAAATCGATGTTCAGGCTACGTTCGTGGGCTTCGTCGACGATGATCGTGTCGTAACGTTCCAGGTAGCGATCGTGCTGGGTTTCGGCCAGCAGGATGCCGTCGGTCATCAACTTGATCAGGGTGTTGCTGTCGCTTTGGTCTTCGAAACGGACCTGATAACCCACCAACGCGCCCAAGGGCGTACCGAGTTCTTCGGCCACCCGGCTGGCGACGCTGCGGGCGGCAATCCGACGCGGCTGTGTATGCCCAATCAAGCCATGCTGGCCGCGACCGATTTCCAGGCAAATCTTCGGCAACTGGGTGGTCTTACCCGAACCGGTTTCGCCGGCAATGATCAACACCTGATGCTTGAGCAGCGCCGCCTTGATTTCATCGCGCTTGGCGGCAATCGGTAGGCTGTCGTCATACCGAATCACCGGCAGACTTTCACGCCGCGCCGTGACCTGGGCGATAGAAGCTTGCGCACGCCCGGCCCATTGCGCCAGCTTGAGGTCATCAGGCTTCTTGCGCAGCTCATGCAACTGACGGCGCAAGCGATGACGATCAGAAATCATCGCGTGGTCGAGGTTTTTAAACAGTTGGTCGATAGAAGGCGATTCGTCGGTCATCAGGTGCGCAAAGTCTTTTGATGGTGCAAAGGCGAGGATTGTCGCAGATTTGAGGGGAGCAATGCAGTACGTCGCCGCGCTGTCGCGTTGCATGCAGTGGTTGGGAGAGCGGCGGCCTCGTTCGCGGGAGTTGCACGCATCTATAGAGGAATATTTGAAATTTGCAATGACCGCTCTTGGTCTACGGGCTTGCTCAGCTCCGACTTCTCGGCGACCGGCATGCTTTGCGCGATTGCGAACGCAATCTCAAATACCGTAAACCCAAGAATTAGAAAGCTTGCGCCGCTGGCGACCGCAAAGAGCTGCCATACAGCGAAGAGGATTCTGGTCAACACATCGTAGAGCCCCACCGTGCGGCTCGGATGCCTGAGGCGCCATAGCGACCAGATGACCACGACACTGCCCAGTAAGTTGGCAAAGAGCATCGCCGTGACGTCCAGCGTCGGCACCGAACGGTCGAGTGCCAAGGCCTCTGATAACGTTGCGAAGCCTTTGAGGCAAAGCGACGCCGTCCAGGGTGTAATGAAAGCCGTGGTGGCTATCAGGTCGTACCAGGCGCTAGCCCGAACGATGTTCAGATTTTGATTTGCGTTGATCATGGTCATCCCTCACAGTTTGGACCCGTAGGTTAAAGCCTGGAGTTAGGTCCAGAGTCAATGCGAGCATTTATGAGCATGAAAATTGGAGAGGTCGCAAAGCGCACGGGCGTTTCCTTAGACGCATTACGGTTTTATGAAGAGAAGGGGTTGATCCAGCCTCGGCGAACCGCGAATGGCTACCGACTATACTCGCAGGAAACTCTACAGCTGCTGGGGTATATCAAGCTGGCGCAACAGCTCGGTTTTTCCTTGGCGGAGATTGGCAAGAATATGCCGTTGCTTTGGAGCGACGAAGGTGCGTCCAAAGACCTGTTGGGGAAGTTGTTTGCGCAGAAAATCGCGTTGCTGGATGAGCGTGTCGCTCAAATCCAGGCTCTGCGCAATGCGCTAGCCGAACGGGCGGTGCAGGTATGTCCCCTGCTCGGTAACGGCATGAACAACGTGTCTTGAGCCCAAAGACACCAGCATGGCCACAATAGCCAAACTGGTTTCGCTAGCAAGTCAACGAAAAGCGCCAACATAGCAGTCAGTGCTTGTAAGTCAGGCTTTTTTATTTCACCTGTCCCACTATGTGCCATTAGGGTCAAACGCCCTCTGGTGGGGTTTTTGAGTACATATACTCCAATTGGACCGGTCGGTTAACAGAGGTACATGGGTTTCCCTATTTGAATATCCTCACCGCTACAGACCTCATTGGCAGCGCTTGGGGGTGTAAAGTCTAGACCTTACTTGGTCAAACCCAACTTTTTCAGTTCTTCAGCACGTAGTTCGCGACGCAGGATTTTGCCGACGTTTGTAGTCGGTAGTACGTCGCGAAATTCCAGCATTCTCGGCACTTTGTATGCAGTGACGTTGGCACGCATGTGCTCCGTAACCTGCTCTTTGGTCAGGCTCATGCCTGGCTTGACGACGATGAACATCTTGATCGCCTCGCCCGATTTTTCATCAGGTATACCAATGGCAGCGCACTGCAAGACCCCGGGCAGAAGGGCCAGCACGTCTTCCAGTTCGTTGGGGTAAACATTGAAACCGGAGATTAAAATCATGTCTTTTTTACGATCGACTATGCGCAGGTAGCCGTCCGGTTGGATGATCGCGATGTCACCGGTCTTCAGCCAACCGTCAGCGTCAAGCATTTCATCCGTAGCTTCTTTGCGCTGCCAATAACCCTTCATCACTTGCGGGCCTTTGACGCACAATTCACCAGTGGCACCCAGCGCCAGTTCGTTGCCGGCATCATCAATCACCTTGCACAGCGTTGATGGCACTGGAATACCGATGGTGCCAATCTGGATTTTCTGAATCGGATTGACCGTCGCCACCGGGCTGGTTTCAGTCATGCCATAACCTTCGCAAATCTCGCATCCGGTCACTTCCTTCCAACGCTCAGCCGCTGCTGATTGCAAGGCCATACCGCCAGACAAAGTGACTTTCAATGCGCAGAAGTCCAGCTTGCGAAACTCTTCGCTGTGACACAGGGCTACGAAGAGGGTATTAAGGCCAACGAATCCGCTGAACTTCCACTTTGACAGTTCCTTGACCATCGCCGACAGATCGCGCGGGTTGCTGATCAGGATGTTGTGATTGCCGATGAGCATCATCGCCATGCAATGAAAAGTGAACGCATAGATGTGGTAAAGCGGAAGCGGCGTAATCAGAATCTCGCAACCTTCGTTGAGGTTGGAGCCCATCAACGCCTTGCATTGCAGCATGTTCGCAATCAAGTTGCGGTGCGTCAGCATCGCGCCTTTAGCCACGCCAGTGGTACCGCCGGTGTATTGCAACACGGCAACATCATTAGCAGCAGGTGAGGCATCTTTAACCCGTAGGCCACGGCCCTTGCTCAGCACATCGTTGAATTTGATCGCCTTAGGCAAGTAGTACGCCGGGACCATTTTCTTCACGTACTTGATAACGCAGTTGATCAGCAGCCGTTTGAGTGGCGGCAACAGGTCAGCCACTTCGGTGATGATGACGTATTCGATTTTGGTCTTGGGCAGTACAGTCTCGGCCAGATGCGCCATGTTCGCCAAACACACCAACGCCTTGGCGCCAGAGTCGTTGAACTGGTGCTCCATCTCCCGCGCAGTGTAAAGCGGATTGGTGTTTACCACGATCAAGCCGGCGCGGATGGCTCCAAACACAGCGATCGGGTATTGCAACAGATTGGGCAGTTGCAAGGCGATACGATCACCTGGCTGTAGCGAGGTGTGCTGCTGCAGGTAGGCGGCAAACGCACCGGACAATTGGTACAGCTCACCGTATGTGATCGTCTTGCCTAAATTGCTGAAAGCGGGTTTGTCGGCGAACCGTTGGCATGACTGTTCCAACACCGCCTGGATGTTTGGATACTCGTCAGGATTGATCTGGGCAGCAATGCCAGACGGGTATTTATCCTTCCAAAAATTTTCGATCATGGAAGCCGACTCCTCAACGACAGCGAATTCTACACACCGCTTTAATGCAGTGATTTTTTGTTTGGGTTACAGGTTTTTTTGCTTACGGATAGGTCAAAAAGCGGGCCGAGAGTACCAGCTTTGCCAGGTGCCGCCTAGAGCCAAGTCAGGCCCGCACAGTCATAAAAGTGACCGATGATCATGTATCGGTCACATTTAGATCGGATGGTTTGTTAGGTATACGGGAGGATTACATAGCATCAAAAAAGAGATCATTGCATTAAAACTGCTCCCTAAGGCCGTTCTTATCCCATGGGAGCAGCGCACAGACCAATACTTTAAGCGAAGGGATGAATCAGGCGATATCCCGAAGCTCTCGGCGCAGGATCTTTCCTACTGGCGTCATGGGCAATGACTCACGTAACACAATTTGCTTTGGCACCTTATAACCGGTGAAATTTTCTTTGCAGTAAGCTTTCAGTTCCTCAATGCTGACGCCCATCTCTCGGGCCACTACGAATAATTTCACCGCCTCACCGGTGCGGTCATCCGGAATACCAATGACTGCGCAGTTGGCGACTTTCGGGTGAGCCATTACCACATCTTCGATTTCATTCGGGTACACATTGAAGCCCGAGACAATGATCATGTCTTTCTTGCGATCAACAATGCGCACAAATCCGTCCAATTCGATGACCGCGATGTCACCGGTTTTTAACCAACCTTCAGCGTCAAATACCTCAGCAGTAGCGTCGGCACGATGCCAATAGCCCTTCATCACCTGCGGACCTTTGATGCACAGTTCGCCGCGCTCACCCAAGCCCAACTCTAATCCGCTGTCATCGATGACTTTAAATGCAGTGCCAGGCACTGGAAAACCGACCGTACCCAACCGGGCCTTGTCACCATGCGGGTTAGTCGAGGCAACTGGAGAAGTTTCGGTCAAGCCATAACCTTCAACGATCCCGCACCCGGTCAATTGCTGCCAGCGTTCGGCGGTGGCCTTGACCAGCGCGGTGCCCCCTGAGTTGGTTAACTTCAAGTTGGAGAAGTCCAGGTTCTTAAATTCAGGGTGATCCATTAGCGCCACGAACAGCGTATTCAGCCCGATCACCGCCGAGAAACGCCAGTTCTTCAGTTCTTTGATAAAGCCACCAATGTCCCGCGGATTGGTGATCAGCACGTTGTGATTGCCGGTAACCATCATGCACATGCAGTTCGCTGTAAAAGCGTAGATGTGATAAAGCGGCAGCGGCGCAATCATTACCTCTTGGCCTTCCTTGAACATCGGGGCGCCATCTGGCCCGTGCTGCAAGAAGCAGGCATGCACCTGCTGCATGTTCGCGACCAAATTGCCATGACTGAGCATTGCGCCTTTTGGCAAACCGGTGGTACCCCCGGTGTACTGCAGCACGGCGATGTCGTCGAGGCTGCGCTTGACGCTTTTTAGCGGGTGACCACGCCCTAGTTTCAGCACACTTTTAAACGAGATGGCCTGAGGCAGATTAAACGCCGGGACCATTTTCTTGACCTTATCGACGATGGTATTGACCAACCAGCCTTTAGCCGCCGATTGCATATCGCCCATTTTCACTTCGATCAGGTACTGAATGTCGGTATCGGGCAGCACTTCCTGCACCAGCTTGCCGAAAATATTCAGGTAGACCAGCGCCCGAGCGCCTGAATCCTTGAACTGAAGGCGCATCTCACGGGCGGTGTAGAGCGGATTGGTGTTAACCACAATCAGCCCGGCACGTAGCGCACCGAATACGGCGATGGGGTATTGCAGCAAGTTAGGCATTTGCACGGCAATGCGATCGCCGGGCTGCAGATCAGTCTGCTGTTGCAGGTAAGCGGTGAAGGCGGCCGAGTGACGCTCAAGCTCGGCATACGTCATTGTGACCCCCATATTGCTGAAAGCCGGACGGTCCGCAAACTTCTTGCAACAACGTTCGAACACCTCGACCACCGATTTGTAGGCGTTTAGGTCTATCTCAGGCAGCACGCCGGCGGGGCGTTTATCGTTCCAGAAATCAGGTTGCATTGTTTTTTTGTCCTCTTACCTGAGTATGTCTGGCCCGCCGTATTCAAGCGCGGGGCTTGCCGGACGTTAGCAGTTAACGCCAACAAGGCAAATAGCCGGCGGCGCGTCATCAACCGCGTGAATCTTGCAGGTGATCGGACTGCGAATTGTCCATCAGCCTACACTGCTCAATAGCTGTCACTTGAGGCATAAGGAATCGCCATGAACCACACTGCTTTCTGGCTTGACGCCAGTGACCATAGCCGACTCTACATAAATCACTGGCATCCGCAGCTCGCTCCCAAAGCGGTGGTAATGTTGTCTCACGGCATGGCCGAGCACAGTGGCCGCTATGCGCGGTTGGGCCAAGCGTTGAGCGCCAAAGGTTTCGCACTCTTTGCGCCCGACCAGCGCGGCCATGGCGAAACGTCCGCCCACGGCACCTTGGGGCACTACGCCGATGACCAAGGTTGGAGCAAAGTGGTCGGCGATTTAGCGAGCCTGAACCAATACATTCGACAAAAACACCCTGGGGTGCCGATCTTCCTGATGGGCCACAGCATGGGCAGCTATATTGCTCAGGCTTATCTGCTGCACCACAGCACCAGCCTGCAGGGGGCAATTCTCAGTGGATCGAACTTTCAGCCGGTAGCGCTCTATCGCAGCGCCAGCCTGCTTGCTCGGATTGAGCGCTGGCGCCAAGGTGGTATGGGACGCAGCGCCCTGATTGAATGGTTGGCGTTTGGCGCATTTAATAAGAAATTCAAGCCCACGCGCACGACTTTTGATTGGCTGACCCGCGACTTCGTAGAAGTTGACCACTACATTAATGACCCGTTATGTGGCTTTCGCTGCACCAACCAGCTCTGGATCGACATGCTGGCGGGCCTCCAACAAATCAGTAAACCGGGAAATCTCGCGCAAATCGATCCCAACCTTCCGCTTCTTATAATAGGTGGCGAATGTGATCCGGTGAGCGAGGGCAAGCGTCTCAAAGACCTTGCGCACGCCTTGAGCCATGCGGGCCACCGTATGTTGCAGTTGAACATTTACCCACAGGCCCGCCATGAACTACTTAATGAAACCAACCGGGACGAAGTCACTCGTGATTTACTCGCATGGCTCGATCAAGCGCTGGCCTATCCTCGACCACCGCACGTTGAATAAACCAGGCTTCACCTTATCAACACGCTGATCGTCAATTATCACGCCACAGGAACACTTATGACCCAAGTTACCAACACCCCTTACGAAGCGCTCGAAGTCGGCCAGACCGCCAGCTTTAGCAAAACCGTTGAGGAGCGCGACATCCAACTTTTTGCTGCCATGTCAGGCGATCACAACCCGGTGCATCTTGATCCTGAGTTTGCCGCGCAGACGATGTTCAAAGAGCGTATCGCCCATGGGATGTTCAGCGGAGCGTTGATCAGCGCTGCGGTGGCCTGCGAGTTGCCAGGACCGGGGACTATTTATATTGGCCAGCAAATGAGTTTTCAAAAGCCGGTGAAGATTGGTGACACACTCACCGTACGCCTGGAAATTCTGGAAAAACTGCCAAAGTTTCGTGTACGTATCGCGACTCGCGTATTCAACCAGCGTGATGAATTAGTGGTAGACGGCGAAGCCGAGATCCTTGCGCCCCGCAAGCAACAGACAGTCACACTACCGACGCTGCCAGCCATTACCATTGGTTGATTAGCGCTATGTACTGACACCTGTGCAGGCTGTGCAGCCTGCGTGGGACCGAATTTATTCGGGAAGAATACGACGCGGTTTGTCAGGCCAACAGCGTCACGGCGTTCGCGAATGAATTCGCTCCCACAAAACACTTTCACTTTTCAGCAAACGAAAAAAAGGCGACCGAAGTCGCCCAAAGTGCCTTGCGTGCTCGTGTACCGGACCGACCCCAGCGTTATTTACGCTTTTTTGAATCCTTCCAGATAAATAGTCCAAACCCTGCGAAAAACAGAACCATCAAGCCGACGGTACAGACACCCGCGACAACCACATTATCGAGAAACATAACCGCCCCCCCTGATGAACTCTGTTCGATAGGGCAAGGTTAACCAGGGTGTTGGGGGGAGAAGTTGACGCAGATCAACGGCGACCACTGCAGGTCGGGACGCACAGCGATTAACTGATCTGCATCAAAAAACAGGGCTGGGGAAGCGGGCAATCAAGGCTTTTTCGGTTTGCCTTTAGGTTTTTTCTTACCTTTGCCCATAGGCAAAGCTTGCTCAAAAGCCTGACGGACTTCATTCAAACGCTTGTCGTTCAGGTCGTGTGTACGCTTAGCGCGCTCGGCGCCCAGGTCGATCAATTTATCGTCTTCGCTCATGGCCTATACGTCGTGAACACGGGAGTGCTGACAATAATGCGGGCAGACGACGGCCGTGACTAGCGATGAACGACATTGTCACGCGACAAAATGTTGTCGACCGCTGAACTGCCGCGCTCTACTGAGCGAATCAAACCTCAACGTCCACCCATAATCCCTGCCTCGGTTCATCATCAATCAACGGTACAACCGGCACCGTGTTATCAGCGTTCAGCAAATCTCCCGGCTCGGCCAAGTGGTCCTGCGGATTTTGCGGCTCTTGGCGGCGTTTTTCCTGGCGACGCCGCTGCTCTTCACGCAGCATCAGCGTGCTTTGCTCAGGGTCACGATTGCGCAGATCAATGGTGCTCTCGTTGGATGGCGGTTGCACGGGGACCACAGGTGGAATATCAGGCCGTTGCTTGACCGGATCGAGCTGCGAGGTCACGGGGACGACGCTCAGCGGAAGCATGGGTGGCAGCATGAATTTGATCTCCTGTGGCAGGCTGTCGGCTGCCGGTTCGTCGACTTGAGACCCCGGGCACGAAACTTTCGACTATGTTCTTGCCAGCAAGTGCCTGGGCAACCAAATCAACAGCACATATCTAATGAATACGGCCGTTTTAACGGTGCCCTTTGGTTTGAGTGACATGATCCGTTAATATAGTCGGCTTTTTCACGGCGGGAGTCAGGCAGCATGGCGCAGCAGTATCAACCGGGGCAACGCTGGATTAGTGACAGCGAAGCTGAGCTGGGTTTAGGCACCGTTCTGGCACAGGACGGCCGCTTGTTGACCGTGCTCTATCCGGCCACTGGCGACACTCGCCAGTATGCGCTGCGTAATGCACCGCTCACTCGCGTACGCTTTTCCCCCGGCGACACGATTACCCACTTTGAAAACTGGAAAATGACCGTCCGTGAAGTCGAAGACGTCGACGGTCTGCTGGTCTATCACGGACTCAACGCTCAGAACGAAGCCGTTACGCTGCCGGAAACCCAGCTGTCGAACTTCATTCAGTTCCGTCTGGCCACCGATCGCCTGTTTGCCGGACAGATCGACCCACTGCCGTGGTTCTCCCTGCGCTATCACACCCTTGAACACACCAGCCGCCAATTGCAGTCCTCACTGTGGGGATTGGGCGGCGTTCGTGCGCAACCTATCGCGCACCAACTGCATATAGCTCGCGAAGTCGCTGACCGAATAGCCCCGCGGGTGCTGCTGGCCGACGAGGTAGGCTTGGGTAAAACCATTGAAGCCGGCCTGATCATCCACCGCCAGATGCTGTCTGGCCGGGCAAATCGGGTATTGATTTTGGTGCCGGAAAACCTTCAGCACCAATGGCTGGTCGAGATGCGCCGTCGTTTCAACCTTCAAGTGGCGCTGTTTGACGCCGAACGTTTCATCGAAAGCGATGCCAGTAACCCGTTTGAAGACACCCAGTTGGCATTGGTCGCACTGGAATGGCTTGTCGATGATGAAAAAGCTCAGGACGCGCTGTTTGCTGCGGGCTGGGATCTGTTGGTGGTTGACGAAGCCCACCACCTGGTATGGCACGAAAAGCAAGCAAGCCCGGAATATCTGCTGGTAGAGCAACTGGCTGAAGTCATCCCTGGCGTGTTGCTGTTGACTGCGACCCCCGAGCAACTTGGTCAAGACAGCCACTTCGCCCGCTTGCGCCTGCTGGACCCCAACCGGTTCCACGATCTGCACGCGTTCCGTGCCGAGAGCGAGAACTATCGCCCGGTGGCTGAGGCTGTTCAGGAGTTGTTGGATAAGGGCCGGCTTTCGCCTCAAGCCCACAAAACCATTCACGGCTTTCTCGGTGAAGCGGGCGAAGCGCTGCTGGCGGCTGTCAACGATGGCGACACCGAAGCCAGCGCGCGACTGATACGTGAACTGCTCGACCGTCACGGCACAGGCCGCGTGCTGTTCCGTAATACTCGGGCGGCAGTACAAGGCTTCCCCGAGCGTAAACTGCACCCCTATGCCCTGCCCTGCCCGGTTCAATACCTGGAGTTGCCGGTTGGCGAACATGCCGACCTGTACCCGGAAGTCAGCTTCCAGTCGCAGCCCGACCTCGCCGAAGAACAACGCTGGTGGCGCTTCGACCCGCGTGTCGATTGGCTGATCGACACGCTGAAAATGCTCAAGCGTGTCAAGGTGCTGGTGATCTGCGCTCATGCCGAAACCGCGATGGACCTGGAAGACGCCTTGCGAGTGCGCTCCGGCATCCCCGCTACGGTGTTTCACGAAGGCATGAACATTCTTGAGCGTGACCGCGCCGCCGCGTATTTCGCCGATGAAGAGTTCGGTGCGCAAGTGCTGATTTGCTCGGAAATCGGTAGTGAAGGCCGCAACTTCCAGTTCGCCCATCACTTGGTGCTATTCGATCTGCCGGCACACCCGGACCTGCTGGAGCAACGCATTGGCCGCCTCGACCGTATCGGCCAGAAACATATCATCGAACTGCACGTTCCTTATCTGGAAACAAGCCCGCAACAGCGCCTGTTCCAGTGGTACCACGAGGCGCTAAACGCGTTTCTTAACACCTGCCCCACCGGCAACGCCCTGCAACACCGTTTCGGCCCGCGCCTGCTGCCGCTGCTGGAAAGTGGCGACGACACGGAGTGGCAAGCGCTGGTCGACGAAGCCCGCGAAGAACGAGTTCGTCTCGAAGGCGAACTGCACAGCGGCCGCGACCGCTTGCTGGAGTTGAACTCCGGCGGTGCGGGTGAAGGCGAAGCGCTGGTCGAAGATATTCTTGAGCAAGACGACCAATTCGCGTTGCCGATTTACATGGAAACCCTGTTTGACGCGTTCGGCATCGACAGCGAAGACCATTCGGAAAACGCGCTGATCCTGCGCCCTAGCGAAAAGATGCTTGATGCCAGCTTCCCCCTGGGCGACGACGAAGGCGTGACCATTACCTACGACCGCAACCAGGCGCTTGCCCGTGAAGATATGCAGTTCATCACGTGGGAACATCCGATGGTTCAGGGTGGCATGGACCTGGTGCTGTCTGGCTCCATGGGTAACACCGCCGTGGCCTTGATCAAAAACAAGGCGCTGAAGCCCGGCACCGTGCTGCTTGAGCTGTTGTACGTGAGTGAAGTGGTTGCACCGCGTTCGTTGCAGCTGGGCCGCTATCTTCCGCCTGCCGCCCTGCGCTGCTTGTTGGACGCCAATGGCAACGACCTGTCGGGAAGGGTCTCGTTCGTGACCCTGAACGAGCAACTGGAAAGCGTGCCCCGTGCCAGCGCCAACAAGTTCATCCAGTCACAGCGGGATGTACTCAATCCGCAGATCAATGCCGGCGAAGCCAGAATCGCGCCAAAGCATGCTGAACGAGTAGCAGAAGCGCAACGTCGTCTGGCGGCAGATACCGACGAAGAGCTCGCGCGCTTAACCGCATTGCAAGCGGTCAACCCAACCGTACGTGATAGCGAGCTGATCGCCCTGCGCAAACAGCGCGAACAAGGCCTGGCGATGCTCGACAAAGCGGCTTTGCGCCTGGAAGCCATTCGGGTGTTGGTCGCTGGGTGATGGGCTGAAGCGGTGTACCTGACGCGCCGCCTTCCCGAATGGCCTGATTCGCTGCATCAGGCCGTCACTGCGGGCATGTGTGGCTCGTTCTCAGCCAATGCCGCTTTCATCCGCTCAGCATCCCTGGCGAAGCTTCGTGACGCCTGGAGCAAGAATAATAATGTCAGGAACAACGCTACTGGAATCAACAGCATGGCGTCGTGCAACCCGTCAGCCTTGAACACTTCGGTCATTTGCCCAACCCCCGCTGCAACCATCACTGCATGTGAAAAATAGTCGGACAACAACCCAACCACCACCGGCCCCAAACCTCCACCCAGTAGATAGAGTCCCGCAAAAAATACCGCCATGGCCGTCGCGCGCAAACGCGGCTCCACCACGTCTTGGATTGCGGTATAGACGCACGTGTAAAAGTTGTAGGAAAACAGCCAGCCCACACTGAAGATGCCAACGAACAGCCCAATTTCAATTCGCCCGGCTTGCAGCGCGTACCCCGTAGTAACCGTCGATACGATCAAACTGAGCGCGGCGAATATCAAACGTCCGCTGGCGTAACGCTGATGAACCTTGTCTGCGATCCAGCCCCCGAGAGTCAGGCCTATCAAACCGGTCACACCGACAATCAAACCGGTGGCCACTGCAGCCTGCTGCAACGGCAACAAAAAGTAGCGTTGCAACATCGGCACCATGAAGGAGTTGCAAGCGTACGTGGCAAAGTTAAAGCTAAGGCCCGCCAAAACCAACCAGCCAAAGGTTGGAATCGCTAAAACCCGTCGGATAGGCTTGTCGATTTTTTCCTGAGAGATGCGCACGCTTTCGGCAGCGCCACGCATCGGTTCGCGGATAAAAAACATGAATATCGCCAGCAGCAAACCGGGTGCGGCTGCGATGAAAAAGGGCGCACGCCAAGAGTCGAATGCCTTGACCATCGCCCCGGTGGTAAAAAACGCCAACAACAACCCCAACGGCAGACCCAGCATAAAAATGCCCATGGCCCTGGCACGGCGGTGTGCCGGGAATAAATCACCAATCAAAGAGTTGGCCGCCGGAGCGTAACTGGCTTCGCCGATGCCAATGCCCATGCGCACCAGCAGAAACCCCCAAAAGCTGCTGACCAAACCGTTTGCCGCTGTCAGGCCACTCCAGACCGCTAAGCCCCAGCCCATCAGTTTGCGGCGCGAGCCAGTATCAGCCATTCGACCCAGAGGCAAACCGGCAATGGCGTAAACAATGGTGAAGGCGGTGCCAATGATTCCAATCTGAAAGTCGCTAAGGCTCCACTCCAACCGAATCGGCTCGATGATAATGGCGGGAATAGCACGGTCGTAGAAGTTGAAAAGATTTGCCAGGAACAGCAGGAACAGAATGCGCCAGGCATTCTCCGCTTGGGTCGAGTTCTGCATGGGGTCCGTCTCTTTTATTGTTATTCGGTGTCCTGTGCACCCGAATGAGACCGTGCGCGCAAACGCCGGGTTCGTCGAGCCTAGAGGTGCAATCTAAATCTCGCCAGATAATCTGTCTGTAAACATTCGTTGCGCTGATAACGGGTGATCGACAGCGGTTTACATGGGCTGTATCTATCCAGACAGACGGTACAACGCTATATACGACACGCTATCGGGTGATCGAAAAAGAATAATTGATTTTTTGACGTTAAATACCGCCTAACAAATTAAAGGCGGCTGTTTTGCGGCCGACAAATCGGAGGATTGCACGGAGAAATACCCATTTTAACGTAGGGTTCGAAGCTACCGCGCAAGCATATGACGCACTGAGGGTGTCGTCATTTTTCACTTCGCGATGGCGCAATAGCATTAGTCATGCAGCCATCGACTCCAAGCATATGGCGAACGATGACTCATAAAAATGAAACGGCCAGCGCGGTCTCAGGATTACTGTTAACCGCCTCTAACGCCCCCGTCATCCGCGGTGCTTATAGTCCGCAACCGATGCCCGCGCACCAGTACCTGTACTTCACCGAGACCGACACCGATCGCATCCTCGACAATCTCGATCACCTGCGTGACATCGTGTTTCCGCTTTCGGTTCATATCGAAGACCCAGAAGAACTGCGTCGCGACCAACAGTTCCCGTCGGTTTGCCTGATTGGCTTGGGTCGCTGCGGATCGAACATTGCGCTAGACGTTGCCGAACTGGTGTACAACGCGCGCAAGTTCTATCTAAATCAGTTCAGTAGCGAGGACCGCCTGGCTGATGAGAAGGGTTACAGCCCTGCCCGCTGGATTCGCAATAACCTGCGTTTAGTGCAAAACAAGTCGGCGAAACCGGTGTTTCTGGTGGAACCGCTAGTGATGCTCGGCGATCTGGACAAAGATATTGCTGGCCGTGTCCGCTTCTCTGGCAAGGGTGAAAAGCGCGGTTTCATCAACGACTACAGCAAAATGAAAATCATGGACCTCTCCGAGGTACATGCCGGAGGGGCAGGTAACGCACCCATTCTCGGTCAGTATCTGGCCAAGATCATCCTGAATAAAGACCCTCAAAAATTCTCCAGCTCCGATTGGAAACTGATTCACTCGTACCTGATCGACTCGTGTGGGATCAAAGCCAACCAATCGCGCCTGTATTTCTACATTTTCAGTGCGGGCGGCGGCACCGGTTCGGGCATGGCGTCCGAGTTCGGCCTTGCGCAACAATACTCCTACATGAACAAGACGTTCGATACCAAGCCCATGGGCGAAAACGACGGCAAGCGCGGCCGGTCCTTTGTGTTCGAGCCAATCTTCACCAGCGGTATCTGCATCCTGCCGAACATATCCGACCACCGCAGTGAAATGTCCGAAGCACTGCACATCAACGCCGGACGGCTACTATGTAAATATCTGGCAGAAGAGTGGGATTTCTCCTACAACCTCGAAAATGAGGACAGCAGTGAAGCCAGCGTGATGGGGCGTATTCGGCCTTGGAACGCGATGATGTTGATCTCCAACGACATCATGCGTTACGCCAAGGAAAGCGATGACAGCGGCAATATCGACAACATTGACGTCAACGCCATGGAACGTCATGCCAACCAGTACATTTCGCAGCAAATCTTCAACATCTTGACCGCACAGGCGGTTACCACCGACTACGACCAAAACTATTTCCGGCGTGCAGGTATCGATATCGGCGAAACCATCCGGTTGGACGCAAATGACCTGTTCATGAGTCTGGCGGGGCCGGTGGCCATTGCTTATGCCGAATCAGTCGTGCCCGAACAATCGGCGCCGAGCTCGGACAAGTTCAAAGTATTTGAGAAAGAGGCGCCACGGCTCAATATCGACGACCTGTTTTTCCGCTCGATTGATTTGCCCCACTTCAACAAAACGACTCAGGCCATCGAAGGCATCAGCCTGCTGCCGATCGAGTCCAATCGTTATCGCGCGTCGCTGGAACAGTACAAGTCTTCCGGCTACGATGCTGCGGCGCTGCACGACCTGCACTTCTTCAAAAACTGCTCGTCAGTGGTGTCGATAGTGTCGCTGCCTAAGGATTACAAACTTTCCTACATGGACCTGAACCGGCTCAAGACCCACCTCAATAGCTTATTCCCCAACACAACACTGAAACGTTATGCCTTGGTCATCGGCGCATCGGCCAATCTATCACTCACCACCCTCATCGCGAAAAGCCCATGCCTTTCGGACGACTTTCTAACGCTGATTGTGGCCTTTATAAAACGGTGTTTTGCCCGTACCGAATACCGTTTCGACGACACGTTGGATAACGCCATTCTTGACTTCATCGTCCGCGATAATTTCGATGAAGGCCGTATTGATGATCTGCTAAACGAATACGAAAACCCGGCCAAGATCCTCGACACCAACTGGTACGCGATCAAGCCAATGTACGAGAAGAAATACCGAGAGCTGATCGACGATAAATCCAAGTTTGTGTCAATCAACGATATTCGTATTTCCCGCGACAGCGTTAAAAAGGCCGTCAAATACCTGAGAGAAATTTACCGTCACAGGATTGGTAAGACCAAGGTCATCTCGCTGAACCAGCACACCGGAAAAACCTCACACTGAGGTATCAAACGGTTTGAGACAGATGGGATTTTTCGCTACTGCATTCGCCATCGTCATCGATGGCGGTTACCAGGCTACCCACCCGCCTGATTCGTCGCACCTTTCATGGGCGAAAAATCAGGCCTGCGCCCTGTCTTGAATCAGCACCCAGGGGGCAACGACCACTGCCCAAAGAGGCGGATCCCGCTCAAATAGATCCAACGCCCGTGGCTCAGCGACCTTGCTGACCTCGCCAGAGGCGAGCCACACAGCGACTTTGTCTGCTTTGTTTACGGCCACTGCCTCTGCAACTTCGATCAAATCAAGCTGAGCCTCGACCCACAACAGGGCACCCCTTGCAAAGAATGGTTGCAATTCATTCCACGTAATAGAAGCTGTTTCGCCGAGCAGTTTGGCATAGAGGGTGCTAGGTTCTTTCGTCATGGGTTTTACCAAAGAAAAAATTGGCGCAATCATAGCGCTGGTGTTTCTTCAAACAAACCCGGATTTAAGTGATTGATTGCATGGGAAGTTCAGAATCGCTGGGGTGCTAACTCAATTGTGTGAACTCTTGGCGCAAGAAGTTGCTGCGATTCTGTATCTTTCTGTCGATTAAGCGACATCAACCGGTTTTGCCCCCAGTAGCCCGCTTTTCAAGCAGCAAACCGGCGCTCTACACTGTACCGGTACAGTTGCCGGGGGGATGATCGGACGTTTTTTATCTGGTCCTGCAGCCTTGGCCGCCAGGATAAAAAAAATTAAAAACAGAAGAGTGGAGCATCATGACTAAGGGTATTAAGCAGGTTTCCAAGCTATTTGCCGCACTGGTTCTGGCCGGGGTTGCCAGCCATTCGTTCGCAGCTGACACCATTAAAATCGGCATTGCCGGTCCTAAAACTGGCGCAGTCGCTCAGTACGGCGACATGCAGTTCAGCGGCGCGAAAATGGCCATTGAGCAAATCAACGCCAAAGGCGGCGTGAACGGCAAGAAACTTGAAGCCGTTGAGTACGACGATGCTTGCGATCCGAAACAAGCGGTAGCGGTTGCTAACAAAATCGTCAATGACGGCGTGAAGTTCGTAGTCGGACACCTGTGCTCCAGCTCGACTCAACCGGCTTCTGATATTTACGAAGACGAAGGCATTGTTATGGTGACTCCAGCGGCCACCAGCCCTGAAATCACTGCTCGCGGCTACAAGATGATTTTCCGCACCATCGGTCTGGACAGCGCTCAGGGTCCAACCGCTGCCAACTACATCGCCGATGTGATTAAACCGAAAGTGGTTGCGGTCATCCATGACAAGCAGCAGTACGGTGAAGGCATCGCCACCGCGGTGAAGAAAACCCTTGAAAGCAAAGGCGTGAAAGTTGCCGTGTTCGAAGGCATCAACGCTGGCGACAAAGACTTCTCCTCGCTGATTGCCAAACTGAAACAAGCCAACGTTGACTTCGTTTACTACGGCGGCTACCACCCGGAACTCGGTCTGATCTTGCGTCAGGCAAAAGAGAAAGGCCTGACTGCCGGATTCATGGGCCCAGAAGGCGTGGGTAACGCTTCAATTTCGCAGATTGCTCAGGACGCTTCCGAAGGACTGCTGGTAACCCTTCCGAAGTCGTTTGACCAAGACCCCTCCAACAAGGCTCTGGTCGCAGCATTTGCCGCGAAGAAAGAAGATCCAAGTGGTCCGTTCGTTTTCCCGGCCTACGCCGCAGTTGAAGTGATCGCTGATGCCATCACCACTACTAAAAGCGAAGACCCAGCGAAAGTGGCAGCAGCTATCCACGCTGGCACGTTCAAGACCCCGACCGGCGACCTCAGCTACGACGCCAAAGGCGACCTGAAAGACTTCAAATTCGTGGTCTACACCTGGCACAAAGACGGCACCAAAACCGAAGCCCCACTGAAATAAGCTTCGAGTGTTGTGACTTACCCAAAGCCCACTGCATCCACAGTGGGCTTTGTTTTACTAGGTAAACGGGACGAGACCTGCGCAACAGCAACTCTTCCCCCCTGAAAATCTTGAAACCGTCACCAGTGCCCACTGAACTCACGTCAAACGTGGACGAATACCATGACGCGCGAGCGGCAAACGACTTCACCAGTGGACACTCGTAGGTTTTTAGGAGCGCTGTAATGCCTGAGATAGACTTCTATCACTTTTTCCAACAGCTGATTAACGGCCTGACCGTTGGCAGCACTTATGCCTTGATCGCCATTGGCTACACCATGGTTTACGGCATCATCGGCATGATCAACTTCGCCCACGGCGAGGTATACATGATCGGTTCATATGTCGCTTTCATCGCCCTGGCCGGTTTGAGCGCTATGGGTCTGGACAGTTTGCCGCTGCTTATCACTGCCGCGTTCGTTGCCAGTATCGTTGTGACCAGCGCCTATGGTTACGCCATTGAGCGCGTTGCCTACCGCCCTTTACGTGGCAGCAATCGTTTGATTCCGTTGATCTCGGCCATTGGTATGTCGATCTTTCTGCAGAACACGGTGTTGCTCGCTCAAGATTCCAAAGACAAATCGATCCCCAACCTGATTCCGGGAAACTTTGTGTTCGGCACCTCCAGCAGTCATGAGGTGGTGATTTCGTACATGCAGATTCTGATTTTCCTCGTCACCCTGGTCGCCATGCTCGCGCTGACCTGGTTCATCTCTCGCTCTCGCCTGGGCCGCGCCTGCCGCGCCTGTGCTGAAGACATCAAGATGGCCAACCTGCTCGGCATCAACACCAACAACATCATCGCCCTGACCTTTGTCATTGGTGCCGCGTTGGCTGCGGTCGCTGCAGTGTTGCTGAGCATGCAATACGGCGTGATCAACCCCAACGCCGGCTTCCTCGTCGGTATCAAGGCGTTTACCGCTGCGGTACTCGGCGGCATCGGCAGCATTCCCGGCGCCATGCTCGGCGGCCTGGTATTGGGTGTGGCCGAAGCCTTTGGTGCCGACGTGTTCGGCGATCAATACAAGGACGTGGTGGCATTCGCGCTGTTGGTTCTGGTGTTGCTGTTCCGGCCGACCGGCCTGCTTGGCCGCCCGGAGGTTGAAAAAGTATGAAGAAGAATCTCAAATCGGCGCTGTTCAGTGCCTTGCTGGTGCTGGCTGTTGCCTACCCGATCCTGGGCCTCAAGCTGGAAATCGTCGGCGTTAACCTGACAGTTATCGGTGCCAGCCACGCGATGTTAGCGGCGATCTTTGGCTGTTCCATTGCGATGTTTTTCCGGGTGCTGTTTCGGGACCAGATCAATACCGCGTGGCATGCCACACCGAGCCTGCCAAAGGTTCCCGCCAAGACCACCCGCTTTCTAACCCTGCCCTCCACGCAACGCTGGATCGTTCTTGGCCTGGTACTTGTGGCACTGGTGTGGCCGTTCTTCGGCTCACGCGGCGCAGTGGATATCGCCACACTGATCCTGATCTACATCATGCTCGGCCTGGGGCTGAACATCGTGGTTGGCTTGGCCGGGTTGCTCGACTTGGGTTACGTCGGTTTCTACGCCGTCGGCGCTTACAGCTACGCGCTGTTGTCGCATTACTACGGGTTTGGCTTTTGGATCTGTCTGCCAATCGCGGGATTGATGTCGGCATTGTTCGGCTTTCTGCTGGGCTTCCCGGTACTGCGTTTACGCGGCGACTATTTGGCAATCGTGACCCTGGGTTTCGGTGAAATCATTCGTTTGCTGCTGCGCAACATGACGGACCTCACCGGGGGTCCGAACGGCATCAGTAATATCCCGAAACCGACGTTGTTCGGACTGTCGTTCGAACGTGTGGCGGCTGAAGGGTCGCAGACTTTCCACGAGTATTTCGGCATTGACTACAACTCGGTGAACAAGGTCATTTTCCTGTACCTGATTGCGTTGCTGTTGGCGCTGCTGGCCTTGTTTGTTATCAACCGCTTGCTGCGCATGCCCATCGGCCGAGCGTGGGAAGCATTGCGCGAAGACGAAATTGCCTGCCGTGCGTTAGGGCTGAACCCGACCATCATCAAGCTCTCGGCGTTTACTTTGGGTGCTGCGTTCGCCGGTTTCGCCGGGAGCTTTTTCGCCGCTCGCCAAGGCCTGGTGACGCCTGAGTCGTTCACGTTCATCGAGTCGGCGATCATCCTCGCCATCGTTGTATTAGGCGGCATGGGCTCGCAACTGGGGGTCATCCTCGCTGCGGTGGTGCTGATTCTGATGCCTGAGCTAATGCGTGAATTCAGCGAGTACCGCATGTTGATGTTCGGCGCCTTGATGGTGCTGATGATGATCTGGCGACCACAAGGTTTGCTGCCCATGCAACGTCCCGAAATGAAACTCAAAGCGGAGCCGCATTCATGAGCCGTCCGCTTCTGCAAGTCAGCGGCCTGAGCATGCGCTTTGGTGGCTTGTTAGCCGTCAATGGCGTAGGCCTGACCGTTAACGAAAAACAAGTGGTGTCGATGATCGGCCCTAACGGCGCGGGTAAAACCACCGTTTTCAACTGCCTGACCGGTTTCTACAAGCCAACGGCGGGCACCATTCTTCTGGACGGCGAACCCATTCAAGGGCTTGCCGGCCACCAGATCGCCCGAAAGGGCGTGGTGCGCACCTTTCAGAACGTGCGTCTGTTCAAGGACATGACCGCGGTGGAGAACCTGCTGGTCGCCCAGCATCGTCACCTCAACACCAACTTCCTGGCCGGCCTGTTCAAAACCCCCGCGTTTCGCAAAAGCGAGCGCGAGGCAATGGAATACGCCGAGCATTGGCTGGAACGGGTCAACCTCAAAGAGTTCGCCAATCGCCCGGCTGGCACGCTGGCTTACGGTCAGCAACGCCGCCTGGAAATAGCTCGCTGCATGATGACGCGCCCGCGCATCTTGATGCTCGACGAACCGGCAGCCGGTCTGAACCCACGTGAAACTGAAGACCTTAAAGCGTTGATTAGTATGTTGCGCAACGAACACAACGCCACGGTGCTGCTGATCGAGCACGACATGAAACTAGTCATGAGCATTTCCGACCACATCGTCGTGATCAACCAAGGCACACCGTTGGCCGACGGTACGCCAGAACAAATCCGCGATAATCCTGAAGTGATCAAAGCCTATCTGGGGGAAGCGTAAATGCTGCAATTCGAAAACGTTTCCACCTTCTACGGCAAGATCCAGGCGCTGCATTCGATCAACGTCGATATTCGCCAAGGCGAAATCGTCACCCTGATCGGCGCCAACGGTGCAGGCAAATCCACCCTGCTGATGACCTTGTGTGGCTCGCCACGCGCCCATGCCGGCAGCATTCGCTACATGGGCGAAGAATTGGTCGGGCTCGAATCCTCGCAAATCATGCGCAAAAGCATCGCTGTGGTGCCCGAAGGCCGTCGCGTGTTTGCCCGTTTGACCGTGGAAGAAAACCTGGCCATGGGCGGGTTCTTCACTGAAAAGCACGATTACCAAGAGCAGATGGACAAGGTCTTGCACCTGTTCCCTCGGCTCAAGGAACGCTTCCATCAACGTGGCGGCACCATGTCGGGCGGCGAACAACAGATGCTCGCCATCGGCCGCGCATTGATGAGCAAACCCAAGCTGCTGTTGCTCGATGAGCCGTCGCTGGGGCTGGCCCCGATCATCATTCAGCAGATATTCGAAATCGTCGAACAACTGCGCCGTGACGGTGTCACGGTGTTTTTGGTTGAACAAAACGCCAACCAGGCCCTGAAAATCGCCGACCGAGCCTACGTATTGGAAAACGGCCGGGTGGTGATGCAGGGAACGGGCGAAGAGTTACTGCATGACCCGAAAGTGCGGGATGCGTATTTGGGGGGTTGAGAAAGTGTTGTGATTTGAAAACGGCCTGAGGGCCGTTTTTTTATGGCGTTTATTAAGCACTGGAGAATCGGTAGAAAGCTTCGTCGAAATGACAGGAAATTTCCTACGCAACCTATCTGACGCGCCCGATATACATCTTCGACATCGCCTCGCAAAGTTGCCGCATCTTTTCGACACGAAGAAATGCGTATGTCCCAGGCCACCGCTCCAACCTTCACCCTAAGCATCAAAGGTCTTGAAGATCCTCGCTTGCAGGTGCTTGCGTTCGAGGGCGCCGAGGCCGTCAGCACGCCCTACGCCGTTACCGTCGAACTGGTCAGCCGGGCGGGGGATATTGAGCTTTCGGACCTGCTGCACAAGGCGGCTTTTCTCAGTTTCGGCCCGGACGGCGAAGGTCTGCATGGGCACATCCACTCGATCCATAAAAGCAACTCCGGCGCGCGGCTGACACACTACGTCGCGGTGCTGAAACCCTATCTGGCGTATTTGGAACACAGCAGCCACCGCCGCTCGTTCCAACAGATGAGCGTGCCCGCGATCATCCTTGAGGTATTGAAGGAGCATGGGCTGTTTGACGGCCTGGATGTGCAGTTCCACGGTGACGTGAGCCGCGCCACGCCACGTGAATACTGCGTTCAGTACGACGAAAGCGACCTGCACTTCGTGAATCGACTGTGCGAAGAAGACGGCTGGTTTTATCGTTTCGAGCATTCGGCCGACGGCCATCGGTTGATTTTCGCCGATGACGAAGGGATGTTTCCCCATAAAGCAAAGGTGGCGCTGCCGTTCAAACCGTTGAACGGCATGGTGCCCGAAACGTATTCGATCCATGAGTTTGGCGTGCGCTTGGCGGCGCGCACCAGCCATGTGGTGCATCGGGATTACGATTTCCAGAAAGCCGGTTCTCTACTGGAAATTTCGAGAAAGCCCTGGCCAACCCAAGCCCAAGCGCAAAGGGGTGAAGTCCTGCGTGTCGAGCCGAAACTTGAGCATTACGTCTATCCGGGGCATTTTCTGGAGGACGATCACGGCAAAAAACTATCCACCCACGACCTGCAACGGCATCGCACTGATTTTCAACTGGCTGATGGCACCAGCGATCAACCGCTGTTGCGCAGCGGGACGGTGATCCAGCTAGAAAAGCATCCGCAGTTCAAATGGAATAACCCGTGGGTGCTGATTTCGATCCGACACGAAGGACGCCAGCCGCAGGTGTTGGAGGAATTGGGCGCGGATGTTCCGGTCGCCGCCGGAAAAATCCCTCAGGGGTATCGGAATTCCTTTACCGCCATTCCGGAAACGATCCAGTTTCGTCCCGCCCTGCGCCACCCCAAGCCGCTGATCCACAGCACCCAAACCGCCAAGGTCACGGGTCCTGAAGGCGAAGAAATTCACTGCGATAAATTCGGCCGGGTGAAGGTCAAGTTTCACTGGGATCGTCTTGAACCGGATGACGAAACCAGCAGTTGCTGGGTTCGGGTGGCATCCAGCTGGGCAGGCAACAGTCATGGCGCAGTGACCTTGCCTCGGGTCGGCATGGAAGTGTTGATTTCCTACCTGGAAGGCGACGCGGATCGGCCAATTGTCATGGGCTGTTTGCCGAACAGCCGAAATCCAGTGCCTTACGAGTTACCGGCGAACAAAACCAAAAGCGTGTTCCGTAGCCGCAGCTCCAAGGCCAGTCAGGGCTTTAACGAAGTCTCCTTTGAAGACCGCAACGGCGCTGAGTTGGTCTACCTGCGTGCCCAGCGCGACATGCAGCAACTGGTCCAGAACGACAGCCGCTTGGAAGTACGTGGCCAGCGCTTGGAAACGATCAAGGGCAACAGCGTTTCAGTGCTCGAAGCCGAACACCACCAAACCATCAGCGGCGACCGCAAAGTGCAGTTGTCCGCGGGGGATCATTTGCAAGTCGCAGGCTCCAGCCATACCCGCGTGGCCAGCGCCTTGGTGATCGAAGCCGGGCAAGACGTGCACTACAAATCCAGCGCGAACTTCATCGTCAACGCTGGCGTCACCCTGACCTTGGCGGCGGGTGGGCAACATCTGGTTATTACGCCTGCGGGGATATTTTCCAGCGTACCGGTCTTGCTGGGAGGTGCGCCGCTGCCGGGTATGCCCGCGATGCCGCTGGCACCGGCCGGTGTTGATGGGCTGGAGGCTGAAATGCTCGCCCCAGTCGCTACGCCCGATCCGGCTATTCAGCAAAAGCTGTCTGGCACAGACACGATGATCGAATTGTGCCAAAAGCCCAAAGACGGCACGCCGATGGACTGCCCGCTTGCAGACTGTCCTTGCCGAGAAGCCATGAGCAAGGGGGCGCACGCATGAGCATCTGGATGCTGCTGGAACCTAGAAAATCGCTGCTGGCCGAGCTATTTCGGCAGGTCGACCATCCGCAATTAACGCCACTATTTGCTTCGACAGAGATGGCTGCATACGTGGATTCAAGCCCACTGTTAGTAACGGACGACGCTAAACAGGCACTCTCGCACTCAGTGCGGCAGGCGCCTTGTGATTGGCCAGGGCTGATTATCGAAAGCGAAAATTCCCACGACGCGTTGCTGGCGCACTTGCGACACCTCCTCATCGTCCGCTTTGAGCAGACCCGCATAGGCATGTTGCGCTACTGGCATCCCGCTGTTGCCGAGCGGCTCTTTTCAGCCTGTACCGATGAAAATATTGCCGACTGGCTCGGCCCAATTGACCGTGTGCATTGGTACTCGGCCGACGCGACCAAATGGCAAACCCGCAACAACCCTCATGCCGCTCATTGGCTCCCCGCCAACACCCCCTCCTGGTTATCGATCAGCGTCGAGCAAAGCCAATCTTTGAATCAGCCACTTCAATCAACGATTTCCAACGGACAGGAGTCCTGACATGACGCAGAGCACACTGAGCAGCGGCCCTTGCTGCGAAGTCAACAAGCTGATCGTGCAGGTCACCGGCAACGGCCATCCCGATACCCAGCGGCTGGCGTTTTATGAGCACGACAGTTTGAAACGACTGGATGCCCTGACTGATTCGGACCGCCCCGAAACCCTCACCGGCGAGTATTTACTGAACAGCGCTCTGCACGTCTGGAGCTGGTCCAGCACCTTCAAACACCGCGTGTGGCTGGAGATCGCCAGCGTCGAAGGCGCACCGATTCGGGTGCCGCTGCCCCCGGTCTCAATCACTCCACGTCAGTTCGACGGCCAGTGGAATCAGATCGTCCCGGTGGTGCCCTTCGTCGCGCTGCCCGGTGTCAACAGCACCCACGATAACGGCACCCCGGTGTTGTGCCGCGCGGGTTTCATCTACGTGTTCCTCAACGGTCGAGTGTGGCGCGAGCTGGAAGTGCGGGTCGACGATGAACGGACCACCTACCACGACGTCGATTTCAATGAATACCGCATGGGGGACGAAATCGAACCCCGTTCACGGCTCGCGACTGGGCAAGCGCTTGAAGATATCTGGCTGCCGTCTAGCTGGAATAACCTGCCGGTAGCGCCTCAACTGTGCTTCAGCGAAATCCAATTGTCCGGACCGCGATTGCGCTGTCTGGAGAACGACTCGGCGCTGCGCAGACAACGCTGCCAAAGCCCGAACCTGCGAAGTTCTCTTGCCACGTTCGAGCGGCTTTTTCACAACAAACCTGATGGCACTGCAATGCTTGAGGCATTTGGTGCACTTGACGCTCACGATAAAGTGCTCCCTCAAGCCGCCGCCGATGCTCACGTCAGTTGGCTAAATTACGACACTCACGCATTTCCGGTCAGCAGGGTCGCGCCACAACGAGCACGCCAGCCAGGTTATGAGTGGCTGCTGGACCAACCGGCCCGTTATCTGTGTGACTTGAGTGGACAGTTTCCGGTTCAGGCGCTGAGCGAAGCGCATGCCCACGTCACCCGCTCTGAGCGCGGCGAGACGGCCTACCAAGCGACGTCCCTCGAAACCGGCGCGTGGGCGCATTGGATAGGAGAACTGTGTACGCCGCAGCTTGGCGACGAGCTCTGGCACGAACAGCCCGAAGTCCCGGACGTGCTGCACCGCGCACGCCAACGCAATCTGTACGGCGTTATGCTGCAAGACTCACATTATCGGCTGCGCCACCTGCACACCCGGGTCAATGATCAACAGAACCTGCTGCAACTTTGCGCCGCCCGCGCCAGCCGCCACGCGCATCACGCCAGTGCCTTGCTGGTGCAACAACTGGTCGTACCAAGCACCTTGGGCGGCGGTATCAATCCGCTGCATAAACAGCTCAATGCACTGAAGCTTCAAGGTCGGATCGACGTCAATCGGTTCACCGCCAGCGGTGAACGCCAGCAGCTCTGGCGGTCGCTGGAGATGAGCCAGGCACTGCTGAGCGAATGCCTGACAACCCGACGAACCCAACAGACCCTTGCCGATCACCTGAGCTTGGAAGGCTTCGATTATGTCGCCGCGCTGCATTTTGTCAGCCAACTGTTTGCCAGCTTGGCGACCCGGCCCTCTCAGACCGACCCCCTGGCAGTCAATGGTGAGGTCGGCGACGCCGTGACGGGTCTGAGTAAAAGCGGCTCAGACCCCAGCGACGGCCAACGGCTAATCCAACACATTGCCAACGATGAGACCCATCCGCTGCATCGGATGTTATGGCCAGCGCTTGAGTCCCAGGATACGAACGCACCCTATGTTCAATCCGCCGTCCCAGACATCAACAGTGGCGATGGGCTGTTTCGGCCCAATGCACTGCTGGCCGCTGTCAGTTGTGAGGTCATTGACCCGAAGCAACTCAATACGCTCGACGCTTATTTACTGGCCGGTCTGGTGGAAAGCGGCAGCCTCAATAACACCTTCACAGGCACCCTGAAGGCGGTGGCCGCAACCCTGATGAGTCTTCACGAAAACCTGCAAGGCGCGGTTGATGTGGCGGAGAAAGCGGTGCAGGCGGCGAAAAACACGCCGAGACCAGGCACTAAGCCTCCGGCTCCAGCGCTGAATATGGGCCAACAACGACGCGCCGTGGCACAACTGCGCAGCATGCTGCCGGGCGGCCTTGGCGCCATCCAATTCATTACCTATGCAGAGGCCCGGAGCAAGAATCTCTACATATTTGGTTTGAGCGACCTGCCGGACCTGCCGGAGCGCCTGCGCAGGCCTGCCCTTGATTATCGATCCACGTCCGACAGATCGATGGTTGGCCCTCAGCACTATCGCAATGGCAGCGAACCGCACGCGAACACCCTCGTCATCGCCATGCCCCGCGACCATCGCACTGCACAGCTGATCAGCCGCGTGAACCAGCAGGTCAATACCGCCTGGCAAGCACACACGGCCGAGCAGGAAAAGGTCAGAGGCAACGCGATACAAGATGCCGTGAAGAATCGGACGGCGTTGCAGAGCCAGTGGATGTACAAGGCGCTGAACTCGACACCGTTTGCGGCGGCGGTAGGGATGTTGGAGTTGTGGAATTTGAGGAGTGAGTTGGAGGCGCGGAACGCTGCCATACGAGAGAAGGGGCGCATGAGAGCAGTTGGTGGAGTCACAGGGGCTGGTGTGGATCTGGTGATAGCGATGGAAGCATTAACCGTAAAACTGGCTGGAAGTCAGTCAATTTTGGCTGGCGCCCGTAAAACACTTTTTGTCATCCCCGAAGCGTTTAGCACCCGAGTCTTTGGAGAGCGACTAGCCAAGCGGCTTGTCAACATCGTCACTGCCCGCCTGCTCGGTCAACTTGCAGCCGGATCAATTTTTGTCGGCCTCAACCTATACGACGCCTGGCATGCCTATCAATGGGGCGACGATGCCCTGTGGGGCCATCTGCTGATGGCGGCAGGCGGCCTAACCGGTATCGCAGGCACGCTATTGGTCGGGGGATCCACTCTTCTGGGCTTGGGGCCTTTGGGTTGGATCAGCCTGATTCTAATCAGTATCGGCTTGGGCGTCGTTTACTGGCTGAGCTCTACGCCCATTGAAGACTGGCTAAGCGCAGGGCCTTTCGGCTCTAACAGTGACCGAGCGCCTCATCTGCAAGCCCCGGAAAACGCGTTTTACTACTTGGTCAGCCTGTTTGCCAACATTCGCATCACCATTGAAGCCAACCCGGAATACAGCCTCCCGGCCTGCATCGAGAACTATAATCCGGTGCCCATGGATATACGCGCATCCGATACCCGCATCCGAATCGAGAGCAACCTGCCCGGCCTATTGACCGGACTGGGCGACCTCAGCACCAAAGCCTCGTGCGCGCTGTTGAAAGTTCGCCGATCCCGCGTGCGCGATGACGGACCGCCTCGGGAAGAAACCCATCTATTTCCCGAGGCCAAGCCTATGGCGTACCGGCCGAAGCCCGATGGGATGGAAATATTCTTGCAAACACCTTGGGAAACGCTGGTTGAAGTTTCACGCTCAAACGACACCGTGTCGGTCCACACAGCATGGCAAGTCCGCGCCCAATTGACACTAAGCGATGGTAGTTCATCCTGGGTATTTCCCGCACCAAGACCCAGAGACCCAACCCTTTTTGGCGCGGCCCACGCCACACCGAACTTCAAAGAAATTGAACAACCATTCTGGGCAGATGAAACCACCCATAAAGCGCAGGGCGACCAATGACTGCGATAAATTCGTCTTATTACGCCGCCACCGCATACCGATCTGACCGTATGCCCGACCAACCACCGTCGGCAGAACGCTCGTGGATACGACGCTTTGCCAAATTTCGCCTCCCCTGGGGACTAACCCAAGAAGTTGCGCTGGACGATTTTTTGAGCGAAGCCGCGCCGGAAAAATTACGTCGGGTGGAAAAAGCCGAGCAGGTAAAAAAGGAACAATTAACCCTTGGTACCTATGTGCCAGCGCCTTATGAGCATGTAGATTTTCATGATTGGCACGACCACGAGCGTTTCAGGTTTTCGTTATGGTCAAAACGATCACAGTTTTGGATCTATCTATTCATCTTCGGCAAATGGGGATTTATTTTACTGGCCCCCATATATGTATTTGCCGCATTAGTTGTAGCTTCGACACCATACAAGCCTTACTTAGAGGAATTGGTCAGCGTAGTACTGGAGACCTATTACGTATTTCTTTTGCCGCAGCTCGTATGCTGGGGTGTCGGGGCGTTTGTGATCCGCTACCTCCCCCACCTCTGGGTCAAACCCTCCCGAGGCCCGATCTGGGAAATCAACCGCCGCACCGGCCTCGTTACCCTTTTCGATTACGACAACAACGGCGAGTACAAAAAGAACGGCACCATCGGTGAACTCACCGCACCGTTTTACGAATTCGACGCCTACATCGCGACCATCCCGGATCGTCAGGGTTTAGTGACGAACGTGTTGTACATCGCCCACCGCTACCGCGATATCGTCATCAACTTCCGGCCCTTATTCGCTCCCGGTGAAGGCCAGCTGTGCTGTGCCCTGTGGGATTTTCTGCAGAACTACATGGACACCAGCCGCCCGCTACCAGACTTGCCGCGCTACGAACAATACCGACATCTCGACCCGACAACGGCTGAATACGACCGCAAGATTGGCCGCAATCCAAGGTTCTGGATCGATATGGACGATGCTACTTTCGAGCAAGAACTCTACGACATGCGCGGCAAGATTGATCAAATCGACACCTTCCAGCGCCCGAACCTGATGGCGCGGTATGTGGAGTATGTGGATTGAGTCCCTGGAATACCGTGTGGGAAGAAACCCATCTATTTCCCGAAGCCAAGCCTATGGCGTACCGGCCGAAGCCCGATGGGATGGAAATATTCTTGCAAACACCTTGGGAAACGCTGGTTGAAGTTTCACGCTCAAACGACACCGTGTCGGTCCACACAGCATGGCAAGTCCGCGCCCAACTGACACTAAGCGATGGCAGTTCATCGTGGGTATTTCCCGCACCAAGGCCCAAAGACCCGACCCTTTTTGGAGCGGCCCACGCTACACCCAACTTCAAAGAAATTGAACAACCGTTCTGGGCAGATGAAACCACCCATAAAGCGCAGGACGACCAATGACTGCAATTAATTCGTCTTATTACGCCAGCACCGCATACTGCTCTGACCGTATCCCCAACCAACCACCTTCGGCAGAACGGTCGTGGATACGGCGCTTCGCGAAAACGCGTTTGCCATGGGGGAGCGCGCAAGAAGTCGCGCCCGATGACTTTTTAATTCGGCGCAAACCCAGCAGCTTGCGATTTCAGGAGGAAATGAACAAAGAGCGTGAAGAAAAACAAAAGCTTGGTACTTACATTCCAGCTCCATATGAGCATGTAGACTTTCACGATCGACACGACCACGAACGCTTCAGGTTTTCGTTATGGTCAAAACAATCACAATTTTGGATATACACGCTACTGTTCGGAAAGTGGGGGGCGATAATGCTATCGCCGCTTATTGTTTTGGTGTGTATTTTTGCCGAAACCAAATCGAATTCTGCCTCGCTCATAAGCTTTTTCAGCGGGATATGGGATATGGCGTATATAAGCGTAGTCCCCCTTAGCATTGCCTGGGGGGTAAGTTCGGTCGTAATCAATTACATTCCTAAGCTCTGGGTCAAACCCTCCCGAGGCCCGATCTGGGAAATCAACCGCCGCACCGGCCTTATCACCCTTTTCGATTACGACAACAACGGCGAGTACAAAAAGAACGGCACCATCGGTGAACTCACCGCACCGTTTTACGAGTTCGATGCCTACATCGCCACCATCCCGGATCGTCAGGGCTTAGTGACGAACGTGTTGTACATCGCCCACCGCTACCGCGACATCGTCATCAACTTCCGGCCCTTATTCGCTCCCGGCGAAGGTCAGCTGTGCTGCGCGCTGTGGGACTTCATACAAAACTACATGGACACCAGCCGCCCACTGCCAGACTTGCCGCGCTACGAACAATACCGACATCTCGACCCAACAACGGCTGAATACGACCGCAAGATTGGCCGCAATCCAAGGTTCTGGATCGATATGGACGACGCTACCTTCGACCAAGAACTCTACGACATGCGCGGCAAGATCGATCAAATCGACACCTTCCAACGCCCGAACCTGATGACGCGGTATGTGGAGTATGTGGATTGATCATCCGTTTCAGGCCGTAGAACTTGTGCTGGCTGCCTTGGCGCTTTGCGTTGGCAAGGCAACTCCCCCACGGTTGATTTTTATTCGGTTGAACGTATGCGCCGGTCCGCGCTTCTGTAGCCAACATGTTGGCAGGAATCCGGTCTTGCTCGGTCAGCTCAAAGCCTCTCAAACGCCGTACTACTGCGAGCGAACCAACTCAACAGGTAGTCGGCTAACACCTGCGTGCGTAGTGGCAAGCCGGCTTCGTAAGGGTGGACCAGGAACAGCGGCAAACTGGGCGTTTGATAGTCACGCATTAGCCAGCGAAGACGACCGTCGATGATTTCGGCGTGAACCATATAGGACGGTAACCGGGCGATGCCTGCACCCACCAGCGCGGCTTTTTTCAACAAGCTGTAATGGTTACTGGCAAACGGACCCGCAACCCGCACGCGTATCAGTTGATGATTTTGGTGGTAAGTCCACTCCTCGCGGCCGCTGTAGTGACTGTTGAGCAAGCATTGATGGTCACTCAACGACAGCGGCCGAGTCGGTTCGCCGTGGCGTTCCAGATAATCAGGGCTGGCACAGGTCAGCTCTTGCATATTGAGCAGCGGCTTGGACACCAATCGCTCATCGCTTGCGACGCGACTGCGTATTGCCAGGTCATACCCGTCCCGGTGCAGGTCACGAAAACCATTATTCAAGTCCAGTTCAATCTGGACCAGCGGATATTCTTTCGAAAACTCCATCAGCAAACCGTCGAAAAATGTCTCGCCCATGGACACTGGAACGGTGATCCGCACCGAGCCGGATATCTCATCATGTAATCGGGCTAATGCTTGCTTGGCGCGCTCGGCTTGATTAATCAGCGCCCTCGCTTGGGGCAATATTGCTGCGCCCGCCGCCGTCAGGCTTAAGCGACGAGTACTACGGTGCAGTAGCGTCACCGAATAGCTGGTTTCCAAAAATTTGATGCGCTTGGACAACTGGCCCTTGCTGCACCCCAGTCGCTGGGAGGCCAAGGTAAAGCTCCCGGCCTCGACCAGGATCGCAAAGGCGACCAAGTCATCCATTTCGCTCATCCGATTGTTTCCTGTTGAAAACCAAAGATTGCCAATTAGCATGTTTATCGACCGCAACGCGGCACTTTACACTGAGTCCCTGTTAATTCATTTCAAGGAAACGCAATGAAAATTCTTCTGATTGGCGCCACTGGGACTTTAGGATCGGCCATCGAAAAGGAGTTGGCTCCCCGCCATGAGATTGTCCGCATTGGCCGCAAGAGTGGTGACTTCCAAGTGGATATTAGTGACAGCGCGTCCATCAGAAAACTGTTCGAACGGGTAGGCATGTTCGATGCGTTGGTGTGCGCGGCAGGCAACGTGAATTTTGCGCCATTGGCCGACATGACTGAACTCGACTTTGCGTTGGGCCTCCAGGACAAACTCATGGGCCAGGTTAACTTGCTACTGATAGGGCGTGAATTTGCCAATGACGGCGCCTCGTTCACGTTCACCACCGGCATCACCAGCCATGACCCGATTCGAACCGGAGCCTCGGCCAGCCTGGTGAACGCAGCCATCGATGCGTTTGTTCGTGCGGCCGCCATCGAGTTGCCTCGCGGTTTGCGAGTGAACTCGGTGAGTCCAAATGTTTTGGTAGAGTCCATGGGCGCCTATGCGTCCTATTTCCGAGGCTTCAAGCCGCTGCTTGCGTCAGAAGCAGCGCTGGCATACGCGAAAAGCGTCGAAGGTTTACAAACCGGTCAGACGTATCACGTCGGCTGAGCCCTTGTGATCGGACAGCAGCCTGAGTAACGTGGCGCCACTTGTTTGGAGACCGACCACCATGTTCGCTGCCCGCACCCTGTTGATGATTGCCCTGCTGCCTGTGATTGCCGGATGTCAGATGTTTAACGCTAAACCTGCTTCGTCCACGGCGGGCCTGACTCGCATGCAAGGCGACCTCACCGGTGAAGGCGGCCAGCTTTGGTTTCAGCCTTGCAACGAACAACGCCGGTTTATGATTCAGGACAGCGGCAACACCAGCGTGCTGCAAGAGGCCGCAGCGCTTGCCGCCAAAAAAGGCAAACTGTTCGCTGACTTACGTGGCAATTTCGATGCCAGCAAAACGTCGGGCACCGATGGGGTAGTCAACTTGCAGCAGCTTTACCGGGTTGAACGGTCCGCCAACGCCTGCAACGACGCCAACTTCAAGCAGTTGATCGTGCAAGCCAGCGGCAATAGCCCTGCTTGGAGCATCAATGTCAACGGCAAAGGCCTGATCCTTAACCGTGACGGCAAAGACCCCGTTGCTCTGCCATATGTTGAAGAACAACTGCCTGGTGGCCGCCTCAATCTGAGTACCGAAGCCAATGGCCAGCGCATTGAATTGTGGGTCGCACCCCAGCGCTGCGTAGACCCGGTCAGCGGTGCCGTCCAGCACTTGACAGCCGAATTGCGCGTCAATGATCAGGTGCAGCGGGGCTGCGGCTATTACGGCGGCGCCCGTAACGACTGAGTTCACTTACAGCCTTTTCTGGCTTACGGATTTAAATGCCTGAAGCGAACGGGACCGAAGCGGCATATAATTGCCGGTTCGCGTAAAGCTGGCCCGGATACTGGACCCTGTCATGTTACGAATCACCGAACTCAAGCTGCCAATCGATCACCCGGAAGACGACCTGCGCCCTGCCCTGCTGCTGCGTCTGGGGATCGACAGTGATGAGCTGCTCGACTTCACGCTATTCAAACGTAGCTACGACGCACGGAAAAAATCATCGGAACTGTGTTTCATCTACACCGTCGATTTTGAGGTGCGGGATGAAGCCGAGCTATTGCGCAAGTTCGCCGATGATCGCCACATCGGCGTGGCGCCCGATATCAGCTATAACGTTGTCGGGCACGCACCTGAAGGGTTGAGGGAGCGCCCGATAGTGGTCGGCTTTGGTCCATGTGGGATTTTCGCCGGTTTACTCTTGGCACAAATGGGCTTTAAACCGATCATCCTCGAACGCGGCACTGAAGTTCGCCAGCGTACCAAGGACACTTGGGGGTTGTGGCGCAAAAACGTGTTGAATCCGGAGTCTAACGTGCAGTTTGGCGAAGGCGGCGCCGGAACATTTTCCGACGGCAAGCTTTATAGCCAGATCAAAGATCCGAAATTTCACGGGCGCAAAGTGCTGCATGAGTTCGTCAAAGCGGGTGCGCCAGAAGAGATTCTTTACGTCAGCAAACCGCACATCGGTACGTTTCGCCTAACCGGTGTAGTGGAGAACATGCGTCACCAGATAGAAGCGTTGGGTGGCGAAGTCCGCTTCCAGCAGCGCGTTACTGACGTGTTGATCGATAACGGCCAGTTGCAGGGTGTTGTCTTGAGCAGCGGTGAGCAGATCGAATCGAAGCACGTAATTCTCGCGTTGGGCCACAGCGCTCGCGACACCTTTCGCATGCTCCATGGGCGGGGCGTATACATGGAAGCCAAACCGTTCTCCGTGGGCTTTCGTATAGAACACCCGCAATCGCTGATCGACCGCGCACGCTTGGGTAAATATGCCGGCCACCCCAAATTGGGCTCGGCTGATTACAAACTGGTATACCACGCGAAAAACGGTCGATCGGTATACAGCTTTTGTATGTGCCCCGGCGGCACAGTGGTGGCCGCGACATCCGAACTTCACCGGGTGGTTACCAACGGCATGAGCCAATACTCGCGTAACGAGCGCAATGCCAACTCCGGCATCGTCGTCGGCATCACGCCTGAGGATTATCCGGGTGGCCCATTGGCCGGTATCGAATTGCAGGAACGGCTGGAGTCGCGGGCCTACGTGCTGGGCGGCAGCAACTATGAAGCGCCCGCGCAGCTGGTGGGTGACTTTATTGCTGGCAAGGCGTCGAGCGCACTGGGCAGCGTCGAGCCGTCGTACAAACCTGGGGTGAAACTGGTAGATCTGGCGGACGCCCTGCCCGCGTACGCGATTGAGGCGATCAGAGAAGCGTTGCCAGCGTTCGATAAACAGATCAAAGGTTTCGCCCAGCACGATGCGATTCTGACGGGCATCGAAACCCGCACCTCGTCGCCGCTGCGCATCACCCGCGATAACACCCTGCAAAGCCTGAACGTCAAAGGCCTGTTTCCGGCCGGTGAAGGCGCCGGATACGCAGGCGGAATCTTGTCTGCCGGCGTCGACGGCATTCGGGTGGCCGAGGCGTTAGCTCGGGATATGTTGGGGATTGAGGGTTAATCCAGAGACGATCTAGAGGAGACAACTCGTTGCCGAGGCGGTGTGTCAGATAATCAGCCTAGCCAACAAGTTGTCTCCTACAAGGTTTTCATCGCTTCAAATACCGGCGCGCAACACGCCTTCTGGCAGTGCCTCACCTTTTTCAGCACAATCGGCGATGCTGTCGATTAGCCCGCTCAGTTCATACCCCTGCGTCGTCAGCCACGCTTGATCGTAATAGGTGGTCGCGTATCGTTCGCCGCCGTCACACAAAATCGCCACGATGGACCCCGACTCACCTGCGGCAACCATCTCGCTCGCGACCAATAGCGCGCCGATCAAATTGGTTCCGCTAGAGCCGCCCACTCGGCGACCCAAGCGCTGCGCCAAGTAATGCATGGCGGCCAGCGACAATGCGTCGGGCACCTTGACCATCGCATCGATCACTTTCGGCAAAAACGAGGCCTCTACCCTGGGCCGACCGATACCTTCAATGCGTGAACCACAGTCCAGGCGTAAACTCGCGTCGCCGCTCTGGTAATAGTCAAAAAAAACTGAACGCTCAGCATCAGCGCACAACACCCGCGTGCTGTGTTGGCGATAGCGCACGTAGCGACCTAGCGTCGCCGTCGTCCCGCCGGTGCCAGGGCTTG